>NZ_JBFAHP010000033.1:0-106117 GCF_040654255.1 Streptomyces sp. NPDC050732
CCGGCCTTTCGGCTTTCGCGTTTCCCTTTCCGGCGGTTCCGACTCTATCAGATCCTTTCGGGCCTGACTCCCAGTCAGCGGGAGGTGTCTTCGCGACTGTTGGGCCGTTCCGACGAGTGAGACTTTAGCGGAATCTCGGCTCCCGACCTAATCGGGGGCGTCCTTTCGAACGCCGATTCCTCATTTCGCAAATACGCATGAAAACGAGCCGAAGGCGAGTCCCGGAAGGGCGCACGACGTCGATCGCTTGAATGGTTCTTGCGGAATGGCTGCCCGGGGACCGACCATGTGGTCGACGCTCACGTCGGGCAACTCGGAGAACACTACGTAGCAGCTTCGGGGGTGTCAACTCCTGACGACGGGCCGCTGGAGGGCTACTCTGGCGGACGTGACTACACGTGCGTACGCCCAACTGTGGTGGGCCGCCTGACGGCGGCCGTACATACGCATGTACTCGACGGCCGCCGCTTCGGCGGCCGTTCTCGTTTCTCCCCCCTGGAGGACTCGGAGCCCGGTCGTCGGGCCGGCGGTCCTGACCAGGAGGCGCAGAGATGACGAGGATCTTCAGCGGGGTCAAGCCGACGGGACACCTGACCCTGGGCAACTATCTGGGAGCCATCCGGCAGTGGGCCGAGGTCGACCAGTACCGGGCGGAGTCCCTCTTCAGCATCGTCGACCTGCACGCGCTGACCGTGGAGCACGATCCCGGGCGGGTACGCAGGCTGAGTCGACAGGCGGCGACGCTGCTGCTCGCGTCGGGGATCGATCCCGAACGGGCCACCGTCTTCGTCCAGAGCCACGTGGACGAGCACGCCCGTCTCTCGTACCTATTGGAGTGCGTCGCGTCGGACGGCGAGATGCGGCGGATGATCCAGTACAAGGAGAAGTCGGTCCTTGAGCAGGCGCGGGGCGGGAGCGTGCGGCTGTCGCTGCTCACCTATCCGGTCCTGATGGCGGCGGACATCCTGGCGTACGGCGCCGACGAGGTGCCGGTCGGCGATGACCAGACCCAGCACGTGGAGCTGACGCGGGACCTGGCGGCGCGGTTCAACCAGCGCTACGGCCAGACGTTCGTGGTGCCGCGAGCCACCCCGCCGAAGGTCGCGGCGCGGGTCATGGATCTGCAGGACCCGACGTCGAAGATGGGCAAGTCCCACGACACGGGGGCCGGGATCGTCTATCTGCTCGACGAGCCGGACGTGGTGCGCAAGAAGGTCATGCGGGCCGTCACGGACAGCGGCAGCGAGGTCGCCTTCGACCGCGATTCCAAGCCGGGGGTCTCGAATCTGCTGGAGATCCTCGCGGCCTGCCGAGGTGGGAATCCGGAGGCTTTGAGCGGTGTGTACGAGTCGTACGGCGCACTGAAAAAGGACGCCGCCGAGGCCGTGGTGGAGCTGCTCAGGCCCGTACAGGAACGGCACAAGGAACTGGTGGCGGATCCCATGTACGTGGAGGAGGTGCTGCGACGGGGAGCTGAGCGGGCACGGGGCATGGCCAAGCCGACGGTGGACGGCGCCTATCGGGCGATCGGGCTGCTGCCGCCGGTGAGCGACGCGCGGTAGGCGTGGGTGCGGGGGCCGGTGGCGAGGTGGGGCGGCGCGTGGGTGCCGTGCCCTCGCCGCCTCGCCACCGGGGCCCCCGCGGCGAGCGGTGGCGGTGGCCTCAGCTGTTGTTGCCGGTGGCGAGTTCGCGGCTGCGGTCGCGGGCCGCTTCGAGGGCGGCGATGAGGGCCGCGCGTACGCCGTGGTTTTCGAGCTCGCGGATGGCGTTGATCGTCGTGCCCGCGGGGGAGGTGACGTTCTCGCGGAGTTTCACCGGGTGTTCGCCGCTGTCGCGGAGCATGACGGACGCGCCGACCGCCGCCTGGACGATCAGGTCGTGGGCCTTGTCGCGCGGGAGTCCGAGGAGGATGCCCGCGTCGGTCATGGCCTCGACGAGGAAGTAGAAGTACGCGGGGCCGGAGCCGGACAGGGCTGTGCAGGCGTCCTGCTGCGTCTCGGGGACGCGGAGGGTCTTGCCGACGGCTCCGAAGATGGCCTCCGCGTGGGCGAGTGCGGCGGCGGAGGCGTGGCTGCCGGCGGAGATGACGGACATGCCCTCGTCGACGAGCACCGGAGTGTTGGGCATGACGCGGACGACCGGGGTGGCCTCGGCGAGGCGCTCCTCGATGAAGGCGGTGGTGATACCGGCGGCGGCGCTGATGATCAGGCGGTCGGGGGTGACGTGCGGGGCGAGTTCGTCGAGCAGCTTGGCCATGTCCTGCGGCTTGCAGGCGAGGATCAGGGTGTCGGCCTGCTCGGCGGCGTCGGCGTTGCTGACGGGGGTGACGCCGTAGCGGGTGCGGAGCTCGTCGGCGCGTTCCTGACGGCGGGTGGTGACCAGGAGGTCGGCCGGTGCCCAGCCGCCGCGGATCATCCCGCTGAGCAGCGCCTCACCGATCTTTCCGGTGCCGAGGACTGCGACTTTCTGGCTCGTGCTGCTGCTCATGAACGGTGGCCTCCGGGGTTGCGTCGTCCGGGGACCATCCTCGCATCGGGGCGCCGGGAGCAGCGGTGGTGTCCGGTGGGCGGAACACCGGGGGTCAGGCGGTGCGGCGGCGCAGGGTGGCGGCGCCCAGGGTCAGGACGAGGAGTGCGCAGCCGGCGACGATGACGACGTCGCGTACGAAGTCGCCGGTGATGTCGGGGTGGTGGAGGACTTCGTTCATGCCGTCGACGGCGTACGACATGGGGAGGGCGTGGGAGATCCATTCGAGGACCGGCTGCATGGTGTCGCGTGGGGCGAACAGGCCGCAGAGGAGGAGCTGGGGGAAGATCACCGCCGGCATGAACTGGACGGCCTGGAATTCGGAGGCGGCGAAGGCCGAGACGAAGAGTCCCAGTGCGGTGCCGAGGAGGGCGTCGAGCAGGGCGATCAGGAGCAGCAGCCAGGCGGAGCCCGTGACGTCAAGGCCGAGGACCCACAGGGCGAGTCCGGTGGCGAGGGTCGACTGGACGACGGCCAGGGCGCCGAAGGCGAGGGCGTAGCCGGCGATGAGGTCGCCTTTGCCGAGGGGCATGGCGAGGAGGCGTTCGAGGGTGCCGGAGGTGCGTTCGCGGAGGGTGGCGATCGAGGTGACCAGGAACATCGTGATGAGGGGGAAGATCCCGAGGAGGGAGGCGCCGATGGAGTCGAAGGTCTGTGGGCTGCCGTCGAAGACGTAGCGCAGGAGGAGCAGCATCACGCAGGGGACCAGGATCATCAGCGCGATGGAGCGCGAGTCGTGGCGGAGCTGGCGCAGGACTCGGGCTGCGGAGGCGAGGGTGCGGTAGGTGCTCATCGGGGGCTCCTGGGCGGGGTGGGGCGGCCGGTGTCGGCGGCGTCGACCAGGTGGAGGAAGGCTGCTTCGACCGTGTCGGAGCGGGTGCGGTCGCGCAGGGCGTCGGGGGTGTCGTCGGCGAGGAGCTCGCCTTCGCGCATGAGGAGGAGGCGGTGGCAGCGTTCCGCCTCGTCCATGACGTGGGAGGAGACGAGGAGGGTGGCGTCGCGGTCGGCGGCGATGGTGTGGAAGAGGTTCCAGAGGTCGCGGCGGAGTACGGGGTCGAGGCCGACGGTCGGCTCGTCGAGCACGAGGAGTTCGGGGGTGCCGAGGAGGGCGACCGCGAGGGAGACGCGGCTGCGCTGGCCGCCGGAGAGGTTGCCGGCCAGGGAGTCGGCGTGTGAGGCGAGGGCGACGTCGTCGAGGACGCGGGTGACGTGGTCGCGGCGGCGGTCGGCGGCGGTGCCGTGGCCGGGGTCGAGGACGGCCGCGAAGTAGTCGAGGTTCTGGCGGACGGTGAGGTCGTCGTAGACGGAGGGGTGCTGGGTGACGTAGCCGACGCGGGAGCGGAGGGCGGGGGCGCCCGCGGGGTGGCCGAGGACGTTCAGGGTGCCGGTGACCTTGGCCTGGGTGCCGACGACGGCGCGCATGAGGGTGGACTTGCCGCAGCCGGAGGGGCCGAGGAGGCCGGTGATCCGGCCTCGCTGGACGGTGAAGTCGAGGGCGCGCAGGACGGTGCGCGGGCCTCGGACGACGGTCAGCTCCTGGGCCAGGACGGCGGGGCTCTCGGCGCTGTGGGCCGGGGTGCGGGGTCGGTTGTCCGGGTGGGTTCGGGGCTTCGTCGGGGGCGGCTGGTGCTTGGCCGCCGCCGGGTTTCTTTTATTCATCATGTGATGAATAGTGCTCCCGGTGGTCGGCTCCGTCAAGGCGCAGTGCGGCGTTCCAGGACGGGTCGGGGCACAGCGGCGTCGCGATGAAGTCGGCCGAGGCGTCGGCGAGCGGGCGAGCTCGGGGGTGGTGTCAGCGCTTGCGCTTCTTGCGGGAGGGGTTGCCCGTGCGGCGGGAGGTGCGCTTTTCGTACTGGGCGCGGGCCGCCTCGTACTCCTCGCGGTGGAGTTTCTCGCCGGGGGCCTCCGAGAGGGAGCGGAAGAAGTGGGCGAGGAGGGTGCCGACGAAGCCGATCGCCATCAGGCCGCGGGCGGAGGCCTGGGACGCCGGGTCGTGGCGGCGCGTGAACCCCTCCCAGGTGCGGCGGAAGGCGACGGCGCTGCAGATCGCGAACATCAGGACGACGAGGAGGTTCACGAACCGGCCGACCTCGGCGATGGTCAGGCCCTCGTAGGCGAAGCGCAGCACGAAGCAGCCGGCGACCGCCGCGGCCAGCGAGCCGACGGCGACGCCGGCCCGGCGGGCGCCGTAGCCGCCGTCGTGGGCGACCCAGGTCGTCCCGAAGAAGCGGATCGGCTCGGGCCGCGGGCCGGGTTCGGTGGGGCCGGCAGGGCGCGCCGGAGCGGTGGGGCCGTCTGTGCCGGTGGGGCCGTGGGGGCCGGGTTCGTCGCTCACCGTTTGATTATGGCGTGCGGTTTCGGGGCTCCCGCCGTCCCGGTGGCGGCGGCGTCCGCGGGCCCGGGGCACTCCGCGCGTACAGGCACGCCCTATTCGTCCCCCGCCTTGCCAGGCCGCACCGCGCGGCGGTTACTTTGGGCTGCGCAAGCGGCGTGGGTTCGCAGCGGGGAACACGGGGGAGGTCGGTGAGCATGTCGCTCCGTGGAGGAGACCCGGAGGAGATCGGCGGGTACCCGCTTGAGGCGCGCCTCGGTTCGGGCGGTATGGGCACGGTCTTCCTGGCGCGTACGGCTTCGGGGCGGCCCGTCGCGATCAAGCTGATCCATCAGCAGTTCGCGGGGGACGAGGAGTTCCGCATCCGCTTCCGGCAGGAGGTCGCGGCGGCCCGCCGGGTCAGCGGCGCCTTCACCGCGGCGGTGATCGACGCGGATCCCGAGGCCGAGCACCCGTGGATGGCCACCACCTTCATCGAGGGCCACACGCTCGCGCAGCACATCGCCAAGAAGGGCCCCATCGACGGCGTCGAGCTGCGCCGCCTCGCCATCGGGCTCACGGAGGCGCTGCGCGACATCCACCGTGCGGGCGTCGTGCACCGGGACCTCAAGCCGTCCAACGTGGTCCTCTCCCCCGAGGGCCCCCGCGTCATCGACTTCGGCATCTCGCGCGCGGCGGACCAGCAGACGCTGACGATGACGGGGCGGGTGATCGGCACGCCGCCGTTCATGTCGCCGGAGCAGTTGCAGACGCCGCGCGGGGTCGGGCCGCGTTCCGATGTCTTCTCGCTGGCCACCCTGCTGGTCTACGCGGCTACGGGGCAGGGGCCCTTCGACGCCGACAGCCCCTATATGACGGCCTACCAGGTGGTCCATGAGGCGCCGGCGCTCGGCGCGGTGCCGGACGCGCTGCGGCGGGTGGTCGAGCCGTGCCTGGCGAAGGACCCCGACGACCGGCCGTCGGCGGACGAACTCCTCGTACGGCTGCGGGACCTGCCGGCCGATCTGGGGCCCGCCACCGGTCCCGCGGACGGCCCGCGCAGCATGCGGGAGACGGATACGCAGCACCATCTGTCGACGGACGACGACACTCCGGCGTCGGTTGCCACTCCGGCGCCGGGTGCCGCGTCCCCGCCCCGTGCGGATGCCGGGGGCGCCGGTGGGGGGCGGATGCGGCGGCGTTGGCGGCCGGTACTCGCCGCGGTCGTGGCCGTGGCCGCGATCGGCGGGGGCGTCGCGGTGATGCGGGCGGGCGGCTCGGACGGTCCGGGCGGCGGCGCGGGCGGCAAGGGGAGCGACATCGCGGCGGCCGGGGCGCGGCTGCCGGGCGGGTTCGCGCCGTGGCGCAAGACCGTGCCGGGCGGCCGCGCGGACATTCCGGACGAGTTGCGCTGTGAGGCGCGCGGTGACGCGCTGTTCTGCGGGGGCGGTGGCGTCGTCGCGGCCCGGCTCAGGCTCTCCGACGGCTCCCGCGTCTGGACGGAGAAAAGCCCCGGCGTCCCGGTGCAGGGCATGCATCTGGTGGGCGTCACCGACGACACGGTGCTCGGCTACCGCTTCGCGGCCGAGGACGATGCGAGCAGTCCGCAGACCGAGGTGGTCGCCGTCGACGCGGACAAGGGCAGGGAGCTCTGGTCGGTGCCGTCCGGCGCCCAGTCGACGGCCGTGACGGGACGTACGCAGGACGCCGTGGTGATCAACTCGACCGTCGTCACGGTCGACGCGTCGAACACCCGCTTCGAGGCCCGGCGGGCGCACAGCGGGAAGGTCGCCTGGCAGGAACCATTCCCCTCGGGCACGCAGTGTGCCCCGGTTCCCGCGGGCACACGGCTGTACGCGATGTGCGCGCCGCGCGCGGAGGTGGCGGCCGGCGAGGTGCGCCACCCCGTCCTGCGCGTCGTCGACCTCGCGTCGGGAAGCCTCGGCAAGGCCGTCGCCGTCAAGGGCCCCGCCGTGCCGGTGGGCACCGCGGACGACAGCCTCGTCCTCCTCCACCCGCGGCAGGAGGGCCCCCGGATGCTGGGTTACGACGGGGTGTCCCGGGTGGACCGGCCCTCGCACCGGGTGACGTACTCCCGGTTCCCGAAGACGTACGACGGGACGCCCGGCATGGCGGACGGCACCGTCTTCATCAGCGGGCAGACCGGGCTCGTCACGGCGCTCGACCCGGCGACCGGCAGGAAGAAGTGGTCCCGGCAGACGAGCGTTGAGGGTGTGTCGGGGCCGGTGGCCGGGGACGGCGACGGGGCGCTGTACTTCAGCTCGGCCAGCGGCCGGGTCGCCGCGCTCTCGTCGCGCGGGGGCGAGCCGCTGTGGACGACGGACCCCAGGGCCGACGGTCTGGCGGGCGAGGTGAACGCCAGCCCGCGCGTGACCGTCACCGGGAGCGTGGTGGTCGTGGCGGCCGCGAAGAACACGGTGTTCGCCTTCGACGCGACGAAGCCGCCGAAGTCCGGCTGAACACTGACGTCCGGCCAGACTCCGGTGGCCGTAAGGCCTCGTACGAGACTCAGCAGCGCGGCGCCACGTACCCGTCGCTGCCCGTGCGGACGTACGTGTCCGAGACGTACCGGCCGCTGCCGATCCGGTCCCACAGGTTCGACGTGCCGGTCGGGCCCGTGACCGTCTCGCCGGGCTTCTGGCAGGCGATGGTGACGCGGGCGCCCGCGCGGAGCCGGCCGACCTTGCCGTACGAAGTGCCGGGGCCGGACCGGACGTTGACATCCGCGGCGATCGCGTAGGTCCTCGCGGCGGTGGCCTCGACGGCCACTTTCGGCTCGACGGCGGCCTCGGCCGGCTCGGCGGCCACTTCCGGCACCATCACGTTCTCGCTCACTGTGCTCTCCCCCCGTAAACGGCGGCGCGGGCCGCCCCTGGCGTGTTGTCCACACCAAGGACGCGCCCGCGCCCCAAAAGGTTTCCGGGATCCGGCCGTAAGGGTCGGCCGCCGGGAATCAGCCGAGCTTCGACACGTCCCGGACCGCGCCCTTGTCGGCGCTCGTCGCCATCGCCGCGTACGCGCGCAGGGCGGCGGACACCTTGCGCTCGCGGCTCTTGGGCGCGTACACGCCGCCGAGGGCCTCGCGGCGGGCGGCCAGCTCCTCGTCGGGGACGAGGAGTTCGATCGAGCGGCCGGGGATGTCGATGCGGATGCGGTCGCCGTCCTCGACGAGCGCGATCGTGCCGCCGGCCGCCGCCTCCGGCGACGCGTGGCCGATCGACAGACCCGACGTACCGCCGGAGAAGCGGCCGTCGGTGACCAGGGCGCAGACCTTGCCGAGGCCGCGGCCCTTCAGGAACGAGGTGGGGTAGAGCATCTCCTGCATGCCGGGGCCGCCCTTGGGGCCTTCGTAGCGGATGACGACCACGTCTCCCGGCCGCACGGCCTTGTTGAGGATCTTCTCGACGGCCTCTTCCTGCGAGTCGCAGACGACCGCGGGACCTTCGAAGGTCCAGATCGACTCGTCGACACCTGCGGTCTTCACGACGCAGCCGTCGACGGCGATGTTGCCCTTGAGGACGCCGAGGCCGCCGTCCTGCGAGTACGCGTGGGCGACGTCGCGGATACAGCCGCCCGCGGCGTCCGTGTCGAGGGTGTCCCACCGCTCGGACTGCGAGAACGCCTCGGCGGAGCGGCGGCAGCCGGGCGCCGCGTGCCACAGCTCGACGGCCTCGGCGGACGCGGACCCGGAGCGGATGTCCCAGGCGTCCAGCCACTCCTTGATGGAGGGCGAGTGGACGGTGTGGACGTCCTCGTTGAGGAGGCCGCCGCGGTACAGCTCGCCGAGGAGTGCGGGGATGCCGCCGGCGCGGTGCACGTCCTCCATGTAGTACGTCGTGCTGCCCGCGACGTTCGGGGCGACCTTGGCCAGGCACGGGACGCGGCGCGAGACGGCGTCGATGTCGGACAGGTCGTAGTCGGCGCCGGCCTCCTGGGCGGCGGCGAGCAGGTGCAGGATCGTGTTCGTCGAGCCGCCCATGGCGATGTCGAGGGCCATGGCGTTCTCGAAGGCGGCGTGCGTGGCGATGGAGCGCGGCAGGACGGAGGCGTCGTCGCCGTCGTAGTACCGCTTGGTGATGTCGACGACCGTCTGTCCGGCCCGCTCGTACAGCGCCTTGCGGGCGGTGTGCGTGGCGAGGACCGAGCCGTTGCCCGGCAGGGAGAGGCCGATGGCCTCGGTCAGGCAGTTCATCGAGTTGGCGGTGAACATGCCGGAACAGGAGCCGCAGGTCGGGCAGGCGTTCTCCTCGATGCGGAGGATGTCCTCGTCCGAGATGCTCTCGTCCACGGCGTCGCTGATCGCGTTGACCAGGTCGAGCTTGCGGACCGTGCCGTCGACGAGGGTGGCCTTGCCGGCCTCCATCGGGCCGCCGGAGACGAAGACCGTCGGGATGTTGAGGCGCAGGGCGGCCATCAGCATGCCGGGGGTGATCTTGTCGCAGTTGGAGATGCAGATCAGGGCGTCGGCGCAGTGGGCCTCCACCATGTACTCCACGGAGTCCGCGATCAGGTCGCGGGACGGCAGGGAGTACAGCATTCCGCCGTGGCCCATCGCGATGCCGTCGTCGACGGCGATGGTGTTGAATTCGCGGGGGATGCCGCCGGCCTCGCGGATCGCGTCGGAGACGATGCGGCCGACCGGCTGCAGGTGGGTGTGGCCGGGCACGAACTCCGTGAAGGAGTTGGCCACCGCGATGATCGGCTTCCGCCCGATGTCGGCCCCGGGTACACCGGAGGCGCGCATAAGGGCGCGGGCGCCCGCCATGTTGCGGCCGTGGGTGACTGTGCGGGACCTGAGCTCGGGCATGGTCGCTCGCTCCTTCAGGGAATGGCAGGGGTTCGTTCGGCGATGGTGATGTACGAGGGACAAGACTGCCTTCGAGCGTACGCCGCGGCTCCAGGATCCGGACAGAGTGTCCGGATGGCGGGACAGCCGTCTCACGCGCCTGTCAGATGCCCCTGCACCACCGGAGCCAGCCGCGCCACGAGCTGTTCGACGTCCGCCGAGGCCAGCGGCTCGACCTGGATCACGTACCGCAGCATGGCGACGCCCACCAGCTGCGCGGCGGCGAGCTCGGCCCGCAGCTCCGCGTCGGGCAGCTCCAGATGGCGTGCGATGCGCCCGAGGAGCTGGGTGGCGACGAGGCGGCGGAAGATCGAGGCGGCGGTTTCGTTGTTCACCGCGGAGCGCACGATGGCGAGCAGCGGGGCGCGCGTCGCGGGGTTCTCCCAGACGCCGAGGACGAAGCGGGTCAGGCGCTCGCCGACCTCTTCGAGCGGGCCGTCCTCGACTGCGGCGGGCGCTTCCAGCGCGGGCGCGAAGGCGACGGTGACGGCGGCCTCGAAGACCTGTTCCTTCGTGCCGAAGTAGTGGTGCACGAGCGCCGGGTCGACCCCGGCGGCCTTGGCGATGCCGCGCACGGACGCCTTCTCGTACCCGCGTGCGGAGAACTCCTCGCGGGCCGCCCGCAGGATCTGGTCGCGCGTCGCGGGGCCGGTCTCCGACTGCGTACGGGACGGGCGTCCCCGGCGGCGCGGGGCGGTCGCCTCCGACGGCGCGCCGGGGGTCATGAGCGGGGCACCTGCACCGCGGAGGCCAGGTGCAGCCGGGTGAAGGCGAGGGCCTCGGCGAGGTCCGCCTCGCGTTCGGCGCTGGACATCGCGCGCCGCGTATTGACCTCGATGACGACGTGCCCGTCGAAGCCACTGACCGCCAGGCGCTCCAGAAGCTCGGCGCAGGGCTGCGTGCCGCGGCCCGGGACGAGGTGCTCGTCCTTGGCCGAGCCCCTGCCGTCGGCGAGGTGGACGTGGCCGAGCCGGTCGCCCATGCGGTCGACCATCTCCATCGCGTCCGTGCGGGCGGTCGCGGTGTGCGAGAGGTCGACGGTGAAGTGGCGGTAGTCGTCCTTGGTGACGTCCCAGTCCGGGGCGTACGCGAGCATCTCGCGGTCGCGGTAGCGCCACGGATACATGTTCTCGACGGCGAACCGGACGTCCGTCTCGTCGGCCATCCGCCAGATTCCGTCGACGAAGTCGCGGGCGTACTGCCGCTGCCAGCGGAAGGGCGGGTGCACGACGACGGTCGAGGCGTCGAGCTTCTCGGCGGCGGCCTTCGCGCGCTGCAGCTTGACCCAGGGGTCCGTGGACCAGACGCGCTGCGTGATGAGGAGACAGGGCGCGTGGACGGCGAGGATCGGGATGCGGTGGTAGTCGCTCAGCCTGCGCAGCGCCTCTATGTCCTGGCTGACCGGGTCGGTCCAGACCATGACCTCGACGCCGTCGTAGCCCAGGCGCGCGGCGATCTCGAAGGCCGTCGCCGTCGACTCCGGATAGACCGAGGCCGTCGACAGGGCGACCTTCGCATCCGGGATGCGCACCACTGGTTCTGCCACGGGGAACAGCGTACGGGCCCCGTCCGGGCGCCGGGGAGGTGGCCTCGTACCGCCCTGGTCAGAGTGCATTCCGTCCGCTCACGGCCCGTGCGCTCACGAGGGCGGCAGGTGGTCGAGCCTGCGCAGGATCACACCCTCGCGCAGGGCCCACGGGCAGATCTCCAGCGCCTCGATCCCGAAGAGGTCCATCGCGCCCTCCGCGACGAGCGCCCCCGCGAGCAGCTGTCCGGCCCGCCCCTCGGAGACGCCGGGCAGTTCCGCGCGCTCGCGGGTGGTCATCGCGGCGAGCTGCGGCACCCACTCCTCCAGGGACTTCCGCTTCAGCTCGCGCTGTACGTGGAGTCCCTCCGCCGAGCGGGCGGCCCCCGTCAGCCGGGCGAGCTGCTTGAACGTCTTCGACGTCGCCACGATGTGGTCGGGGGTGCCGAAGCGGTTGAACTCCCCCACCGTGCGGGCTATCTGCGCGCGCACGTGCCGCCGCAGCGCCTTCACGTCGGAGGGGTCCGGCGGGTCCGTCGGCAGCCAGGCGGCCGTGAGGCGGCCGGCGCCGAGCGGCAGGCTCGTCGCGACGTCCGGCTCCTCGTCCATGCCGTACGCGATCTCCAGGGAGCCGCCGCCGATGTCGAGGACGAGCAGCTTGCCCGCGGACCAGCCGAACCAGCGGCGGGCGGCCAGGAAGGTCAGCCTGGCCTCCTCCTCGCCGGACAGGACCTGGAGGTCGACTCCGGTGTCGTCCTTGACCCGGGCGAGCACCGCGTCGGCATTGCTCGCCTCGCGCACCGCGGAGGTGGCGAACGGCAGCACTTCCTCGACGCCCTTGTCCTCCGCGGCCTCCATCGCCTCGCGGACGACGGCGACCAGACGGTCGATGCCGTCCGCCCCGATGGCCCCGGCGGGGTCGAGGAGTTGGGCGAGGCGCAGATCGGCCTTGTGCGAGTGTGCGGGCAGCGGGCACGCACCGGGGTGGGCGTCGACCACGAGCAGATGCACCGTGTTCGACCCCACGTCGAGGACACCGAGTCTCATATAAGGAACGCTACGCCGCGCGGGCCGATCGTCTGGCCTCGGGCGGCCCACCGCCCGCATACCCTGGAGACGTGCCAAAGACGAAAAAGACGAAGGCCGACAAATCGAAGTCGGCGAAGGCCGAGAAGGTGGGCAGGCCGGAGAAGAACGAGAAGGTGGGAAAGTCCGGGAAGCCGGCGAAGACCAGGCTGACCGGGAAGGCTGAGCCGGACGAGAAGGGTCTTGACTTCGCCCGTGCCTGGGTGGAGTTCCCTGATCCCGCGGACGACGAGCAGCTTTTCCGCTGTGACCTGACATGGCTGACCTCTCGCTGGAACTGCATCTTCGGCAGCGGCTGCCAGGGCATTCAGGCGGGCCGCGCCGACGACGGCTGCTGCACGCTGGGTGCCCACTTCTCGGACGACGACGACGAGAAGCGGGTCGCCGGGTACGTCGACCGGCTCACGCCCGACATCTGGCAGCACCACGACGTGGGCCGGGAGACCGGGTGGGTCTCCACGGACGAGGACGGCGACCGCCAGACCCGGCCGTACAACGGCTCGTGCATCTTCCAGAACCGCCCCGGCTTCGCGGGCGGCGCCGGCTGCTCGCTGCACATCCTGGCGCTGCGGGAGGGCCGCGAGCCGCTGGAGACGAAGCCGGACGTCTGCTGGCAGCTGCCGGTGCGCAGGACGTACGAGTGGATCGACCGGCCCGACGACACCCGCGTCCTTCAGGTGTCGATCGGTGAGTACGACCGGCGGGGCTGGGGCCCCGGCGGCCACGATCTGCACTGGTGGTGCACGTCGGCGACGTCGGCGCACGGCGCGGGCGACCCGGTGTACGTCTCCTACCGCCCGGAGCTGATCGAGCTGATGGGCAAGGACGGGTACGCCCGGCTCGTGGAGCTGTGCGAGGAGCGACTGGCCTCGCAACTGCCGCTGCTCGCACCGCATCCGGCGGACCCTGCCTCTCGCTAGGCGTCAGCTCGGGTTCGGTTCGCCGCTTCCGTCGCCGGGTGGCGGGGACGAGTCGCCGGGGCCGGGGTCGGACGGTGTGGGCGTCGGGTCCGTGGGGGTCGGTGTGGGGGCGGGGTCGGACGGGCCCGGGTGGGAGGGGCCCGGGTCCGAGGGGCCGGGGTAGGACGGTCCGGGGTCGGACGGGACGGGGTGCGTGGGGCGCGGGCCCGGGCGGGTCGGTGGACGTCCGTCCCCGTATCCGTCGATCGAGATGATGGCGCCCGAGGGCGCGACGGAGACCCGTGCGCTCCAAGGTCCCGACGGCTCGCGGGTGTGGTCGACGTACACCTGGATGGTGACCGACTCCCCCGGCGCGAGCGTCCCCGAGGAGCGGCTCAGATAGAGCCAGGAGGCGTTCTCGCCCGCCGACCAGTGGACCGGTGAACCGCCGGACGCCGTCAGCGTGATGAGGGTCGTGTCGCCGCTCGGCCTGGCCTCGACGGTGAGGCGGCCGGGGCCGGTCGACGAGCGGGAGCCGGATCCGCCGCCGATGACCTCTACGGAGACGTCGGACGAGCGGCTGTCCGCGGTGAAGCGGGGGTCGGGGCCGTTGCGCGCGTTGCCCGCGTTCTCGTAGTCGTCGCGTGCGTGGCCGGGGCCGCCGCCCTCGCTCGCGCTGATCGAACGGCCGTCGTGGCCCTCGCCGGTGAGCGGCGCTCCGCGGTAGGCGGCCCAGAGCGCGAGCACCGGGGCGGCCACCACGGTGGCGACGACGGTCGTCGTGACGGCACGCGCGCGGAGGCGGTCGCGGCGGGCGGCGTGGTCCTTGGGGTCCATCGGGAAACCGCGCCTGTCGTAGCGCGGACCGCCGCCACGCGCGCGTGGGACGTGCGCCATCGCCATGTGGAGGGCGGCTCGGGGCGCCTCGACGACGGGGAGCTCGGCCGGGCTGACGGCCGTGCCCGGCCAGGCGCTCGCCCCGGCGCGCTCGGCGGTGCGGCGGCAGCGCGGGCAGTCGTCGACGTGCCGGACGAGCTCGCGGCGCAGGGCGGTGCCGAGCAGCACCTGGTTGTCGCCGGTGAGGCGGGCCACGATGGGGCAGCTGCCGGTCTCCACGACGGCGAGGGCGGTGCGGGTGCGCTCCACCTCGCAGGCGGCGGAGGCGAGCAGGCCGCGGGTCCTGGTGAGGTCCATGCCGAGGACGGCGGCGACCTCGGCGGGGGCGAGCCGGTGGCGCACGGCCAGCTCCAGGGCCTCGCGCTGCTCGGGGGTGGTGCCGGCGGCCTCCGGCCAGGCCAGCTGGGCCAGCTCCCCGCGCCGCCGAGCGGTCTCCTGCGACGGCTCGGACTCCTGCGGTTGCGCCGGCGTCTTCGCCGACTGCGTCGGCTGCGTCGGCTTCTTCGGGGATTGCTCCGCGGTGTGTGCCGCGTGCCGTCCCTCGCGGCTGCGCTTGGCCTCGGCCAGTCGGCGCAGGCAGACCCAGCGCGCCAGGGCGTAGAGCCAGGCCCTGAGGTCGCTCTCCGCCTCGGGGCCGCGGGTGCCGCGGCGCTCGGCGTGGTGGAGCACGTCCCCCAGCGCCGCGGTCGCCGCGTCGTGGTCGCAGAGCACGGACAGGCAGTACGTGAACAGGCCGTCCAGACACGGTTCGTAGCGCGGGGACGGGGTGGCCCGGGGCGCCGGGCGCGGCACCACGCGCTTGCGCGCGTCACGGTGCGCCCGGTGCGCGCCGGTTGCGTTCGTGGGAGTTTCCGGCCTGCTGCTCATCACCCGTGCGAAGTTAGGCGGATGATGCAGGTCCCTTCTGCCCTCTCCGGCACATTTAACCCTTACGGGTGAACAGATCGCTCAAAAGGGGACAGGAAGCCCGGATTCCACAGCGGGGGCGGCGATGTCAGTGGGCTCGGCTACGGTTCCGACCATGGCTGCCCGTACGAAATCCACCAAGGACCGGCCGTCCTACCGCTGCACCGAGTGCGGCTGGCAGACGGCCAAGTGGCTCGGCCGCTGCCCGGAGTGCCAGGCCTGGGGGACGGTCGAGGAGTACGGCGCGCCCGCGGTCCGCACGACCGCCCCCGGCCGGGTCACCTCCTCCGCCGTCCCGATCGGCGAGGTCGACGGCCGCCAGGCCACCGCCCGCTCCACCGGCGTGCCCGAGCTGGACCGCGTGCTCGGCGGCGGCCTGGTCCCCGGCGCCGTCGTACTGCTCGCGGGCGAGCCGGGCGTCGGCAAGTCGACGCTGCTTCTGGACGTGTCGGCGAAGGCGGCCAGCGAGCAGCACCGCACGCTCTATGTGACCGGCGAGGAGTCCGCGAGCCAGGTCCGGCTGCGCGCCGACCGCATCGGCGCGATCGACGACCACCTGTATCTGGCGGCGGAGACCGATCTGTCCGCCGTCCTCGGGCACTTGGACGCGGTCAAGCCCTCGCTCCTGGTCCTGGACTCGGTGCAGACGGTCGCCTCGCCCGAGATCGACGGGGCACCCGGCGGCATGGCGCAGGTCCGCGAGGTCGCCGGCGCGCTGATCCGCGCCTCCAAGGAGCGCGGCATGTCCACGCTCCTGGTCGGCCACGTCACCAAGGACGGCGCGATCGCGGGCCCCCGCCTCCTGGAGCACCTCGTCGACGTGGTCCTGCAGTTCGAGGGCGACCGGCACGCGCGCCTGCGCCTCGTCCGAGGCGTCAAGAACCGGTACGGGACGACGGACGAGGTCGGCTGCTTCGAGCTGCACGACGAGGGCATCACCGGCCTCGCCGACCCCAGCGGCCTCTTCCTCACCCGCCGCGCCGAGCCCGTCCCCGGCACCTGCCTGACCGTCACCCTCGAAGGCCGCCGCCCCCTGGTCGCCGAGGTCCAGGCGCTCACGGTCGACTCGCAGATCCCCAGCCCCCGGCGCACCACCTCCGGCCTGGAGACGTCCCGGGTCTCGATGATGCTGGCCGTCCTGGAGCAGCGCGGCCGCATCACGGCCCTCGGCAAGCGGGACATCTACAGCGCGACGGTCGGCGGCGTGAAGCTCTCCGAACCCGCCGCGGACCTCGCCGTCGCCCTCGCCCTGGCCAGCGCGGCCAGCGACACCCCGCTGCCCAAGAACCTCGTGGCGATCGGCGAGGTCGGCCTGGCGGGCGAGGTCAGGCGGGTCACCGGCGTCCAGCGCAGACTGGCCGAGGCCCACCGCCTGGGCTTCACCCACGCCCTCGTGCCGTCCGACCCCGGCAGGGTCCCCGCCGGTATGAAGGTCATCGAAGTCGCCGACATGGGGGACGCCCTCCGTGTCCTTCCGAGATCCCGTCGCCGAGAGGCCCCACGGGAGGAGGAAGAGCGCCGGTAGACTTTGCCCTGGTCTCGCCCATCCGTACGAAGCAAGTGTCCGCTCCGTGCGGGGCAAGGCGTGCGCTCCGCACGGAGCAAGCTCGCGGCAGAGGCTTGGACAACCTGCGACCGAGGGAGTGCAGTGGCAGCCAACGACCGGGCAGCGAACCCCGGCAAGTCCGGCGGCAGCTCCGCTGCCGATGGGCTGATGCGCGCCTCCCTGAGCGCCGTCGCACCCGGCCAGGCGCTCCGCGACGGCCTGGAGCGCATCCTCCGGGGCAACACCGGCGGTCTGATCGTCCTCGGCTGGGACAAGACCGTTGAGTCGATGTGCACGGGCGGCTTCATCCTGGACGTCGAGTTCACCGCGACGCGGCTGCGCGAGCTGTGCAAGCTCGACGGCGGCATCGTCCTCGACAAGGACATCACCAAAATCCTGCGCGCGGGCGTGCAGCTGGTGCCGGACCCGACGATCCCCACGGAGGAGACGGGCACGCGGCACCGCACCGCGGACCGGGTGAGCAAGCAGGTCGGCTTCCCCGTCGTGTCGGTCTCCCAGTCGATGCGGCTGATCGCGCTCTACGTGGACGGGCAGCGCCGCGTCCTGGAGGACTCGGCGGCGATCCTCTCCCGCGCGAACCAGGCGCTCGCCACCCTTGAGCGGTACAAGCTCCGCCTCGACGAGGTCGCGGGCACGCTCTCCGCCCTGGAGATCGAGGACCTGGTGACGGTCCGGGACGTCACCGCCGTCGCCCAGCGCCTCGAAATGGTGCGCCGCATCGCCACGGAGATCGCCGAGTATGTGGTGGAGCTCGGCACGGACGGGCGTCTTCTCGCCCTCCAGCTGGACGAGTTGATCGCGGGCGTCGAGCCCGAGCGCGAGCTGGTCGTCAGGGACTATGTCCCGGAGCCCACCGCCAAGCGCTCCCGCACGGTGGACGAGGCCCTCGCGGAGCTGGACTCCCTCACGCACGCGGAGCTCCTCGAACTGCCCACCGTGGCCCGCGCCCTGGGCTACACCGGCTCCCCCGAGGCCCTGGACTCCGCGGTGTCCCCGCGCGGCTTCCGCCTCCTCGCCAAGGTCCCCCGGCTCCCCGGGGCGATCATCGACCGGCTCGTGGAGCACTTCGGCGGCCTGCAGAAGCTGCTCGCCGCGAGCGTGGACGACCTCCAGACGGTGGACGGCGTCGGCGAGGCGCGGGCGCGCAGCGTGCGCGAGGGGCTGTCGCGCCTGGCGGAGTCGTCGATCCTGGAGCGGTACGTCTAGAGCCCCCGAAGGGGGCTCCGACCGCGGGTCAGTCCTTCTCCAGGACGAACGAAGCGCGTGCCGTGCCCAGGCCCGGGGTCTTCGCCTCGACCAAGTACGTGCCCGGTTCCGCCGAGCCCGCCGAAGGGGTCGCGCAGCGCGGGGCGCTGGGCCGCCGGTCCCACTGGACCGTGTGCGTGATCCGCCCGTCCGCCGGCACGCGCAGCAGCAGGCTGCCGCTGCCGCCGGGGCAGTCCGCCGAGGACCAGAACTCGTCGTCGCCCTCGGCCTGAGTGATCGTCAGCACCGTTCCCCTGCCGCCCAGATCGACCTTGCAGGCCTTGCCGCCGCTGTTCTCGGCGATCAGCTCGAACTTCGGCTTCTCGTCGATCGCGTACGTGTTCTGGACGCTGCGGACCTTCAAGTTCACGGCGCCGCTGGCGCAGTTGGGCAGCCGCGTACCGGCCGGGAGGCGGTCGCCGGAGCCGCCGCCGCCCTTGGCGCCGTCGTCGGAACCGCCGCCACCGGAGTCCTCCGAGCCGCCGGAGCCGCCCGAACCACCCGAGCCGGAGCCGGAGCCCGACCCGCCGGAACCGCCGGAACCGCCGCCGGAACCGCCCGAGCCGGAGTCGGAGCCGTCGCCCGACTCGTCCCGCCCGCCCGGGTGTTCACTGATCGCGGGCCCGGACCCGGTGGGTCCCGGTGTGATGGACGTGGCGGGTCCGTTGCCGCCAGGCCCGTCGGCGTTGTTCTTGCCGCCGCCGCCACCTGAGGTGATGACCCATACGACAAGGAGCAGCAGAAGGCCGAGTACGGACAGCAGGACGGCCCTCCGACGCCAGTAGATGGTGGAGGGAAGCGGCCCGACCGGATTGCGCAGAGATCCCACGCCCAAACCTTACGAGAGATCCGGTGCTTCTCCCGCCCCACCCGCCGCCTTGGGCGACAAAGTTTCCGGATCATCATCCCGGGGCCGTCCCCGGACCCCCGACCATCGTCAGGGGTGTGACGAGACGATCGCCGGATGTGACGATTCGGCGACACTCGTACCGTCCGTAATCATGGACACCATGACGGACGATCTCTACCGCGACATCACCGACTTCGCCCACGACACGCCGTCGTGGTTCCAGCACCTCGCGGAGGTGTGGACGGAGCTCGGGCTGCTGCTCTTCGGAGTGCTCTTCATCGTCGCCTGGTGGCGGGCCAGGCGCGGTGACCCCCGCGCGCTCGCGGTGGCGGTGCTCGCTCCGCTCGCCACGGCGGTGGCGTACGTGTGCAGCGAGTTGCTCAAGTCCGGGATCGAGGAGGAGCGTCCCTGCCGGGCGGTGTCCGGGGCGCTGACCCCGCTCGTCGAGTGCCCACCGCACGGCGACTGGTCCTTCCCCAGCAACCACTCGGCGATCGCGGGCGCCGCCGCCATCGGTCTCGCGCTCGCCTGGCCGCGCATCGCCGCGCTGACCGTGCCGATGGCCGTGCTCATGGCGTTCTCGCGGGTGTTCGTGGGTGTGCACTATCCGCACGACGTGGCGGTGGGGCTCGTCTTCGGCGCGGTGATCGTCTTCGTCCTCGTCCGGCTCACCACGCGGCCGGTGGCGCGGGTCACGCTCGCGATGCGCGGGTCGTCCACGGGGATCGTGCAGTGGTTCGCGGGGCCGGGCCCCGCGCGCCCCGCCCACGCCCGCGCCGCCTCGGTCCCGGCCCCTGCCCCGGCCGGAGCCCCCGCCCCGGTTCCCGGCCAGAGGGCTTACGACCCGGCCGCGTACGACTCGACCGCGTACGACCCGGCCGCGTACGACTCGGCCGCGTACGACTCGCCGACCATGACGTTCCGGCGGGACGACATCCAGCCGCGCTGACGCTCAGTCCGCTTCCGGAACGAGCCCCGCTTCGTACGCGACGATCGCCGCCTGGACGCGGTTCTTGACCCCGAGCCGGTCGAGGACCGCGCTCACGTACGCCTTGACCGTGCCCTCGACGAGGTGCAGCCGGGCCGCGATCTCCGGGTTGGACAGGCCGGCGCCGACCAGGCCGAGCACCTCGCGCTCGCGCGGAGTGAGGGCCTCGGTCCGGGCACGGGCGGCGGCGCCGCGGCCCATGCGCCGGGCGCCGAAGCCGTCGATGACGTGCCGGGCGACCTTGGGCGAGAGGAAGGCGGCGCCGCCCGCCACCGCCCGTACGCCCGCGATGAGTTCGTGCGGGTCGCCGGACTTCAGCAGGAAGCCGGTGGCGCCGCCGCTCAGGGCGCGTGCGATGTACGCGTCCTCGGAGAACGTCGTCAGCATCGCGACCGCCGTGCCGGGCACCGTCCGGACGATCTCCTCCCCCGCGGCGAGTCCGTCCAGTCGGGGCATGCGGATGTCGAGCAGCGCCACGTCGGGGCGGTGGGCCTGCGCCAGAAACACGGCCTCGCGCCCGTCGCCGGCCTCCGCGACGACCTCGATGCCCCGACCCGCGGCGAGGATGGCGCCCACGCCCGCGCGGATCATGGCCTCGTCGTCGGCCAGCAGGACGCGGATGGTGGGGGCGGTGCCGCCCACCGCCGTCCCGGGCACCTCGTCCGTCGCCCGTCTCTCGTTCACAGGACCCGCTCCTTTGCTTCCTTCTCTTACTTCTCTTACTTCTCTTGCTGATCACCGACAGGGGCTTCCGCGTTGCGGTCCGCGTCGCTCGCCGTGGGGATGACGGCCTTGTCCACGAGTCGGCCGTTCTCGGCGAAGCAGAGCCTGAAGTGCGTCACGGCGGTGAAGAGTTCACCGCTCGCCCGGTAATACGCGCAGTCCGCCCCGGCGGGCGGTGGGGTGGGCGCGCGCTCCAGGGGCGGGTCGGCGACGGTCCGGTCCGGCAGGACGCGGTCGGCCTCGGCGCGGGTCTCACCGATGCGCAGGCGTGCGTAGTCGGCGGGGTCGAGGACGGAGTGCGTGCGCGAGTAGGCGTACCAGGCGAAGGTTCCGCCGATGAGCAGCACGCCCGTGGTGACGGCGATACCGAAGGCCAGGGCGGTGCGGTGCCGGGCGTCCGCGAAGCGGCCGCCCGGTGGGGGCGGCGGCGGTACGGGGGCGCTCCTCCCGGCCGGGAGGCGGGCGGTGACCCGGAAGCCGTGGCCGTGGGGCCCCGCGTCGAGCGTGCCGCCCAGGTCCGTGACGCGGGTACGCAGGGAACGCAGGCCGGAGCCGCCACCGGAAAGCTCGCCGGGGGCGCGTGAACTCCCCGTCCCCGGGCGCCCGTTGGTCACGGTGACCGTCGTCACGGTGGGCTTCCCTGCGGTGGCCTTTGTCGCGGTGGCCTTCCCCGCGGAAGTGTCGCGCGTCACCGCGACGGTGACGGGGGCGCCCGGCGCGTGCTTGGCGGCGTTGGTGAGCGCTTCCTGGACGACACGGTGGACGGTGCGGTCGACGACCGTGCTGTCGGTCGCGCTGTCCACCGTGCCGTCGACCGTACTGTCGGTCGCGCTGTTGGCCATGTCGTCGGTCGCGTCGTCGACCGTGCTGCCGGACGTGTCGCCGATCGCGCAGTCGACCGTGTCGTCGGTCGCGCTGCTGGCCGCGTCGTCGGTCGCGTCTTCGACCGTACTGTCGGACGTGTCGTCGACCGTGCTGCCGGTCGCGTCGTCAAGCGCGCTGCCGAGCGTGTCGTCGGCCGCGTCATCGATCGCGCTGCCGGTCTCGTCGTCGAGTGTGTCGTCGGCCGCGTCGTTGACCGCGCTGCCGGTCTCGTCGTCGAGTGTGTCGTCGGCCGCGTCGCCGACCGCGCTGCCAGCCGCGTCGTCGACCGTGCTGCCGAGCGTGTCGTCGGCCGCGTCGCCGACCGCGCTGCCAGCCGCGTCGTCGAGCGTGTCGTCGACCGCGCTGCCAGCCGCGTCGTCGGTCGCGCTGCCGGCCGTGCTGCCATCCGCGCAGTCAGCCATATCGTCGACCGCACTGCCGCCCGTTCCAACGGCCGCGCTGGCAGCCGTATCGACATCCGCCTCGTCCTGCCGACGCGGATCGCCCGGTGCCGCACCGTCACCGGCGCCCTCCCCGTCCAGGTACGTGACGTCCAGGCCCGACTCGGCGGCGCGTGCGACGAGGGCTGCGATGGTCTCGCCCGTCGGGGCCAGCGGTGCCTGTTCGTCGTCCTCGTCTCGGAGCAGGCCGATGATGGCGTGCAGTCGGTCCGTGGCCTGTGAGGCGGCCGCGCGGAGGTCTGCGGCGGCCGCGCGGTGCGGTTCGGGGAGGTCGGGGGCGACCTGGAGGGCGCCCGCCCGTACGGCGATCAGGCTCAGCTCGTGACCCAGGGAGTCGTGCATGTCCTGGGCGATGCGGGCCCGTTCACGCAGCCGGGCGCGGTCGGCGACGATGCGCTGCTCGCGTTCCAGCTGGTCGGCGCGGGCCCAGCCGGCGGCGGCCAGCT
Source organism: Streptomyces sp. NPDC050732 (assembly GCF_040654255.1). Lineage (NCBI taxonomy): Bacteria > Bacillati > Actinomycetota > Actinomycetes > Kitasatosporales > Streptomycetaceae > Streptomyces > Streptomyces sp. NPDC050732. Next base: position 22,162 of record NZ_JBFAHP010000033.1, read on the forward strand.
CGCGGCCCTGGCGCCAGTAGCGGCCCGCGAGCCAGGGGAAGACGGCGCCGAACAGCAGCGTCGCCATGAGCACGAGCCACTCCACGACCGGATCGACGTCGCGCGCGGCGATTTTCGCCGTGCCGACGACGGCGATCCCGGCGAAGGCGAGCAGGGCCGTGCTGGCGCGGTCCGCGCGGCGGCCGAGGAGCAGGGCGAGGACGGCGAGGGCCGGGCCGAAGGAGAGGGTGAAGAGGGACGGGGCGGTGGCCAGGCCGAGGACGGCGGAGAGGAGGAAGGCGAGGAGGGGGCGGGTCCGGGAGACGGCGACGGCACCGGCGAGGACGGCGAGGCCGATGAGCTGCGCCGCGGCGGATCGCGGTTCGTTGAGGCCCAGCCGGTCGACCGACACGACGGGGACGGCCAGCGCCACCCACAACAGCGCGCTCCGTGTACGTCTCTCCACTCCTCCGACGCTACTGTCCCCCCACGCCCCGGCACCCCTGCCGATCGTCAGGTGCACACGCCCCCGAGCAGGCGCGCCTCCCCACCGGGTCGGCGGGGGTGGGGCTCGCGGCTCCGGTCGGCGTTGTGCGTTCGGCGGTGACGGTGACGGTGACGGTGAGAGCGCGTGCCCCCCCCCCCGGCGGGGTGGGGGCGTCGGGCAGCAGGGCGTAGGAGCTCATCCGCCGTTCGGGGCCCGCCCGGGAAATCCGGCCCTGGAGCCCACCGGGCCCCCGGGCCCGGGATCTCCCCCGGAGCCCATCCGGGCCACCCCGTACCCCCCACCCCCGGGAAACCGTCGAGGCGAACCGCGCGGTTGGCCCGCGCTCCGGCGTGCCCGTGGCAGGATCGGGTGTGCCATGACTGCGCCCACGAAGCCCATGCCGAACAGTTCCGACAGCCCCCTCAGCGGGCACGCCCCCGCGGGCCTCGCCGAACCCGCGGGCCTCGCCGAGCCCGGGGGCCTCGCCGAACCCGCGGGTGAGGCCCTGCACAGCCCCGTCATCGCGTGGTTCGACACGCACGCCCGCGACCTGCCGTGGCGTCGTGCGGACGCCGGTCCGTGGGGCGTGATGGTCAGCGAGTTCATGCTCCAGCAGACGCCGGTCAGCCGCGTCCTGCCCGTGTACGAGCAGTGGCTTGCCCGCTGGCCCCGCCCCGCCGACCTCGCCAAGGAGCCGCCCGGTGAGGCCGTGCGCGCCTGGGGTCGGCTCGGCTATCCGCGCCGCGCCCTCCGGCTGCACGGCGCGGCCCTCGCCATAACGGAGCGGCACAACGGCGACGTACCCACGCAGCACGCGCAGCTGCTCGCGCTGCCCGGCATCGGGGAGTACACCGCGGCGGCCGTCGCCTCGTTCGCGTACGGGCAGCGGCACGCCGTGCTCGACACGAACGTGCGCCGTGTCTTCGCGCGGGCCGTGACCGGCGTGCAGTACCCGCCGAACGCGACGACCGCCGCCGAGCGCAAGCTCGCCCGCGCCCTGCTGCCCGAGGACGAGCGCACCGCGTCCCGCTGGGCGGCGGCCTCCATGGAGCTGGGCGCCCTGGTCTGCACGGCGAAGAACGAGAACTGCGGGGCGTGCCCGATCGCCGTGCAGTGCGCCTGGCGGCTGGCGGGGAAGCCCCCGCACGAAGGGCCCGCCCGCCGCGGTCAGACGTACGCGGGGACGGACCGGCAGGTGCGGGGCAAGCTGCTCGCCGTGCTCCGCGAGGCCGTGACGCCGGTGCCGCAGTCGGCCCTCGACCGGGTGTGGGACGAGCCCGTGCAGCGGGCCCGTGCGCTGGACGGGCTGGTCGCGGACGGCCTCGTCGAACCGCTCCCCGGCGGCCGGTACCGGCTTCCGCTGACCTGAGGGGCTGAGGCCTGAGGGGCTGAGGGGTTGAGAATCTGACGTCCTGACGACTCGATGGCGGAGAGCGCTCGGTCCCCTACGAAACGTAGGTATTTACCCCGGGCTTACGTCTGTTACACAACCGACGTACAGCCGTGCGCCCGCCGCTGGCTCCTCCGCACAACCTCGTGACAACGCCTCCGTAACTTCATACCCGTACCGCACAGCAGGGACGGCGGTCGGCAATGGGGATGGAACGGAGGCGGTTTGGTATGGCGCACGGCGAGGTGCTCGAGTTCGAAGAGTACGTCCGCACTCGGCAGGACGCCCTGCTGCGCAGTGCCCGGCGCCTGGTCCCGGACCCCGTGGACGCCCAGGACCTGCTGCAGACCGCGCTCGTACGGACGTACGGCCGCTGGGACGGCATAGCCGACAAGCGGCTCGCGGACGCCTATCTGCGCCGCGTCATGATCAATACGCGTACGGAGTGGTGGCGGGCCCGCAAACTGGAGGAAGTCCCCACCGAGCAGCTGCCCGACGCGAGCGTGGAAGACTCCACCGAGCAGCACGCGGACCGCGCGCTGCTGATGGACATCATGAAGGTGCTCGCACCCAAGCAGCGCAGCGTGGTCGTGCTGCGACACTGGGAGCAGATGTCCACAGAGGAGACGGCCGCCGCCCTCGGTATGTCGGCCGGAACGGTCAAGAGCACGCTGCACCGGGCGCTCGCCCGGCTCCGGCAGGAGCTGGAGAGCCGGGACCGCGAGGAGCTGGTCGCCAGCGCGCTCGAACGTGAGGAGCGGGAGAGTTGCGCGGCCTAGGCCTCCGGGTCACGAGAAGCGTGAAGGCGGTGAGCGCGGCGACGGCCGCGGTCGCCGCCGTCGGCCTTTTGCTCTCCGCCTGTTCGACGGGCGGCTCCGGCGCGCGCGACGAGGGCCCGGCCCGCAGCGAGCCCGTGGTGTCCACGGCACCGTCCCCTTCGGCCTCGGCGTCCGTGCCGACGAAGAAGATCGACGCGGTCCGGCTCGTCAAGGAGGACCCGAAGGTCAGCCCGGCGATCAAGCGGGACCTGAAGCCGTGCGTCGGGAAGGCCTACCCGGTCGACGTGTCGTACGGGAACCTGACCGGAGGGACCGCCTCCGACGTCGTCGTGAACGTGCTGACGTGCGGCGACGCGGTGGGCATCGGCAGTTACGTGTATCGCGCCGAGGGCGGCCGGTACGAGAATGTCTTCAAGGCCGAGGAGCCGGCCTCCGTCTACGCCGAGATCGACCGGGGCGACCTGGTCGTGACGAAGCAGCTGTACGAGTCGGGCGATTCGGTGGCCTACCCCTCCGGCGAGGAAGTGATCACGTACCGCTGGTCCGCGAACCGCTTCACGGAGTCGGGGCGCACCCGCAACGACTTCGGCAACGCGGTGGACGGGGAACCCACTCCGTCCACGGACTGACAGCGCACCGACACCCCGATACTCCGACACCCCGACACTCCGAAGCATCGACGCACCGACGCACCGACGCACCGACGCAGCGAAAAGGACTGAGAGCACCCGATGGCAGAGCAGACCCACGTCCTGTTCGTCGAGGACGACGACGTCATCCGCGAGGCCACCCAGCTCGCCCTGGAGCGCGACGGTTTCGCGGTCACCGCCATGCCGGACGGTCTCGCGGGCCTGGAGGCGTTCCGCGCCGACCAGCCGGACATCGCGCTGCTCGACGTGATGGTGCCGGGCCTGGACGGCGTCTCGCTGTGCCGCCGCATCCGTGACGAGTCGACGGTCCCGGTGATCATGCTGTCGGCGCGCGCCGACTCCATCGACGTGGTGCTCGGCCTGGAGGCGGGCGCCGACGACTACGTGACCAAGCCGTTCGACGGCGCCGTCCTGGTCGCCCGCATCCGCGCCGTCCTGCGCCGCTTCGGGCACGCGGGCGGGCACGGCTCGGCCTCGTCCGGCCAGGAGGAGAGCTCCGCGGCGGACGGCGGGGTGCTGAACTTCGGCGATCTGGAGATCGACACGGTCGGCATGGAGGTGCGCAGGGGCGGTGCGCCCGTGGCGCTGACGCCGACCGAGATGCGGCTGCTTCTGGAGTTCTCGTCCGCGCCCGGCACGGTCCTCTCCCGCGACAAGCTCCTGGAGCGGGTGTGGGACTACGGCTGGGGCGGCGACACCCGTGTCGTCGACGTCCACGTGCAGCGGCTGCGCACGAAGGTGGGACAGGACCGCATCGAGACGGTCCGCGGCTTCGGTTACAAGCTCAAGGCGTGAACACGATCAGCGGACACACGGCACGTTCGGTATTCACGGCACTCAGAGGACGACGTATATGAACGGGGGGCGCAGGGCCGTCGAGCGCGTGCGCGCGAGGCTCCGCTCCGGGGTGCACCTGCGCACCGGCGTGCGCTGGAAGATCGCCGCGGCGATCGCGCTGGTCGGCGCGCTGGTCGCGATCGCCCTGAGCCTGGTCGTGCACAACGCCGCGCGGGTCTCGATGCTCGACAACGCGCGCGACGTGCAGGACGAGCGCATCCAGTTCGCCCTGCGGCTCTACTCCTCCGCGTCCCAGCGGCAGACGCTGCAGTTCGGCACGAAGGTCGACGACCCGGAGCTGCCCGAGGAGCTGCGGCAGAAGGTCCTCAAGGGCCGCCGCGCCACCTTCGTCGAGGAGAAGACCGACGGCGTGCCCGACATCTGGGCCGCCGTGCCGCTCGCCGACGGGCACGTACTCTCGCTGCACTCCCGCTTCACCGACCGCAGCGCCACCGTCATGAAGGACCTCGACCAGGCCCTGGTCATCGGTTCCATCGCGGTCGTCTTCGGCGGCTGCGCGCTCGGCGTGCTGATCGGCGGACAGCTGTCGCGGCGGCTGCGCAAGGCGGCGACGGCGGCGAGCGAGGTCGCCCAGGGGCACTCGGACGTGAGTGTCCGCGAGGCGATCGGCGGTGTCGTGAAGGACGAGACCGACGACGTGGCGAGCGCCGTCGACGCCATGGCCGACGCGCTCAAGCAGCGCCTGGAGGCCGAGCGCCGGGTGACCGCCGACATCGCGCACGAGCTGCGTACGCCGGTGACCGGGCTGCTCACGGCCGCCGAGCTGCTGCCGCCCGGCCGGCCGAGCGAGCTGGTCAAGGACCGCGCGCAGGCGATGCGCACGCTCGTCGAGGACGTACTCGAAGTGGCGCGCCTGGACTCCGCCGCCGAACGGGCCGAGCTCCAGGACATCACCCTCGGCGAGTTCGTGGCCCGGCGCATGGCGATCCTGACCACGGACGTGACGGTGACGGTGGTGCACGAATCGGAGGTCACCACCGACCCGCGCCGCCTGGAGCGCATCCTCGGCAACCTCGTCGCCAACGCCACCAAGCACGGCAAGCCGCCCATCGAGGTCAGCGTCGAGGGCCGCGTGGTCCGGGTGCGCGACCACGGGCCCGGCTTCCCCGAGGCGCTCCTGGACGAGGGGCCGAGCCGCTTCCGCACGGGCAGCGCCGACCGGGCGGGCCACGGGCACGGTCTCGGCCTGACGATCGCGGCGGGCCAGGCGCGGGTGCTCGGCGCGCGGCTCACCTTCCGCAACGTACGCCCTGCGGGGGCGGCGCCCGAGGTGCCGGCCGAGGGCGCGGTCGCGGTGCTGTGGCTGCCGGAGCACGCGCCGACGAACACGGGGAGCTATCCGGTGCTCAAACTGCCGGACAACCTCTGAGATCACAGAGGCTGCCCGGCGCGGGATCCACCACCCACTACTCCGCGATCACAGTCGGCCTGTCCTCCGGTCCCGAACCCCGCAGCGGGATCTCCTTCACGAAGAACGACGCGAGCAGCGCCACGACGCTGATGGCCGCGCCCAGCAGGAACGCCGAGTGCGTGCCGGACGACACCGCGTGCTGGTAGGCGTCCTGGACGGCCTCCGGCAGCTTGGCGAGGCTCGCCGCGTCCAGCTGCGCCGAGGTCTCGGTGACCTTGCCGCCGAGGGCTCCGGCGCGGTCGTCCATGACGTCCTGGACGCGGTTGTTGAAGAGCGCGCCCATGATCGCGACACCGAAGGACGAGCCGAGCGTGCGGAAGAGCGTGGCGGAGGACGAGGCGACGCCCATGTCCTTCATCTCGACGCTGTTCTGCGCGACCAGCATGGTGACCTGCATCAGGAAGCCCATGCCCGCGCCGAGCACGGCCATGTAGAGGCCGGAGGTGAGGCGCGAGGTGCCGGTATCCATCTGTGCGAGCAGGAAGAAGCCGGCGACCATCAGGACGGTGCCGGCGATCGGGAAGACGCGGTACTTGCCGGTGGCGGTGGTGACCCGGCCCGCGACCATCGAGACGGCCATCATCGAGAGCAGCATCGGAAGGAGCAGCAGACCGGAGTTGGTCGCCGACGCGCCCTGCACCGACTGCTGGAAGAGCGGCAGGAACAGCATCGCGCCGAACATCACGAAGCCGGTGATGAAGCCGATGACGGCCATCAGCGAGAAGTTGCGGTTGGCGAAGATGTGCAGCGGCAGGATCGGTTCGGCGGCCTTCTTCTGTACGAAGAGGAAGCCGATCAGCGAGGCGACGCCGATGCCGATGAGCTCCATGATCACGGCCGAGTCCCAGGCGTACTCCGTACCGCCCCAGGTGGTGACGAGCACGAGCGCGCTGATGCCGACGGTGAGCAGGGCCGCGCCGAGGTAGTCGATGCGTCCTTCCGCCTTCTTCTTGGGCAGGTGCAGGACGCTGGTGACCATGGCGAGGGCGACGGCGCCGAGCGGCAGGTTGATGTAGAAGGCCCAGCGCCAGCCGAGGTGGTCGGTGATGGAGCCGCCGACCAGCGGGCCGCCGATCATCGCGACGGCCATGACGCCGGTCATCATGCCCATGTACTTGCCGCGGTCCCGCGGCGGCACGAGGTCACCGATGATCGCCATGACGCCGACCATCAGGCCGCCCGCGCCGAGCCCCTGGACGGCGCGGAAGCCGATGAGCTGGCCCATGTCCTGCGCCATCCCGCTCAGCACGGAGCCGGCGAGGAAGATGACTATGGCGGTGAGGAAGGAGCCCTTGCGCCCGTACATGTCGCCGAGCTTGCCCCAGATGGGGGTGGAGGCGGCGGTGGCCAGGGTGTAGGAGGTCACGACCCACGACAGGTGCTCCATGCCGCCGAGGTCACCGACGATCGTCGGCATCGCGGGGCCCACGATCATGTTGTCGAGCATCGCGAGCAGCATCGTGATCATCAGGGCGAAGAGCACGACGCGCACGCTGCGCGGCTGCGGTTCGGCCTTGTCCGCGCCGGTTCCGGCCTTGTCCGCTCCGGCTCCGGCCGTGCCGGTCCCGGCGGGTGGCGGGGCCGCCTGTTCCGTCTCCGGGCCGGCCGCCGGCCCGGTTTTCTCGATGGTCTTCTCCGCCATGTTCCCCACTCCCCGCACGGCCGGGTACTTACTTGTCGCCCGGCTAGTTGACTACACTGAGGGAAGGTAGACCCCCCACTAGCCGGGCGTCAAGTAAGTTATGTGGCATGAAGTCGAGGAGCACCCCGATGGGCACGGGCACAGGCACGGGCAAGCAGCAGCGCCGCGGGAACACCCGTCAGCGCATCCAGGACGTGGCCCTCGAACTCTTCGCCGAGCAGGGGTACGAGAAGACGTCACTCCGCGAGATCGCGGAGCGTCTTGAGGTCACGAAGGCGGCGCTGTACTACCACTTCAAGACCAAGGAAGACATCCTGACCAGCATCTTCGACGACCTCACGAGGCCCATCGACGAGCTGATCGCATGGGGTCACGAGCAGCCGCGGCCGGCCTCCCTGGAGACCAAGCAGACGACCCTGCGCCGCTACAGCGAGATCCTCGTCGACGCGGCGCCGCTCTTCCGCTTCATGCAGGAGAACCAGGCGACGATGCGCGACCTGAAGACGGGCGAGAGCTTCAAGGACCGCATGCTGGCGCTCTACGAGATCCTCAAGGACCCGAACGCGCCGATGGCCGACCAGGTGCGCTGCTTCAGCGCGCTGTTCACCATGCACGGCGGGATGTTCGTGCTCAAGGACGTCGAAGGCGACCCCGAGGAGAAGCGCAAGGCCATCCTGGAGGTCGCCATCGATCTGGTGACGCGGGCACACACGGGCGCGTAGTCACACCCAGCGGCTGGGGCTGGGGCTGGGGCTGGGGCTGGTCAGACCTTCACGCCCACCGAGCTGAGGAAGCGGACGGGGTCGACGGCCGAGCCGTAGTTCGGGGTCGTACGGATCTCGAAGTGCAGGTGCGGGCCGCTGGAGTTGCCGGTGTTGCCGGAGAGGGCGATGCGCTGGCCGGTGCCGACGTTCTGGCCCACCCGGACGTCTATCTGCGAGAGGTGCGCGTACTGGGAGTACGTGCCGTTGCTGTGCTTGATCACGACGGCGTTGCCGTACGCGGGGCCGTCACCGGCGCCGTTCGGGCCCGCCTTGACGACGGTGCCGCCGTGCACGGACTCGACCGCGGTGCCGACCGGCACGGCGAAGTCCTGGCCCGAGTGCTTGTGGGACCACATGCTGCCGCCGAGGCCGAAGCTGGCGGAGAGCGTGTAGTTGTTGACCGGGTCGACCCAGGCGGCGGCCTGCGCGGCCGCGGCCTTCTTCGCGTCGGCGGCCTTCTTCGCCCGCTCCTGCTGCGCCTTCTGGGCCTTCTCGGCGGCCTTGGCCTGAGCGGCGGCCTGCGCCTGGACGGAGTTCACGGCGACGCCGGGCAGCGCGCCACCGCTCTTGGCGTCCCCAGCGGCGACCGAGACCCCGGCCCCGAGGGCCGCCGAGGCTCCGAGGCCGACGGCGATGACGGCCGCACGCGTACGGAACATCGACGGGCCGGGACGGTGGGACTTGGTGCGCTTGAGCATGAGGATGTCCTCCGGAGTGTGACGGCGGTGCCGACTGAGCGGTGCCGACTGAGGGGGGCATGAGGAGACCCGGCCGGCGAGGAGCGGGTGAGTCACCCACGAATCGTGCTTCGCCGGGTCGGCCATCCCTTGGTAACCCCCACCCCGACCGGGGCACAAAGCGCCCATCTACTACGCAAAGCCGTAGCTGAGCGCCAGCATTTAGACCTCTTGACACCATCAAATCCGGACATTTACCCCGAGCGTGCGCGGTGGGATTTTCACTTTCAATACGGGTTTAAGCCGACGTCGGACGGGCAGACGCCGCTTACCCACCGCGCCCCCCGGCCCGTCGGCCCCCGACGCGGCGAAGGTCCCGGAGGTTGCGGGCCGAAGGTCCCGCCCCCGGATCGGGCCGCGCCCACTATTCCGCCTAGTACCGGCCGAAACGCCTGTGCGTCATGTCACCGGCCCGCCGGATCCACCCCGCCGCGAATGTGACCCCGGATACGCTCACGCCCATGGATCCCGCGGTCATAGGCACCCGCCTGGCATCGAGCGCCATCGCCCCGCTGATCAAGAAGCTCTTCGCGCGGGAAGGGCCGGGCGCGGGCCTGGTCGACAAGCCCGTACGCCTGTCCGCACTGGTGTCGTTCAAGGGTGAGAAGCGCACGCTGTCCCAGCAGGACCTGCGCAAGCTCGTACGGGAACTGACCGACCGGGCCGCCCGGGAAACCCATGAGCGACCGACCAGCGACATCGAGCTGGACGCCCTCACGGACGCGCTGGAACTGACCCTCTACGCGCTGCCGGAGCTGGACCTCGACGACGTCGGAGCGGTGCGCCTCGGCCACGAGAGGCTCGCCGCCGAGCTGTACGAGCGGGCGGGCGGCCGTCAGCTCGTGCGCTTCCTCAGCCAGGACACGGTCTCCCTGTACACCCGGCTCCTGGAGAGCGCCTGCCTGCACATCCTGCACTTCCTCACGCAGCGCTCCACCTTCGTCGCGCGCTCGCTGGTCGAGCAGAGCAGACAGCTCGACGAGCTGATCACCCGTACGGACATCGTCATCCGGCGCCTCGCCGACCGGTCCGCGGAGGACGCCGGATTCGAGCGGCGCTACGAGGACTACGTCGCGAAGAAGCACAGCCGCCTCACGATCAACGGAATCGGCCTCGACGAGTCCCGCGACTGGCCCCTGGACACGGCCTATCTGAGCCTGCGGGCGTCCCGGAACGCCGACCGCCGGCCCGGCGCCGACGGAACCTTCGCGGCGGAGACCCGCGACGGCATCCCCCTCTCCGCGCGCTGGACGCCGCCTCTCCCCCAATCGGTCGAAGGAGTGTTCGCCTCCGACAAGCGGGTCCTGCTGCGCGGCGCCGCCGGCTCCGGCAAGACCACGCTGGTGCAGTGGCTGGCGGTCACCACCGCCCGCCAGGACCGCCTCACGGGCGCCCTGGCCCACCTCATCGGCCGCGTGCCGTTCGTCCTGCCACTGCGCACGCTCACCCGTGGCGGCGCGTCCTTACCCGCTCCGGACGGCTTCCTGAGCGCTGCCGGGACCATGATCGCCTCCGCGCAGCCCGCCGGCTGGGCGGACCGCGTGCTGTCCGCGGGCCGGGCCCTCATGCTGATCGACGGCATCGACGAGGTCCCCGAGGAGGAACGCGAACGCACCCGGCGCTGGCTCCGCGACCTGCTCTGCGCCTACCCGGGCAACCTCTGGCTGGTCACCTCGCGCCCCTCGGCGGTACGCGAGGACTGGCTCGGCAACGACGACTTCACCGACCTCACGCTCTGCGAGATGACCCACGACAACATCCGGGTCTTCATCCGCCGCTGGCACGAGGCCGCCGGAGCGGACGCGGCGCTCGGTGACGCCCTCCTGGACGCCGTACGCACCAAGCAGGACCTCGGCAGGCTCGCCACCAACCCCCTGATGTGCGCCCTGATCTGCGCGCTCCACCGGGAGCGCCGCGGCTTCCTGCCGCGCGGCAGGAAGGCTCTGTACGACGCGGCGCTCTCGATGCTCCTGGAGCGCCGCGACCGAGAGCGCGACATGGCGGCCGTCCTGGACGAGGAGACCCAGATCGAGCTGCTGCAGCGGCTCGCCTACTGGCTCATCCGCAACGGCCGCTACGAGATGGACCGCGCGGACGCCGTGCACCAGCTGGAGCGGCTGCTGCCGTCCATGCCGCACGTCGTCGACGAGCTGGGCTCGGCCGAGGACGTGCTGCGCCACCTCCTCGTCCGGTCCGGCCTGCTGCGCGAACCCGGCGCCGGGGCCGTCGACTTCGTCCACCGCACCTTCCAGGACTACCTGGGGGCGCGGGCGGCGGTGGAGGAGCGCGACTTCGACCTGCTGCTCCGGCACGCGCACCTGGACCAGTGGGAGGACGTGGTCCGCATGGCCGTCGCGCACGCGCGGCCCGACGAGCGGGGGCGGCTGCTGCGGGGCCTGTTGAAGCGGGGCGACAAACAGCCGGAGCACCGGGTGCGGCTGCATCTGCTGGCGATGGCCTGCCTGGAGCACGCGGCGAAGCTCGATCCCGAGGTGCGGGGAAAGGTGGAGCGGCGGGCTGCAGAGCTGATCCCTCCACAGACCTACCCGGAGGCACGGAAGCTGGCCGAACTCGGCCCGATCGTCCTGGAATTGCTTCCCGGCCCCGAGGACGTGACGAGCCAGCAGGAAGCGGCCTGCGTCGTCAGCACGGCGGCTCTCGTCGGGGGCGACGCCGCGCTGCCGTATCTGGTGAAGTACCGCGACCACTCAAGCTTCAGTGTCCGCCACCAACTCGGCTCGCACTGGGACAGATTCGCCACGGAGACCTACGCGCGCGAGATCATCGCCCACCTGCGGAACAAGCCCGGCGCGACGGTCCTGGTCCGCTCGCAGGCCGAACTCACCGCGCTGAGCCGCATGGGCGGGCACCGGTCCGTCGACCTCGCGGGCGACTTCACAGCCGGCAAGGTGGCCGAGGCGCTGGACGGCGTGCAGGTGGAGCGGCTCCAGCTCTCCAACAACAGCGTGATCGACGACCTGGAGTTCGTCGGCCGGTTCCGGAATCTGAAACGTCTCGGCCTGCTGTCGTGCCCCGCCGTCTCCTCACTGGCGCCGGCGAGCGGTCTGCCCCTGAAGGAGCTGGTCCTCCTCAACGTTCCCCAGCTCGACCTGAGCCCGCTGCGGGAGTTCGACCGGCTCGAACTGCTCAGCGCACGGACGGACACCGAGTGGCCGGTCCTTGAGCTCATACCCGACACCGCACCGCTGAAGTGCGTGTTCCCGCCCGGAGGCACGGCGGACCTGTCGGCCCTCGGGAAGTTCGCCTCCCTCTATCAGCTCGGCCTGGAGCTGGACGTTCCGATCGCCGACGGGGACTGGCCGGTGCTGGCGGGCCTGAGCCGCCTGAAGCACTTCGGCCTGAACGCCGAAGAGCTGACGAACCTGGCGGCGAGCGGTGTCCAGCTGCGAGCGGCGCAGTACGTCACGGTGACGGCCCTCGGCGCCGAGTGCGATCTGCGGCGGGCTGTCGAGGCGTTCCCGTCGATGACCCACCTGAGCGTGTACGCGCCGGATGTGCTCGACCTGACTCCCTTGCGAGCCCACCCCCACCTGCGGCACGTCACCGTCATGAAGCCCACCCGATTCCCCGACCCCGCCCAACTCCCCGACTCCGTACAGCTGCTCGTCGACGGACGCCCGATCCCACGCCACTGACCCACTACGCTCACGCCCATGGATCCCGCGGTCATAGGCACCCGCCTGGCATCGAGTGCCGTAGCCCCCTTGATCAAGAAGCTCTTCGTGCGCGAGGGCCCGGGCGCGGGCCTGGTGGAGAAACCCGTACGCCTGTCTTCGCTGGTGTCGTTCAAGGGCGAGAAGCGCACGCTGGGCGAGCGGGACGTGCGGCGGCTCGCGGAGCGGCTCGTGGCGGCGTCCCTGGCCTCGCCGGGCGAGCGCCCCTTCCCGCAGGACGAGGCCGAAGCGGTCACCGACGCCCTGACCCGGACGCTCCTCTCCCTCGGCGAGCTCGACATGGACGACGTCCAGGCGGTCCGCCTCGGCCACGAGAAGCTGGCCCGCAAGCTGGTCCGCGCGGCACCGGCCCCCCGCCTCTCCGCGGACGCCTCCCTCTACCTCGGCTCGGTCACCGAGTGGGCGTGCCTGCACATCCTGCAGTTCTTCACGCAGCGCTCCACCTTCGTGGCGGCGACGCTGGTCGCGCAGAGCCGGGCGCAGGACGAACTGATCGCGAAGGTCGACGAGCTGATCTCCCGCAACCCGCTCGCCGGTGGTTCGGAGGACGTCGCCTTCGAGCGGCGCTATCTCGCGTACGTCGCGAAGAAGCACGGCAAGCTGACGATCTTCGGCATCGACCTGGCCGGCTCCCCGGGGAAGTGGCCCCTGGACGCGGCCTACATGTCGCTGGAGGCGGAGCCGCCCGGGCGCGTGGCGACGGCCCACTACCAGTCGGGAGCGGAGTACCACGCGGAAGAGGTCGAGATCGTCGAGCGCACGCCTCCGCTCCCCGCGGACCAGGCACTCGCCGCCCACGACCGGGTCCTCCTGCGGGGTGAGGCGGGCTCGGGCAAGACGACGCTGGTGCAGTGGCTGGCGGTGAGTGCGGCGCGCGCAGACGTGGCGTCCGCCTCGGACACCATGGCGTACCTGGACGACCGCGTCCCCTACGTCCTCCCCCTGCGCACCCTCACCCGCCACGGCGAGCGCCTGCCCGCGCCCGCGGACTTCCTCGCCGCGGTGGGCTGTCCGCTCGCGGGCACGCAGCCGAAGGGGTGGGAGGCGCGCGTCCTGACGGCGGGCCGCGCCCTGGTCCTGATCGACGGCATCGACGAGATCCCGGACGCCGAGCGCGACCGGACCCGGACCTGGCTGAGCGACCTCATCGACGCGTTCCCGGGCAACCGCTGGCTGGTGACGTCGCGCCCGTCGGCCGTACGAGAGGACTGGCTCACCGAGGAGGGCTTCACGGAGCTGACGCTCTCCGCGATGCGGAAGGCGGAGGTGGCGGCGTTCATCGAGCGGTGGCACGCGGCGGCGACCACGGGTGTGCCCGAGGAGGACGCCGCGCTCGCCGCGTACGAGAGCCAGCTCCTGGAGGCGGTGCGCACGAAGCCTGACCTGGGCCGTCTGGCCACCAACCCCCTCATGTGCGGTCTGATCTGCGCGCTGCACAGGGACCGGCGGGGCTTTCTGCCCCTGGGCCGCAAGGACCTCTACACGGCGGCGCTCTCCATGCTGCTGGTCCGCCGTGACCGCGAACGCCACATGGCGGTCCCGGAGCTTCGCGAGGAACCGCAGCTTCAGCTCCTGCAACGGCTCGCGTACTGGCTGATCCGCAACGGCCGTACGGTGATGGACCGTTCGCGCGCGGAGGCGATCATCGCGGACGCGCTGCCCGCCGTACCGGAACTGGCCCCGATCGGCGACGCCCACGCCGTCTACACCCACTTCCTGCACCGCAGCGGGCTGTTGCGCGAGCCCGGGCCCGGCACCGTCGACTTCGTCCACCGCACCTTCCAGGACTTCCTGGGGGCGCGGGCGGCGATCGACGAGGGCGACTTCGGCGTACTCGCTCAGCACGCCGCCGACGACCAGTGGGAGGACGTCATCCGCATGGCGGTGGCACAGGCTCGCCCGCGCGAACGGGCGGAGATCCTGGGCGACTTGCTCGCGTACGGGGACCACCACCCGGAGGAGGGGGCCCGCAAGCGTATCCACCTCCTCGCGGCTGCCTGCCTGGAGCACGCGGCGGAGCTGGCGCCGGCGGTGCGGGAGGAGGTGGAGCGGCGGACAGCGGCGCTGATCCCGCCGCGGGACGTGGCGGACGCGAAGGCGCTGGCGCAGGCGGGGGCGGTGGTGCTCGACCTGCTGCCGGGCCCGGACGGCCTGACCGACGACGAGGCCACGCACGTGACGATCACCGCGACGCGGGTCGACTCGGACGCGGCGATCCCCTTCCTCGCCCGGTTCGCCCGGCACCGGAGCCTTAGGGTCCGCAGCCAGCTCATGTGGGGATGGCACCGATACGACTGCCGGGCGTACGCGGAGCAGATCATCGCCCAACTCGACGACACTGAGATCCACTTCACCCTCCGCACCGACGACCAGGTCGCCGAGCTCGACCGGCTGGGCCTGCGCCCGCGGAAGCTGGACATCAGACCGGGCGTCGCCCCCGAGGTGGCCTCCCGTTTCATAGCGGCCTGCGAGCCCACCTTCCTGCTGCTCAACAGGTTCCCGCCGACCCTGCTGACGGCGGAGGCACTGAACGCCCTCGGCCACCTCGACGGACTCAGCGTCGTCGGCGCACTGGAACCATGGAGCCTGGCGCCGTTCCCCGCCGAGGCCCCCTTGAAGTTCCTCGGCCTCGTGGGCTCCCGGAACTCCCTGGCCGACCTGCGTCTCGCGACCCGGTGGCCGACGCTGGAGCGGGTGACCTTCGACGACGACGATGCGCTCTCCCCCACGGACTGGGAGGTGTTCGCCGCCCTGCCGGGCCCTCTTGCCCTGCACCTGCCGGCGAACGGCCTCACGCTCGCCCCGCCGGACCTGACCCTGCCCGCTCTGGTCGACCTGCAGCTACGCCCCGACCCGTCCTGGACAGCCGCCGCCGCACGTCTGGGTGCACTCGCGCCGGGGCTGAAGCGGCTGTTCCTGCAGAACCGTCCCGAGGGCAGCCCCGACCGGAACGTCCCCATCGACGTCTCAGCCCTGGCCCACCACCCGACTCTGACGGAGCTGACGGTCCCCGCGGTGGCGGTTGGCCTGGACAACCTCCCCGCCCACATCGACGTACACGTATACGGGCCGCTCACCGATTGAGCTGAAACCACACTCCCTTGCCCGCGCTCGCGGGCGTCACCCCGCACACGTCCGACAGCGCCGTCACGAGGAACAGCCCCCGCCCGCTCTCCTCCTCGGCGTCGGGCCTGCGGGGCGTGGGCAGTCGGTCGCCGTCGTCGTACACGGCGATGCGTACGTGGGTGGCGGCGACGGCCGCTCTCAGGTGGACGTCGCTTTTGGTGTGCTGGTGCACGTTGGTCACCAGCTCGGAGGTGCAGAGAGCGGCGGTGTCCCCGAGGTGGCCGATGCCGAGGGTTTGCAGGGTGCGTTGGACAAAGTCGCGGCAGATCTTGGCGGAGTGGGCGTTGCCGGGGGTGAAGAGGGTGTAGGTCTCGGGGGGTGACGGTGGTTCGGGCTGGCGCCCGTCCGACGTGAGGTCATGCGCGGGTACGCCCATGAGACGCCTCCATGGCGTTGGGATCGGATCGCTGCTTCGACTGATGGATGACCGGCCCCACGTGGCCCGACCGCAGTGGCCTACCGCCCCTCGCGAGCAATCCCCCGTCCGGCACGGGAGGTTGGATCGGGCGGTGCGCTTCTGTGGGCGGGCGGGTGTGGCGGGGGAAATGCGTCGACAGCGGCGCTTCCGACATGGTTGCGTGAGCACCGCTATACGTACGGTAGCGATGCAGGGCTTACTTGTTCAACCTAATCCCTACCTTTGGTGGACCCGCAGGCTCCCGCCCGGGCAAACTGGCCCCCACCTTCCAGAAGAGAGACAGCGTTGGCCCTGCGAACAGCTCCGACCGAGCGGCAGCTCCGACTCGGGTTCGAACTCAGAAGGTTGCGCGAGCACAGTGGTTACACAGTGCAGGCAGCCGGAGAACTGATCGAGATGGGGCGGGTGCATCTGACACACGCGGAGAACGGCCGTACCCCGATCTCCGCCGAGCGCATCCGCACTCTCTGCCGGGCCTACGGGGTTACTAGTTCACCTCATGTAGACGCCTTGGTAAGGCTCAGCGAATCGACCGGCAAGGGCTGGTGGACCAGGTACAAGTCCCAACTGCCCGCATCGGCGCTTGATCTGGCCGAGCTGGAATCCGAAGCGGTGCAGTTGCGCTCGTACGAATCGCTGTTCCTGCCGGGACTCTTCCAGGTCGAGGGATACACGCGCGCCATCTTCGAGGCGAGCGACACCGTAAGCTCGACGGCGGAGGTCGATAACGCCGTCCGCTTCCGCCTGGCACGCCAGCGTGCGCTTGTCGACGACCAGCCGCCCCACGTCCACGCCGTCATCCACGAAGCTGCCCTACACATGCGCTTCGGCGGCGCGCAGGTCATGCATCAGCAGCTGCTCAAGCTGGTGGAACTAGCCGAACTCCCCCACGTGACCATCCAGATCGTGCCCTTCACCGCCGTCGCAGTATCGGCGCTCACCACACCGTTCTGCCACATCGCCTCGCATGGCGGGGCGTTGGAGACTGTGCTGATGGAGCATCCCGCACAATCGATGTTCCTCCACGGCGAAGACACCGTTACCAAGTACCGCCGCCAGTTTGAACGGCTCAGCGCAGCAGCGCTTCCGGCCATCGACGCAACGGTGATCCCCGTCAAGCACGGGGCGCGCGACTCGCTGGGCCTCGTCCAACACATCCTGTACACCCTTCTGGGAGCACAAGCATGAGCACTCTCGACTGGCAGAAGTCCTCCTTCAGCGGCGACCAGGCGAACTGCGTCTACGTGGCCACCCATCCCACCGGCCAGATCCACCTCCAGGAGAGCGACGCCCCCGACACAACGCTCACCACTCACCCCGCAGCGTTCGCGGCACTCATACGAACCCTCACCACCCGCACAACTACTTCTTGAACCCTCCCGGGAGCCCGGGCATGAACGCACTCGACTGGCAGAAGTCCTCCTTCAGTGAGGGAGCCGGCGCCAACTGCGTCTACGTGGCCACCAGCCCCACCGGCCAGATCCACCTCCAAGAGAGCGACGCCCCGACCAACACGCTCACCACCCACCCCGCTGCGTTTGCCGCTCTCGTACACACGCTCACCGGGAAGGCGTGCCGGCCGAACTGACCCGACGGCAGACCTCACAGAGGGCCGCCGGTGTGGCTGCCCGCACCCATACCGACGCCACTTGCGCAATGACCTGTTGCACAAGTGGCGTGGAGCCACATCACCCCGGCACGGGGCAAGCCGGCCCTACCCCGGCCCAACCTAACTACCCCTCACCCACCCCCCGTTGACCTACCCTCAACCCATGGTCGACCCCGCAGCCCTAGGCGCACGCCTCGCCTCCAGCGCAGTCGCTCCCCTCGTGAAGAAGCTCTTCGTCAAGGACCAGCCGGGCGCGGCACTCGTCACCAGACCAATCCGGATATCCGGGCTCGTGTCGTTCGCGGGCGAGAAGCGGGACGTCACGCCGAAGGACGTCGAGAAGATCGCGGACGAGCTCGTCCGGAGGGCGCTGAAGGCCGCCGGGCCCGGCGAGCGGCCCGTGGACGCCGGTGAGGCCGTCGCCGTCAAGCACGCCCTCGCGTACTCCCTCGCCGCCCTCGGCACCCTCACCATCGAGGATTACGAGGCCGTCGCCCTCGGGCCGGAGGAGTTCGC
This sequence comes from Streptomyces sp. NPDC050732, assembly GCF_040654255.1. Classification (NCBI taxonomy): domain Bacteria; kingdom Bacillati; phylum Actinomycetota; class Actinomycetes; order Kitasatosporales; family Streptomycetaceae; genus Streptomyces; species Streptomyces sp. NPDC050732. The sequence continues at coordinate 40,223 of NZ_JBFAHP010000033.1, forward strand.
GCGCGTGCTCCGCACGCGGTCGGCCGTGACCGTCACCACCTTCGCCCTCAGCCGCGACGCCGAACTCTTCTACGACCAGCTGCTCCACACCGCCTCCCTCCACATCCTGAACTTCTTCACGCAGCGCTCCACGTACATCGCCCGTCAGCAGACCTCGCAGAGTCAGCAGCTCGCGCGGCTCGTCGCGGCCGTCGACGTACTGCTGGAACGGCTGCCGTCGCAGTCCCGCGAGGACGCCGCCTTCGAGGAGCGCTACGCCTCGTACATCACCGCGCGGCACGGCACACTCACCATCTACGGCCTCGACGTCTACGCCGGGACCAGCGAGTGGCCCCTCGACACGGCGTATCTGAGCCTGGAGGCGACGCGGGAGTCCCCCGGGGAGGGGGCCGTCAAGGTCGCCGCCGAGCGGGTCCTCGCCAAAGAGGACCACGTGTTGCTGCGCGGCGTTGCCGGGTCCGGCAAGACCACCCTCGTGCAGTGGCTCGCCGTCACCGCGGCCGACCGGACGTACGAGCACGGGCTCACGCACCTCATCGGGCGGGTGCCGTTCGTGCTGCCGATGCGGCGGATCGTCCGTCCTGGGCGCGAACTCCCCGCGCCCCACGAGTTCTTGACCGCCGTCGGGTGTCTCGTCGCCGGGGAGCAGCCGCCGGGCTGGGTGGAGCGCGTCCTGGAAGGGCGGCGCGGCGTGCTGCTCGTCGACGGGATGGACGAGATCTCCGAGGACCGGCGCGCGTCCGCGAAGCGGTGGCTGCGTGAGCTCACCCGCTACTTCCCGGGCAATCTGTGCCTCGTCACGACCCGCCCCTCCGCCGTCCCCGACAAGTGGCTCGACCCCACCGGCTTCGCCGAGCTCACGCTGTCGCCGATGGCCCGTGACGACGTCGACACGTTCGTGCGGCGGTGGCACCGTGCGGCGGGTGCCGACGAGGCCGTGGGCGCCGCCCTCCTGCAGTCCGTGCGGGCCGCGTCCGAGCTGAACCGGCTCGCCACGAACCCACTGATGTGCGGCATGCTCTGCGCGCTCCACCGCGAGCGGCGCGGCTTCCTGCCGCAGGACCGGAAGTCCTTGTACGAGGCGGCGCTGACGATGCTGCTCGAACGCAGGGACGTCGAGCGGGACGTCACGGCCGTACGGCTTCCGTTCGCCATCCAGGTCCAGCTCCTCCAGAAGCTCGCCTGGTGGCTGATCCGCAACAGCCGCTCGGAGATGGACCGTTCGGACGCCGTGCACATCCTCGGGGAGGCCGCCCCCGCGATGAACCTCGACGGCGGCGGCGAGGACGTCTACCGCTGGCTGCTCCTGCGGTCGGGGCTGCTGCGGGAGCCGGCCGAGGGGCGCGTGCACTTCCTGCACCGCACCTTCCAGGACTACCTCGGCGCCCGGCTCGCCGTGCAGGAGCTGGACTTCGACCTGCTCGTGAACCACGCGGACCGGTCCGAGTGGGAGGACGTCATCCTGCTGGCCGTCGCGCACGCGCGGCCGAAGGAGGCGGAGCAGATGCTGCGGCGGCTCGCGGCGGCGGACGGCACAGGAGAAGGCACCGCAGGCGGTACGGCGCGCGGCAAGCTGCTCGCCGCCGCCGCGCTGCCGTACGCGGCCGAGGTGGCGCCGGCCGTGCGGCAGCTCGTCGAGGAGGGCATACGGTCGCTGATTCCGCCGCGGACGGAGCGCGAGGCCTACGCCCTGGCGGAGGTGGGCGGCGAGCTCGTGCTCCACCTGCTGCCCGGCCCCGAGGAGGCCGTCGGTGAGCTCGCGTACCTGATGCCCCTGGTGGCCGCCAAGGTCGGCAGCGCGTCGGCGCTGCACTACCTGACCCGCTTCCGCCGGCACACCGACCGCCGGGTCCAGCTGGTCCTGGCCGCGTCCTGGTCGGTCTTCGACCGTGAGCTCTACGTACGTGAGATCCTCATGCACCTGTTTCTGCGGCCCATGGTCCCCGTGCACGGCCCCGACGACCTCAGGGCCCTCCGCGCCATCGGCGGCTGGCCCGTCATCCAGGTCGTCGGCGCCTACCGCGTCGAGGACCTGACGGAACTCCTCGTGCCCGAGCAGCTCACTCAGCTCTTCCTCGACGCACCCCACCCCGTCGAGGGCCTCGCCTGGCTCTCGGCCTTCCCGCACCTCACCGACGTGACGCTGAACGTGGCGGTCAGCGCGAGCACGGCCCAGCAGGTTCCGCCGGGCGTACGCCTCAACACGCCTGATGCGCGGTCCACTTGACCTACCCTTGGGCGTACGGCAAGACCCGAGGCCATACGGCAAGACCCGACCCCAGGGACCCGATGCCATGGAGCCCGTAGTACGCACCCCCTCGGCCCTCGCCATGCCCCTCGTGCAACGGTTCTTCCGCGTCCCGGCCCGGCCGCCCACCACCCCCGACCTGATCGCCGCCCTCACCAACTGGCGAGGACCCGACGCCCTCGCCGACCCCGACGACGTGCACCGCACCGCCGCCGACTTCATCCAGCTCGCCGCGGAGACCCACTCCACGCCCACCGCCGAGCTGCCCGCCGTCGCCGACGTCCTGACCCGTACCCTGCTCGCCATCGGCGAACTCGACCTCACCGACGCCGACGCCGTGCGCCTGGGCCCGCAGGACTACGCCCGGCGGCTGCGCGGCGCCGTCCAGGGCGCCGACCGCGGCCTCACACCGGACGCCGCCTGGTTCCACGACGAACTGCTCGTCGCCGTCTGCCTGCACGTCCTGCACCACCTCGTGCGCCGCTCCCCGTACATCCAGCGGCACATGCCCGAGCGCGCCAGTCGCATCCGCCAGCTCGTCGACCTGAACGACGCGGAGGCGGCGGTCGCCCGCCGGCCGGAACCCTCCCGCGAGGACGCCGACTTCGAGGCCGCGTACGCCCAGGAGATCCTGCGCCTGCACGGCTGGCTGACCATCGTCGGCGTCGACTTCGCGCACGCGCCCGACCGCTGGCCCCTGGAGGACACCTATCTGAGCCTCCAGGCCGAGGAGAACAGCGGCGGCCCAGTGGCGGGAGCGGGCGGGCAGCAGCGCACCGTCCTGCTCGCCGACCGGGCCCTGGAGGGGCACGAGCGGGTGCTGCTGCGCGGTGTCGCGGGGTCCGGGAAGACGACCCTCGTGCAGTGGCTCGCCGTCGCCGCCGCCCGCGAGGGCGCCCGTGTGCCGTTCGTCCTTCCCGTACGCCGCTTCGCCCGCGAGGGCTTCCCCGCGCCGGACGACTTCCTGCGCGCCGTACGCCACCCGCTCGCCGGCCGGGCGCCCGAGGGCTGGGTCGTCCGCACCCTCCTCGCGGGCCGCGCCCTGCTCCTGGTCGACGGCATCGACGAAGCCCCGGAGGAGACCCGCGGCGCCCTGCGCGACCAGCTCCGCCGTCTCCTGCGCATCTTCTCCGGCACCGCCTGCCTGGTCACCTCGCGGCCCTCCGCCGTGGAGGACGGCTGGCTCGCCCAGGAACGCCTCGCCGAGGAAGGGTTCACCGAGCTGTCCCTTGCCCCGATGTCCCGCGACCAGGTCACCCGCTTCATCCGGGACTGGCACACCGCGGCGATGGGCGACGCGGGACAGGACACCGAATCCCTCAAGGAGTACGAGCAGCGCCTCCTGCACTCCGTACGGATCTACCGCGAGCTGCGCCAGCTCGCCACCAACCCCCTGATGTGCGGCCTGATATGCGCACTCAACCGGGACCGCTCGGGCTCCCTGCCCAAGGGCCGCAAGGAGCTCTACGACGCCGCCCTGGAGATGCTCCTGCAGCGCCGCGACCCCGAACGCGACGTGCTGTACGCCGACGACGTACGGCTCCAGCAGGGCGCCCGCGAACTGCTCCTGCGCAAACTCGCCCACGCCATGCTCGACGAGGGCCTCTCCGAGCTGCCGCGCCGCCGCGTCGTCGACGTCCTGAACCACGCGCTGCCCGCCATCCCCTCCGCCCGCGCCGCGGGCGACGGCGAGAAGATCTTCCGCCACCTGCTGCACCGCACCGGTCTGCTGCGCGAACAGGCGGGCGTCTCGGTCGACTTCATCCACCGCACCTTCCAGGACTACCTGGCGGCCAAGGAGATCGTGGCCCGCGGCGACCTCGACACCCTCGTCGAACACGCCCATCAGCCGGAGTGGGAGGAGGTCATCCGCATGTCCGCCGCCCACGCCCGCCCCGACGAATGCGCCCGCTTCCTGGAGCGCCTCCTTGCCGCCGCCCCCGGCCTGCGCAGGCCGCACGTCAACCACCGCCGCCTGATGGCCGCCGCCTGCCTCGAACACGTCAGCGAGCTGGACCCGGCCATCCAGGAGCTCGTCCACCGGCGCACGAAGAACCTCGTACGCCCCACCACCGAGCAGGGCGCCCGCAGCCTCGGTTGGGTCGGCCCGATCGTCCTGGAGCAGCTGCCCGACCCCGAGCAGGTCCCCGGCGACCAGCAGGCGCTGCTCCTCGCCATCACCGCGACCCGCGTCCAGGACGACGCGGCCATCGACTACCTCGCCCGCCTGCGCACCCGTTCGTCACTCGCCATCCGCACCGAGCTGGCCCGCCCCTGGCGGCACTTCGACACCGAGCGGTACGCGCACGAGATCATCGCGCACCTCTCCCCCGAGGGCCTGTACTTCCCCGTCTCCGACGCCGCCGAGCTCGCCGCCCTGCGCGGCCTCGGCGGGCGACCCCGCATCCAGGTGGCCGGCGTCATGCGCACCGAGGAACTCCTCGCCGGCCTGGTCCCCGACCGGCTCACCCACCTGTGGCTCAACGCGGAACTGCCCGACCCGGACATGTCGTGGCTGGCCCGCTTCCCCGCCCTGCGCGTCCTCCGCGTCAACCCGCGCCTGCCCCGCGTGCGGAACGTACCGGAGGGCGTGACGATCACGGCCTGAGGACACGCGATCCCGGCGTACGGAAAAGGGCTGCCCCGGAACCGTACGAAACGGTTCCGGGGCAGCCCCTGTGAGCGCGCCCTGCGAGGGCTACGCCTCCTTGCTCAGGTTCGGGCCCGCGCCGCCACCGGCGGCCGACTCGATCGGCGGCACGTCGGGCAGCGCCGCCTTCTCCTCGCCACGGAAGGTGAACGTGGCGGTGTCGCCCTCGCCCTCCGTGTCGACGACCACGATGTGGCCGGGACGGAGCTCACCGAAGAGGATCTTCTCGGAGAGCGTGTCCTCGACCTCGCGCTGGATCGTGCGCCGCAGCGGACGCGCGCCGAGCACCGGGTCGTAACCCTTCTTCGCGAGCAGCTCCTTCGCGGACTGGGAGAGCTCGATGCCCATGTCCCGGTCCTTGAGGCGCTCGTCCACCTTGGTGATCATCAGGTCGACGATCTGGAGGATGTCGTCCTGGCTGAGCTGCGGGAAGACGACGACGTCGTCCACGCGGTTCAGGAACTCCGGGCGGAAGTGCTGCTTCAGCTCGTCGCTGACCTTGTTCTTCATCCGCTCGTAGTTGGACTTCGTGTCGCCCTGGGCCGCGAAGCCGAGGTTGAAGCCCTTCGAGATGTCACGGGTGCCGAGGTTGGTCGTCATGATGATGACCGTGTTCTTGAAGTCGACGACCCGGCCCTGGGAGTCGGTCAGGCGACCGTCCTCCAGGATCTGCAGGAGCGAGTTGAAGATGTCCGGGTGGGCCTTCTCGACCTCGTCGAAAAGGACGACCGAGAACGGCTTGCGGCGGACCTTCTCCGTCAGCTGACCGCCCTCTTCGTAACCCACGTAACCGGGGGGAGAACCGAAGAGACGCGAGACCGTGTGCTTCTCGCTGAACTCCGACATGTCGAGGGAGATCAGCGCGTCCTCGTCACCGAAGAGGAATTCGGCGAGCGCCTTGGACAGCTCGGTCTTACCGACACCGGACGGGCCCGCGAAGATGAACGAGCCACCGGGACGCTTCGGGTCCTTCAGCCCCGCACGCGTACGCCGGATCGCCTTCGAGAGCGCCTTGACGGCGTCCTTCTGGCCGATGACGCGCTTGTGGAGCTCGTCCTCCATGCGCAGCAGGCGGGAGGACTCCTCCTCCGTGAGCTTGAAGACCGGAATGCCGGTCGCCGTGGCCAGGACCTCGGCGATCAGCTCGCCGTCGACCTCGGCGACGACGTCCATGTCGCCGGCCTTCCACTCCTTCTCGCGCTTGGCCTTCGCGGCGAGCAACTGCTTCTCCTTGTCGCGGAGAGAGGCCGCCTTCTCGAAGTCCTGGGAGTCGATCGCCGACTCCTTGTCGCGACGGACGCCCGCGATCTTCTCGTCGAACTCGCGGAGGTCCGGCGGCGCGGTCATCCGGCGGATGCGCATCCGGGAGCCGGCCTCGTCGATCAGGTCGATCGCCTTGTCGGGCAGGAAGCGGTCCGAGATGTACCGGTCGGCCAGGGTGGCGGCCTGCACCAGCGCCTCGTCGGTGATGGAGACGCGGTGGTGCGCCTCGTACCGGTCGCGGAGGCCCTTGAGGATCTCGATGGTGTGCGGCAGCGACGGCTCCGCGACCTGGATGGGCTGGAAGCGGCGCTCAAGCGCGGCGTCCTTCTCCAGGTGCTTGCGGTACTCGTCGAGCGTGGTCGCACCGATGGTCTGCAGCTCACCGCGGGCCAGCATCGGCTTGAGGATGCTCGCGGCGTCGATCGCGCCCTCGGCGGCACCCGCACCCACCAGGGTGTGGAGCTCGTCGATGAACAGGATGATGTCGCCGCGGGTGCGGATCTCCTTGAGGACCTTCTTCAGGCGCTCCTCGAAGTCACCGCGGTAGCGCGATCCTGCGACCAGGGCGCCGAGGTCCAGGGTGTAGAGGTGCTTGTCCTTGAGGGTCTCGGGCACCTCGCCCTTGACGATGGCCTGGGCGAGGCCCTCGACGACGGCGGTCTTGCCGACGCCGGGCTCACCGATCAGGACCGGGTTGTTCTTCGTACGGCGGGACAGCACCTGCATGACCCGCTCGATCTCCTTCTCGCGCCCGATGACCGGGTCGAGCTTGGACTCACGAGCGGCCTGGGTGAGGTTCCGGCCGAACTGGTCGAGCACCAGGGACGTGGAGGGCGTGCCCTCCGCAGGACCGCCGGCGGTGGCGGTCTCCTTGCCCTGGTAACCGGAGAGCAGCTGGATGACCTGCTGCCGCACCCGGTTGAGATCGGCGCCCAGCTTGACCAGGACCTGGGCGGCGACGCCCTCGCCCTCACGGATCAGGCCGAGCAGGATGTGCTCCGTGCCGATGTAGTTGTGGCCCAGCTGAAGGGCCTCGCGGAGCGAGAGCTCCAGGACCTTCTTGGCACGGGGGGTGAAGGGGATGTGCCCGGACGGAGCCTGCTGGCCCTGCCCGATGATCTCCTCCACCTGCTGGCGGACCGCCTCGAGCGAAATCCCGAGGCTCTCCAGGGCCTTAGCGGCGACACCCTCGCCCTCGTGGATCAAGCCCAGGAGGATGTGCTCGGTGCCGATGTAGTTGTGGTTGAGCATCCGGGCTTCTTCCTGAGCCAGGACGACAACCCGCCGCGCGCGGTCGGTGAACCTCTCGAACATCGTTAATCGCTCCTCAGAGCGGTCAGGCAGTAAAGGGGTCGGTCCCCTCCCTGTCCTTCCGCAGCTTAGTCCCGCAAGCGGGGACCGCTCATTCCAACTGCCGACACCCGGACCCCAACTCGGAGGATCTCCTGACCCCGAACGCCGACAACTGCCTCAACCCGATGGTGCGAGACGATGTTCCCGCAGGCCAGGCAGTTACCCCCACCATCACTACGCCGATGGCGAACGTGACATGCCCAGGACCGCGTGTCGCCCCCTCCCACTAGGGATGTCTTACCCGTAACGACTGACACTCCATGCGGCGTGCCCCGGTTCCCTCCGCTACGGGCGAACACTCTTGCACCGCCGAACACGCCCTCACGCCCCCCTGCCGCATACGCACCGCATCTACGCCACCACACTGCGTAACCCGGGCGCCCTTCCGGCTGTTGCCCGGACATGGACCCCACAGTTCCTCAGCCCCGAGCGCCTTTCGAGCAGAGCGGCCCGGTGCGGCAGTGGTACGAGAACGAGCTCGGCTGGGCGACCGCCCCCGGGCCCGGCCCGGTGCGGCTCCTGACCGGCCTGCGCTTCGACGTCCTGGAACTGCCGGCGGAGGCGGGCTTCGCGGCGCTGCGCCACCTCGGCCCCAAGGCCCCGGTGGCGCTGCACGGGGAAACGATGCGCCTCCTGGTGGGCGCGGGCAGCGCGGAGGAGCTGCCGGGGCTGCTCGACTGGCTGGAGTGGGGACACATCCCCCTCGGCCTCACCGCGGTCGGGGCGGGCGGGCTGATCGACGCGCCCACTCCCCCGGGGTGGTCCGGCTCACGGGGGGCCGCCGTCTGGCTGCGACCCCCGGAGCCCGGCTGTGAGGTGGAGCCGACGCTGCCTGCGCTGCCGTCCCTGCCCGGGGTGGGGGGAGGCGGGACTGCGCTCCACAGCGACCCCGCCGTGGGCTCCGGTCTCGTACGACTGGTGGACACGGCGGCGACACACTGCCACCGGGTCCGGCTGCGGCGTCGCAGCCGTCAGCCGTTGGCCTTCTCGTAGGCCTCACGAATGGACGCGGGAACGCGGCCGCGGTCATTGACCTCGAAACCGTTCTCCTTCGCCCAGGCGCGGATCGCGGCCGTGTCCTGGCCACCGCTCGCCGTGGCGGTGCGGGTCTTGCCGCGGCCGCTCGAACGGCCACCGGTGCGCCGACCTGCCTTGACGAAGTCCTCAAGGGCGCCACGGAGCTTGTCCGCGTTGGCCGTGGTGAGGTCGATCTCGTAGGACTTGCCGTCCAGCGCAAACGTCACGGTCTCGTCCGCCTCGCCACCGTCGAGGTCATCGACAAGAAGGACCTGAACCTTCTGTGCCACCGGATTTCCTTTCATCGATAACTGTGAGGCCGGACCGCGCGACGCACGCCGCCGATTCACCGGCCCCTGTTATATGCAGTACTGCAGTACGTCGGAAAGCAAACCGCTTTTGCCGGAAAAACACAAACCCCTGGGAGAGACAGGGGACCCCTAGAAGCCTGGAAACATGCGCGTTTCGGACATAGTCCACCAGGGCAGGGGGCGGACCGGAATACTGTCGAGTCGAGACGATCACCCGATCGCAGATGCTCACGGATGCGTGCGGATGCGTGCGGATGCTTGGCGATGCTTGGGGATGCTCACGCAAGCTCACAGATGCAGAAGCATCCGACTGTTGCCCAAGGTGTTCGGTTTCACTCGTTCGAGGCCAAGGAACTCCGCGACGCCCTCGTCATAGGAACGCAGGAGCTCGCTGTAGACATCTCCGTCGACCGGAGTCTCGCCGATCTCCACGAAGCCGTGCTTCGCGAAGAAGTCGACTTCGAAGGTGAGACAGAAAACCTTGCGGACGCCGAGCCAGCGGGCGGTCTGCAGCAACTTGCCCAACAGCTGATGTCCCACTCCGGCACCCTTGACCTCGGGGTTCACCGCGAGGGTGCGCACTTCCGCGAGGTCTTCCCACATCACGTGCAGAGCGCCGCAGCCGACCAACTCGGCGTTGTCGTCGCGTTCCGCCACCCAGAACTCCTGGATGTCCTCGTAAAGCGTCACCGTCGCTTTGTCCAGGAGGATGCGCTCGCGGACGTAGGAGTCGAGGAGGCGGCGCACGGCCGGCACATCGGAGGTTCGCGCCCTGCGGACGGAGACCGCTTTTGCGCTGAGTTCGCTGAGTTCGGGTCGATCGGTTCGTTCGGATCGATCGGTTCGTTCGGATCGATCGGATCGTTCGGGGACCTCTGCTGGCATGAGCGGACGCTATCGCTCTGCTTCGCGCTCGGCGCCGCCGGGGTTCGCGGGGTTCGCAGGGTTCCCGGGGTTCTCCGGGCCTTGGACGATACGCATCGCGTCGCTCAGCGCTTCCCGCTGTTCCTCCGACATCATGCCGAAGAAGGCGACCAGTGCGGCGGCCGGGTTGTCGCTCTGCGACCAGGCTTCGTTCATCAGTGCGGCTGCGTAGGCGGCGCGAGTGGAGACCGCCTCATATCGATAGGCGCGGCCTTCCGCTTCGCGGCGCACCCAGCCCTTCTGATGGAGATTGTCCAAAACGGTCATCACGGTGGTGTACGCGATGGACCGTTCCTGCTGAAGGTCTTCCAGGACTTCTCGAACGGTCACGGGGCGGTTCCACTTCCACACCCGCGTCATGACTGAGTCTTCGAGTTCTCCCAATGGACGAGGCACAGCAGAACAATAGTGGGAGACGTCACTATTGGCGTGATGCGTGAGGGACGTGGCGTACCACTAATTTCCGCAACAAAAAGGGCGTACGACTCGAATGGCGCGTCGAGTCGTACGCCGGGGTGCTGCCGGGGCCTGGGGCCGGGGCCGGGGGCGGGTGGCGTTGGCGTTGGCGTTGAACGGTGCTGTTCAGGCGCTGCCGGTGGCCTTCGGGGTCTGGCTGACGGCTTCGGCGCGGGAGATCGCGGCGTCCACGGCCGCGTCCTCCTTGGCCTTGTTGGCGCCGCCCTGGGTCTTCACGATCGTCACGATGAGCCCCGTGAAGAACACGGCCATCACTACGGGGGGCACGAGCGCGGAAACGTAGTCCATGCCTCCCAGAGTAGCTAGCCCGCGACGAGCTGATGCGGCGGGTCCGCGGGTGTCTTCGCCGGACTCTGCGCGGGAGCCTCGGGGCGGCGCTTCGGCGGGAAGACCTCGGCCGGGGTGGGCACCGGGCGGGGCGGCTCCGGGGAGGCGGGGCGTTCGGAGGGCGGCTGCGACCCGTTCAGGCCTCCGGGGAGGGCGTGGAGGCGGGCGCGGGAGGCGGAGGCGGGGGCGGGGATGGAAATGGGCGTGGGGGTGGGGATGGCTGGTGTGGGGACGGCGCGGCGTGCTAGGCGGGCGCGGACGGCTCGTTCCGCGAGGGCACGGCAGCGGTCGAGCAGGGCGGCCGCGGTGGGGTTGCCGCGCAGGGCGCGCAGGGCGGCGAGGTCGTCGGCGCCCGGCTGGTAGCCGGCGGCGAGGACGTCGTCGAGCAGGGCGAGGTAGCCGGAGGCGGTGCCGGGCAGGGCGGCCCGGTAGCGGGCGAGGTCGGCCACCAGGAAGGCGCGCAGCCTGGCGCCCTCGCGCATCGCTTCGTCGACCGCTTCGGCGAGCCGGAGACAGTCCTGGACGTCCTCGTCGCGGACGGGGTCGCGGTCGCGGACGGGGCTGGGGTGCAGGGCGAGCGCCAGGGCGCGACGGAGCACACGCAGCTCCTCCGCACCGAAGGCCATGCCGCCCCGGGATCCGTATGGCGTGGGCATGGACTGACGATACGCGCCAATCGGACAAAATCGGCTTAACGCCACTCGCTGGCGGGGGCGCCTCGGGTGGGGCCCTGCGCCTGCGGGTCGCTGTGGGCCGGGGCCTGCGCCTGCGGGTCGTCGTGGGCCGGGGCCTCCGCCTGCGCCTGCCGGTCGCTGGGGTCAGCGCCTGCGCCTGCCGGTCGCTGTGGGCGGGGGCCTGCGCCTGCCGGTCGCTGTGGGCCGGGCCTCCGCCTGCGCCTGCGGGTTCGTCATGGGCCGGGGTCTGCGCCTAGTGCTCGTCCGTGGGGCGGGGCCGCGGGGGTATGTGCGTACTCGCCATCCCTGCGCCACGCCTCAAGTCCAAAGACGCCACAGACTCCTCAGTGCTCCGTTCGCACATACCCCCACGTCCCCTCGCGAGCGCGTGCGCCTGCGGCCCGGCGGGGGCTTGCGGCGACCACCCGGGCGTGCGCCTGCGGCCCGGTGGGGGACTTGCCCCTAGCTCTGCGGGGCGCGGCGGAGCAGCCCTTGCACGCCCACCCCTATTCCCGCAGCCCGTTGCGGGCCACCCGACGACACCCGAGCCCACTGAACGTCATGGAGATCCGCTATCACCTGTCCCACTCCCTCTGAACGCCACAAGGCCCCCACCCGCCCATCCCAGTCCCACTAAACGTCCCAGGCGAACCCCCACCCGCCCCAGCCCCGCAGCACGTCACAGGGATAGCCCTCACCCGCCCCGCCCCAGCCCCGCAGCACGTCACAGGGATAGCCCTCACCCACCCCGCCCCAGCCCCGCAGCACGTCACAGAGGCACCTCACCCACCCCGCCCTTACTCCCGCAGCACGTCGCAGAGGCACCCCACCCACCCCGCCCCCACTCCCGCGGCCGTCGCAGGGGCGCCCCACCCGCCCGCCCCTACCCTCGCTGGACGTCGCGGGGCAAACGGGTGGGTGGGTGGGAAACATCCGCCGCGGAGCGGCGGGCTTGGGGGTTCGGGCCCGGCGGGGCGGGGCGGGGAGCGGTGGGGCCGGGGCAGGTATGAGAGCGGGACCCGCACCGGGGTCAGTCGGGGTGGCGGCGGGCCAAGGCGTAGGCGACCGCGCCTATGCCCAGCGCGGCGACGGCCACCACCGCGAGCCAGGGCAGCACCCCCGCCCCCGCCCCGGCCAGCCCCGGCGAAGGCGAAGGCTGGGCCGCCCGGGCCGTCGTCGCCGGGCCACCGGCCACCACCACCAGCGCCGCCGCAACCACCGCAGCCCTCAGTCGTCTCTTGCGCCTCATCCGCCCCAGTCCGCCCCACACCGCCCAAGTCCCCGTCCCAGCGCAGACTCTTGCAGAAGGGGGCCGGGTTGTGCACACGAAGCGTCGGCTATCGGTCAGGCGCGGGAGATGTTCCGCTCGTAGACGAGCCGGAGCCCGATCAGCGTCAGCCACGGTTCGTGCTCGTCGATGACGGAGGCCTCGCCGAGGACCATGGGGGCCAGGCCACCCGTGGCGATCACCGTGACGTCGTCGGGGTCGCCCCCCGCGCCCGCGAGCTCGCGTGCCATGCGGTTCACCACGCCGTCGACCTGGCCCGCGAAGCCGTACAGGATGCCCGCCTGCATGGCCTCCACGGTGTTCTTGCCGATGACGCTGCGCGGACGGGCGAGTTCGATCTTGCGGAGCTGTGCGCCGCGTACGCCGAGGGCCTCCACGGAGATCTCGATGCCGGGGGCGATGACGCCACCGGCGTACTCCCCGCGCGCGGAGACCGCGTCGAACGTCGTGGCCGTGCCGAAGTCGACGACGATGGCGGGGCCTCCGTAGAGCTCCACCGCAGCCACCGCGTTGATGATGCGGTCGGCGCCGACCTCCTTGGGGTTGTCCATGAGGATCGGGACGCCGGTCTTGATGCCTGGTTCGACGAGGACGGCGGGGACGTCTCCGTAGTAGCGGCGGGTGACCTCGCGCAGCTCGTGCAGGACCGAGGGGACGGTCGAGCAGATCGCGATGCCGTCGATGCCGTCGCCGAGGTCGTCGCCGAGCAGGGGGTGCATGCCCATCAGGCCGTGGAGCAGGACGGCCAGTTCGTCGGCGGTGCGCCGCGCGTCGGTGGAGATGCGCCAGTGCTCGACGATGTCCTCGCCGTCGAAGAGGCCGAGGACGGTGTGGGTGTTGCCCACGTCGATCGTGAGGAGCATCAGTCCCGCACCGCTTCCCGCAGGTCGAGGCCGATGTCGAGGATCGGCGAGGAGTGCGTGAGGGCGCCCACCGCGAGGTAGTCGACGCCCGTCTCGGCGTACGCCCGGGCGTTCTCCAGGGTGAGGCGGCCCGAGGATTCGAGGAAGGCGCGGCCGGCCACGATCGCGACGGCCTCCGCCGTCTCGCCCGGCGTGAAGTTGTCCAGGAGGATCAGGTCCGCGCCCGCGTCGACGACCTCGCGCAGCTGGTGGAGCGTGTCGACCTCGACCTCGATCGGCACGTCGGGGAACTGCGCGCGTACGGCCTCGAAGGCCTGTGCCACGCCGCCCGCCGCGACCACGTGGTTGTCCTTGACCAGGGCCGCGTCGGAGAGCGACATGCGGTGGTTGACGCCGCCGCCCATGCGTACCGCGTACTTCTCCAGGGCGCGGTAGCCGGGTGTCGTCTTGCGGGTGTCGCGGACCTTCGCCTTCGTGCCGTCGAGCGCGTCCGCCCACGCGCGCGTGGCGGTCGCGATGCCGGAGAGGCGGCACAGGATGTTCAGCGCGCTGCGCTCGGCGGTGAGGAGGTCGCGGGTGCGGGTGGTGATGCTCAGGAGGGTGTCGCCGGCCTCGACGCGGTCGCCGTCCTCGACGTGCCGCTCGACCTCGAACTCCTCTTCGCATACGACGGACATGACGGCCTCGGCGACGCGCAGGCCTGCCACGGTGCCCGCCTCGCGCGCGGCGAAGTCGGCGGTGGCGACGGCGTCCTCGGGGATGGTGGCGGCCGTGGTGACGTCCACGCCGCCGGCCAGGTCCTCCTCGATGGCCATGTGCGCGATGTCCTCGATCTGGAGGGGGTCGAGGCCCGCCTCGGCGAGGAGCCGTGCGAGAGCGGGGTCGAGGCCGCACTCCAGGGGGTCGAACGCGTCGTCCCCGCCGCAGCCGCAGGCGTCGCCGCAGCCGCCGGCGGCTGCGGGGGCGGCGAGGGGGAGGTCGTCGGGGGTGCTCACGGTCACTGCTCCTGGGGACTGGGACGGGTCGGAGGGAAGTCGGGAGTCTCTGTGGTGTGCGCCGCCAGGGTCCTGTCCGGATTCAGGCGTACGACGATGTGGCGGCGCCAGGCCGTGTCGTCGCGGTCGGCGTGGTCCTCGCGCCAGTGGCAGCCACGGGTCTCCTCGCGGCGCTGGGCGGCGGCCACCAGGACGCGGGCGACACACAGGAGGTTGGTGGTCTCCCAGGTGTCGACGCCGGGCTCGGCCGTCTTGCCGTGCTCGGCGAGCGCCCCCGCGGCCTCGGCGTGGATGCGGGCAAGGCGCGCCGCGGCCTCGGTGAGGGACGAGGCGGAGCGGAGGACTCCGGCGCCCTCGGTCATGACGCGCTGGATGGCGAAGCGGGCCTCGGCGGGCAGCAGCGGGTGCGTCGGCGTCTCGGGCGGGGTGACGGGGACGGGCACGCGCGCGTGGAGGGTGTTCTCCGCGTGGCGGGCCGTGATGTCGGCGGCGATGCGCTCGGCGTAGACCAGGCCTTCCAGGAGGGAGTTCGAGGCCAGGCGGTTGGCGCCGTGGACGCCGGTGCAGGCGACTTCCCCGCATGCGTACAGCCCCGGGACGGTGGTGCGGCCGTGCCGGTCGGTGCGGACGCCTCCGGAGGCGTAGTGCGCGGCGGGGGCGACCGGGATGGGCTCGGTGACCGGGTCGATGCCGTGGGCGCGGCAGGCGGCGAGGATCGTCGGGAAGCGGTTCTCCCACATGTCGGCGCCGAAGTGCCTGCCGTCCAGGTACATGTGCTGGGCGCCCTGCTCCTGCATGCGGCGCGTGATGCCCTTGGCGACGATGTCGCGGGGCGCGAGCTCGGCGAGCTCGTGCTGTCCGACCATGAAGCGCACGCCGTCGGCGTCCACGAGGTGCGCGCCCTCGCCCCGGACGGCTTCGGAGACCAGCGGCTGCTGGCCCTCCGCGTCCGCCCCGAGGAAGAGCACCGTGGGGTGGAACTGCACGAATTCGAGGTCGGAGACCTCGGCGCCCGCGCGCAGGGCGAGCGCGACGCCGTCGCCCGTGGAGACGGACGGGTTCGTGGTGGCCGAGAAGACCTGGCCCATGCCGCCGGTCGCGAGGACCACCGCGGGGGCGTGGACGGCTCCGACGCCGTCGTGCTGGCCCTCTCCCATGACGTGCAGGGAGACACCGGCGGTGCGGCCCTCGGCGTCCGTCAGGAGGTCGAGCACCAGCGCGTTCTCCACCGTCGGTATGCCGCGGGCGCGGACGGCCTCGACGAGGGCGCGGGAGATCTCCGCGCCGGTGGCGTCGCCGCCCGCGTGCGCGATGCGGCGGCGGTGGTGGCCGCCCTCGCGGGTCAGCTCGATGGTGCCTTCGGGGCCGGTGTCGAAGTGGGCGCCGGTGTCGATGAGGCGGCGCACGGCGTCGGGGCCCTCGGTGACGAGGATGCGGACGGCTTCCTCGTCGCACAGGCCTGCGCCGGCCACGAGCGTGTCGTCCAGGTGCTGTTCGGGGGTGTCGCCCTCGCCGAGCGCCGCGGCGACGCCGCCCTGGGCCCAGCGGGTGGAGCCGTCGTCCAGGCGGGCCTTGGTCACCACGACGGTCTTCAGTCCGGCGGCCGCGCAGCGCAGGGCGGCGGTCAGTCCGGCCACTCCGGAGCCGACGACCACGATGTCGGCGTCGAGGGACCAGCCGGGGGCGGGGGCATGCAGCCGTATTCCGGTGGCACTCATACGGCGGCTCCGAACGTCAGCGGGATGTTGTCGATCAGCCGCGTCGAGCCGACCTTGGCGGCGACGGCGAGGACGGCCTCGCCGGTGTGGCCGGGGCGGACCGGGGTGAAGTCGGCCGGGTCCACAAGCGCGACATAGTCCAGCTCCAGCGGGGGGTGGAGGCGCGCCGCCTCGTCGAGGACCAGCCGGGCCGCCGCGACGACGGCGGCGGGGCCGCCCCCGGGCGCGGAGGGGTCCGTGGACTCCGCCACGGCGTGGGCGTCGGCGGCGGCGCGGGACTCGCCCATGGCGTTCAGCGCGTCGGCGCGCGCGCGTGAGGCGGGTGCGCTGGCGGCCCGCGCGCGGAGGGCCTCCTGCGCGGCGTGCCGGTCGCGGCCCGCGAAGAGGGCCTGGGAGAGGGCGAGGGCGGTGCGCCGCTCGCCCGGGGCGAGGTAGCGGTTGCGGCTGGAGAGGGCCAGGCCGTCGTCCTCGCGGACGGTGGGGACGCCGATGATCTCCACGGGGAAGTTCAGGTCGCGCACCATGCGGCGGATCAGGGCGAGCTGCTGGGCGTCCTTCTGCCCGAACAGCGCCACGTCGGGCCCGGTGAGGTGCAGCAGCTTCGCGACGACGGTGAGCATGCCGTCGAAGTGGCCGGGGCGCGTGGCTCCTTCGAGGACGGTGCCCATGGGGCCCGCGCCGACGCGGACCTGCGGCTCGCCTCCTGGGTAGACCTCGTCCACGTCGGGGGCGAACACGGTGTCCGCGCCCGCCTGTGCGGCGATCTTGATGTCGGCGTCGAGGGTGCGGGGATAGCGGTCCAGGTCCTCGCCCGCTCCGAACTGCAGCGGGTTCACGAAGACCGTGACGACGACCTCGCCCTCGGGGCCCGCGACGCGGCGGGCGGCGCGGATCAGCGAGGCGTGCCCGTCGTGCAGGGCGCCCATGGTCATGACGACGGCGCGGCGGCCCGCACGCGTGCGGGCGCGCAAGGATTCCGCGGTGTGCAGGAGGGTGGGGTTCGCGCTGGTCGGGCCGGTCATCGGGTCCCCCCTTCGGGCGTGGTGCCGCCGTCCGCGCCGTTGGCGAGCACGCCGAGGAGGTCCTCGGCGAGCTCCGGCTTGAGCAGGCCGTGGGCGAGGGCGCGGTCGGCGGTGGCGCGGGCCATCGCGAGATAGCCGGCGACGGTCTGCGGGGCGTGCTTGCGGAGCTCGGCGACGTGGGCGGCGACGGTGCCCGCGTCGCCGCGCGCGACGGGGCCCGTGAGCGCCGCGTCGCCCGAACGCAGCGCGTTGTCCAGGGCGGCGCCGAGCAGCGGGCCGAGCATCCGGTCCGGCTGCTCGACGCCCGCGTCCCGCAGCAGGTCCATGGACTCGGCGACCAGCGTGACCAGGTGGTTCGCGCCCAGGGCGAGGGCCGCGTGGTACAGCGGGCGGTTCTCCTCGGCGATCCACTCGGGCTCGCCGCCCATCTCGATGACCAGGGCCTCGGCGGCGAGCCGCAGCTCCTCGGGGGCGGTCACGCCGAAGGAGCAGCCGGCCAGGCGCTGCACGTCGACGGGGGTGCCGGTGAACGTCATGGCGGGGTGCAGCGCCAGCGGCAGGGCGCCGGCGCGCAGGGCGGGCTCAAGGACCTTGGTGCCGTACCGCCCGGAGGTGTGCACGAGCAGCTGGCCGGGGCGCACGGCCCCGGTCTCCGCGAGGCCCTCGACGAGGCCGGGCAGGGCGTCGTCGGGGACGGTCAGGAGCACCAGGTCGGCCCGGTCCAGGACCTCGGCGGGCGGGACGAGGGGGACGTCGGGCAGCAGCGCGGCGGCCCGTCGCACCGACGAGTCGGAGACGCCGGACGCGGCCACCGGGCGGTGCCCGGCGAGCTGCAGCGACGCGGCGAGCGCGGGGCCGACACGGCCCGCTCCCACGACTCCCACGGTGAGCCTCGCGGGGCGGTCCCGCGGGTCTGGCTGATGCGATGCGTTCACGCGGCGGCGCCTTCCGTTCCAGTCCGCTCGGGGTACCGGACGATTTCTCGTCATGCTAACGCGATCGGTCGGCGCCGCGTCTTCCGCTGTCCACAGGCTGTGGTTATTCATATGACCGGTGGCGGCGGACGGGCCATGCTCGGAGAATGCCCTCCCACACCACAGCCGAAGAGCAGTCGGCCGGCGCAACCGAAGAGCAGCGCTCGGCCCGCCGTCGTGCCGCGTCTCTGGGCGCGACCCGCACCCTGCACCGTCCCGTCCTGCACATCCCGCTCACCGAGCGTCTTTCGGCCCTGGCGGCCGCGGCTCCCGAGGTGGTCCGCCCCGACGACCGCACCGACGTCTACGGCGACGGTGTCGTCGCCACCCTGGAGAGCGAGGTCGCGCGGCTGCTCGGCAAGGAGGACGCCGCGTTCTTCCCGACCGGGACCATGGCGCAGCAGGTCGCGCTGCGCTGCTGGGCAGGCCGTACGGGCAACGCGACGGTGGCGCTCCATCCGAAGGCGCACCCCGAGCTCCACGAAGGGGGCGCCTTCTCGGTGGTCAGCGGGCTGCGCACCGTACATCCGACGGGTGAGCCGCGGCTGCCGACCGCGGACGAGGTACGGGACTTCGAGGAGACTTTCGGGACGCTGATGCTCGAACTGCCGCTCCGGGACGCGGGTTTCGTCCTGCCCGAGTGGGAGGAGCTGGAGGAGGTCGTGGCGGCGGCGCGGGAGAGGGACGCCGTCGTGCACTTCGACGGCGCCCGCCTGTGGGAGTGCACGCCGCACTTCGGCCGAGGCCTCGCGGAGATCGCCGGGCTCGCCGACTCCGTGTACGTGTCGTTCTACAAGTCGCTCGAAGGGCTGAGCGGCGCGGCGCTGGCCGGCCCGCGCACGCTCGTCGAGGAGGCGAGGGTGTGGCGCCACCGCTACGGAGGTCAGCTCTTCCAGCAGTTCCCGACCGCCGTGTCGGCCCTCCTCGGCCTGCGGGACACGCTGCCCCGGCTGCCCGAGTACGTCGCCCACGCGCGCGTGGTCGCCGAGGCCCTGCGGGACGGCTTCACGGCCGCCGGGGTGCCCTGGTCGCGCGTGCACCCCGAGCGCCCGCACACCCATCAGTTCCAGGTGTGGCTGCCGTACGCCCCGGACGTACTGGACCGGGCCGCTCTCGGGCAGGCGGAGGAGACCGGCACGCTGCTCTTCGGGCGCTGGTTCCCCGACGGGCCGCCGGGCCTCTCGGTCACGGAGGTCACCGTGACCGAGGAGGGCCTGAAGTGGACGGCCGCCGACGTCAGTGAAGCGGTCGCGGAGTTCGTGCGACGGATCCCCCGCTGAGCCGGCCGCCGCGGGCGAGCCTGGCCAGGGCGGCACGGACCCTGCCGCGCGCGGGGCGTTCCGCCACGACGGCCCGGAACCTGCCGTAGTCGCGGACCTCACGGACGGCCTGCCAGTCGTGCGCGCCGGGCGCGGGCGGCGTCGGCCGGCCGTGCTGGGCGGCGCGGTAGGCGTCGAGGAGGTACTGCTGGGTGACGCTCATGACGGTTCACCTTTCTGGATGAATAGTACTTAACGGACAGCATGTGGTCGCGGGAATCCCGGGCGCGGGGTCGTCGGCGGGAAGAAGAGGGCCGGAGGCTTCAGCGGCTCCGGCGATGACTACAGCCTGCGCCCGCCGCCCCGCCCGCGTCGCGTCGATTGACGGCGCTCGTCAATCGACGGCCGGGCTGTCGGTGGCGAGGTGCACCATGGGGCCATGAGCGTGAGCATCGACATCAGCGGGCTGCCCCAGGAGCGGATCCACGTCGCGCCCTCGCCCCTGTCCGAGCTCGGCATGGCGCTGCACGCACTGTCCGAGCCGGGCCACCACCCGGGCCTCCAGGGCTGGGCGACGGCCGTCTCCACGCGCCTGGACCCGCGTCTCGCGGACCGCATGTGCGAGGCCGACTTCCTGTGGCGCACGACGTTCTCGGACGTCTTCCTGCCGTTCGCCGGCCTCCCCGGGCAGAGCGCGCTCCCGGGGGCCACGCTCGCCGAGGAGCTCGACCAGCTGGACAAGCTGACCGACGAACAGTTCGTGGACGCGGCTCTGGAGTTCACCTGCCAGTCGACGTACGCGGAGCCGGACCGCAAGCTCCTCTCCGATCCGGCGGTGCAGCGGCGCGCCCTCGACCTCGCCGCCGCCCGCGGCCCGCACCAAGTGCGCTTCACCAAGCGGCTGCTCGACGACCCGCCGGCCGTACGGGCGTGGTTCCGCACGCTCATGGAGGACTGCGACGAGGCCTTCTTCGCCGACACCTGGGCCCGGGTGTCCCACCAACTGGCCGCGGACGCCCGGCACAAGACCGAGCTGCTGCGCCGCAAGGGACTGGCGGAGGCTTTGCGGGCCATCTCCGGAGCGGTGTCCCTGGACGAGGAAGCGCAGCTCATCACCGTCGACAAGATCTCCGTGGGCCGCACCACCACCGGCTCGGGAGGCCTGGTGATCGTCCCGACCAGCCTCGGCTGGCCGCACCTGTGGGTGCTGCACCGCAAGGGCTGGCAGGTGTCGATCACGTACCCCATCAGCACCCCGGGCCTCACCCACCCGCCCACCGTGGAGCAGCTGACCCGCCGCATGTCCGCGCTCGCCCACCCGGTGCGGATGCGCCTGTGCCGCCACCTCGCGCGCGGGGCGTACACCACGAGCGAGCTGGCCGACTCGCACGGCATGACGCCACCGGAGATATCCCGGCACCTGAGCGTCCTGAAGAAGGCGGGCCTGATCACCACGCGCCGCCGCGGCCGCTATGTCCAGCACCAGCTGGACATCAGCGTCGTGTCCCGCCTGGGCAGCGACTTCATCGAGGGCGTGCTGCGCTAGGGCGTGTCTTTCGGATCAGCCCGGGCCCGCGACGCCGCCTCCCCCCGGGCTACGAGGCGCCCCCGGCCCGCACCAGCCCCGTCTCATACGCGAGGACCACCACCTGCACCCGGTCCCGCAGGCCCAGCTTCGTCAGGATGCGGCCGACGTGCGTCTTCACGGTCGCCTCCGAGAGGACGAGCCGCGCCGCGATCTCACCGTTCGACAGGCCCTGCGCGACCAGGATCATCACCTCGCGCTCCCGGTCCGTGAGCCGCTCCAGCTGCTTGAGCTGCGGCTGGCCGCCGGTGGTCGGCAGCATCGGCGCGAAGCGGTCGAGGAGCCGCCGCGTGGTGGACGGCGCGACGACGGCGTCGCCGCTGTGCACGGAGCGGATGGCGGCGAGCAGCTCCCCCGGAGGCACGTCCTTGAGCATGAAACCGGACGCGCCCGCCTTCAGCCCCGAGAAGGCGTATTCGTCGAGGTCGAAGGTGGTCAGGATCAGCACCTTCGGAGGGTTCGCCGCCTGGCAGACGCGGCGGGTCGTCTCCACACCGTCGAGCTTCGGCATGCGGACGTCCATCAGGACCACGTCGACCTTGGTGGCGCGCAGCACCTCCAGGGCCTCCACGCCGTCGCCCGCCTCCGCGACGACCTCCATGTCCGGCTGGGCGGCGAGCACCATCCGGAACCCGGTGCGCAGCAGCACCTGGTCGTCGACGAGCATCACGCGGATGGACATCAAGGGGGGTCCCTTCGGAAGGTTCTTCGGTAGGTCTCAGTGTGCGGGCTTGAGGGGCAGCAGCGCGCTGATCCGGAACCCGCCGCCGGGGCGCGGCCCCGCGTCCAGCGTGCCGCCGACCATGCCGACGCGCTCGCGCATGCCGATCAGCCCGTGTCCGCAGCCGTCGGCCCCGCCGTCCTCGTACAGCTCGTGGGGGGCGCCCTTGCCGTCGTCCTCGACGAGCAGCCCGAGGCCGTCGTCGAAGTAGACGAGCCGCACGCTCGCCCCGGCGTTCTCGCCGCCGTGCTTGCGGGTGTTGGTGAGCGCCTCCTGCACGATGCGGTACGCGGTGAGCTCCACGCCGCTGGGCAGCGGGCGCGGAGTGCCCTCGACCTTGTAGTCGACGGGCAGACCGGCCGTGCGTACCTGCTCGATGAGCTCGTCGAGCTGTTCGACGTCGGGCTGCGGGACGTACTCGCCGCTCTCCTCGGGCTCGCCGGTGCGCAGCACACCGAGCAGCCTGCGCATCTCGGCCAGCGCCTGCCTGCCGGTGCCCGAGATGGTCTCCAGGGCCTTCCTGGCCTGGTCGGGCGCGGCGTCCAGGACGTACGCGGCGCCGTCGGCCTGGACCACCATCACGGACACGTTGTGCGCGACGACGTCGTGCAGTTCGCGTGCGATGCGGGCCCGCTCGGCCGCCACCGCGACCTTCGACTGCGCCTCGCGCTCCCGCTCCAGACGGGCGGCGCGCTCCTCCAGCTGGGCGAGGTAGGCGCGGCGGGTGCGGATGGAGTCACCGAGGACCCAGGCGAGCGCGAAGGGCACGATCTGGAACATCGTGAAGAGGATGAGACTGAAGGTGCTGGTGTCCTCGGCGGGCCAGCGCATCATCGCGAGCGGAGCCGCGCACAAACCGCCGACCAGCGCGAACCGTGAGGCCCAGCGCTCCCCGTCGGCCGCGGCGGTGTAGACGATCACCAGCATCGCGAAGTTCGCGGGCATCAGCTCCACGTCGAAGACGAGCTGGAGAAAACCGAGGACCGCGGCGAGCACCAGCATCTTCTCGGTGGCCCGTCGACGCAGCAGGACCACCACGAAGAGACCGAGGGCGACGGGGATCGACGCCACTCCCGGGTCGCGGCCCTCCGCCTCCGGCATGGAGATCAGACTGATCCCGGACATCCCGAGCAGGACGAAGGCCCAGAAGCCGTCGACCCATGTCGGGTGTCTGCGGAGGAAGTCATAGAGGCGCTGCACGTAACCCAGCGTAGGCAGCCCGGCGGCGCCCCCGGGTCAACCGGAGGTCCGATCCGTACCGACTACATGTACTCCCCAAGGTGGAGGCCCCCTTAGCCTGCGGTCTGTGACGAACGACAACGGCGCGGCGCGCGCACCGGCACCGCGCGCCTGGCACGAGGCCATGGAGGCCGCCCTGTACGGCCCGGGCGGCTTCTACCGCCGCTCCGAAGGGCCCGCCGCGCACTTCCGCACCTCCGTGCACGCCTCGCCCCTCTACGCGGGCGCTGTGGCACGCCTGCTGACCCGCCTGGACGCCGAGCTCGGTCACCCGGACGAGGTGGCGTTCGTCGACATGGGCGCGGGCCACGGCGAACTGACCGCAGGCGTCCTGGCCGCGCTGCCCCCGGATGTGGCGGCACGCGTGCGCGCGTACGCGGTGGAGCTCGCGGAGCGCCCCGCGGACCTCGACGAGCGCGTCGAGTGGCGGACCGCGCCCCCGGCCGGCGTCACGGGCCTGCTCTTCGCCAATGAGTGGCTGGACAACGTTCCGCTGGACGTCGCCGAGGTCGCCGCCGACGGGACCCCGCGCCGCGTCCTCGTGAGCGACGACGGCACCGAGTCGCCGGGCGGTCCCGTCGAGGGCCCCGACGCCGACTGGCTGGCGCGCTGGTGGCCGCTGGACCCCGAGCCGGGCCTGCGCGCGGAGATCGGACGCCTGCGGGACGAGGCGTGGGCGGCGGCCGTGGCGACGCTGACGCGCGGTCTGGCGGTCGCCGTGGACTACGCCCACACCCGGGACGCCCGGCCGCCCTTCGGGACGCTGACGGGCTTCAGGGAGGGCCGTGAGACGGCTCCCGTGCCCGACGGCAGCTGCGACATCACCGCCCATGTGGCGCTCGACGCCTGCGCGTCGGCGGGAGCCACCCTGCTCACCCAGCGGGCGGCGCTCGGCGGGCTCGGGGTGAGCGGCGCCCGCCCGCCGCTCGCACTTGCCTCCGAGGACCCGGCGGCGTACGTACGCGCCCTCACGCGCGCGGGAGAGGCCGCCGAGCTCACCGCGCCCGGCGGCCTCGGCGACTTCGGCTGGCTGCTGCAGCCCGTCGGCGTCTGTCTGGACCCTCTGCTGGACGATCCGGACGCCCTACTTGTCGATGTCGCCCACCACGAAGAACAGTGATCCCAGGATCGCCACCATGTCCGCGACCAGCTGCCCCGGAAGCAGCTCGGTCAGCGCCTGGATGTTGTTGTACGACGCCGAACGCAGCTTCAGGCGGTACGGGGTCTTCTCACCCTTGCTGACGAGGTAGTAGCCGTTGATGCCGAGAGGGTTCTCGGTCCACGCGTACGTGTGGCCCTCGGGGGCCTTGAGGACCTTCGGAAGGCGCTGGTTGATCGGCCCCTGCGGCAGGTCGGCGAGCCGGTCCAGGCAGGCGTCCGCGAGGTCGAGGGCGTTGTGGGTCTGCTCCAGGAGGCACTCGAAGCGGGCCAGGCAGTCGCCCTCCTGTCGCGTGACGACCTTCAGGGTGTCCTGCAGCTCGGCGTACGCGAGGTACGGCTCGTCCCTGCGCAGGTCGAAGTCGACTCCGGAGGCGCGGGCGATCGGACCGCTCACTCCGTAGGCATGCACCGCCTCCGGAGAGAGGACGCCCACGCCGCGCGTACGGCCCCGGAAGATTTCGTTGCCGAGCACCAGATCGTCGTACACGCCCATCCGCGAACGCACCGAGGCGACCGCCGCACGCGCGCGCGTGGGCCAGCCCGCGGGCAGGTCCTCCTTGAGGCCGCCGACACGGTTGAACATGTAGTGCATGCGGCCGCCGGAGATCTCCTCCATCACGTTCTGGAGCTCCTCGCGCTCACGGAACGCGTAGAACACCGGCGTGATGCCGCCCAGTTCGAGGGGGTAGGACCCGAGGAACATCAGGTGGTTGAGGACGCGGTTCAGCTCGGCGAGCAGCGTGCGCATCCAGACGGCGCGCTCCGGGACCTCCATGCCGAGCATCCGCTCCACGCCCAGCACGACGCCCAGCTCGTTCGAGAACGCCGACAGCCAGTCGTGCCGGTTGGCCAGCATCACGATCTGCCGGTAGTCCCGCGCCTCGAAGAGCTTCTCCGCACCGCGGTGCATGTAGCCGATGACCGGCTCCGCGTGCTGGATGCGCTCGCCGTCCAGGACCAGGCGGAGGCGGAGCACCCCGTGCGTGGACGGGTGCTGGGGGCCGATGTTGAGCACCATGTCGGTGCTCTCCGCCGCGCCGCCGATGCCGAGCGTGGTCTCCGTGGTGGTCTCCGTCGTGGGACTCATGGCCACAGTCTCTCGCACCCGCCGCCGTCCGCGGCCGCCTGTTCCCGCCCCACGCCGCTGTCACCGGACGTACGTACGCTTGGGGCATGGAAACGGGGACGGCGGAGCCCGCAGGACCGGCGGGACAGGGGACGGAGCCGGTGTGGACCGGGCTGCCGCGCGGGCTGCTGAAGCTGCGGCGGCTCCTCCTGGTGGTCTGGCTGGTGCCGCTCGCGGCGGCCGTCGGCGTGCTGCTCGGCCTGTTCGCGGGCCCGGCCTGGGCCGCGTTCGCGCTGCTGCCGCTCGCCGTGGTGGCCTGGGGCTGGCCGCTGCTCGGCCGCAACTGGCGCTCGTGGCGGTACGCGGAGCGCGCCGACGACCTGCTCATCAGCCGGGGTGTGCTCTGGCGCGAGGAGACCGTCGTGCCGTACGGCAGGATGCAGCTCGTCGAGGTGACCTCGGGCCCCGTGGAGCGGCGCTTCGGGCTCGCGAGCGTCCAGCTGCACACCGCCGCGGCCGCCACCGACGCCCGCATCCCCGGCCTGCTCCCCGAGGAGGCCGAGCGGCTGCGGGACCGCCTCACCGAGCTCGGCGAGGCCCGATCGGCGGGACTGTGAGCGGGCCGCGGGAGGCGCCGGACGAAGCCGTGCCGCGCGAAGTTGCCGAGCGGCGGCTGCACCCCGTCACACCGCTGCGCCGCGCGTGGGCGCCCTTCGCGGTCCTCGTCGGCTGGGCGGTCCACGACCCGAACGGCACACAGCAGCGCCTCTCCGAGCTGACCGCCACCACCCTGCTCCTCGGCAGCGTCGCGGTGGTCGTGGGCGGCGCCCTCTACGGCTTCCTGAGCTGGTGGTTCACCCACTTCGCGGTCACCGACACCGAGTTGCGCATCCGCACCGGCCTGTTCTTCCGGCGCACCGCCCACATCCGCCTCGACCGGCTCCAGGCCGTCGACGTGACCCGGCCGCTGCTCGCCCGCGTCGCGGGAGTCGCCAAGCTCAAGCTGGACGTCGTCGGGGCGGAGAAGAAGGACGAGCTGGCCTATCTCGGCGAGCGGGACGCCACCGAGCTGCGGGCCGAACTCCTCGCGCGTGCCGCCGGTTTCGCCCCCGAGGAGGCCCGCGAGGTCGGCGAGGCGCCCGTGCGGGGCCTGCTGCACGTCCAGCCGCGCGTGCTCGCCCTCTCCCTGCTGCTGACCGGCGCCCCGTGGGCGCTGCTCCTCGCCGCGACCGTGGTGCCCGCCTTCCTCTGGTTCGCCACGCACAACGTCTGGACGGTCCTCGCGACCGCGCTCCCCATGCTGGGCGGCGCCTTCGCCGGCAGCGGCGGCCGCTTCATCAAGGAGTACGACTGGACGGTGGGCGAGTCCCCGGACGGCATCCGCATCGACCACGGACTGCTCGACAAGGCCCACGAGACCGTGCCGCCCGGCCGGGTGCAGACCGTCCACGTCGTGCAGCCGCTGCTGTGGCGGCGGATGGGCTGGGTGCGGGTCGAGCTGGACGTGGCGGGCTCGTCGAACAGCGTCCTGGTGCCGGTCGCGCCGCGGGAGCACGCCGAGGCGGTCATCGGGCGGGTCCTGCCGGGCGTGCGCGTGCCGGACGCGGCGGACCTCGTGCGGCCGCCCGCGCGCGCGGCGTGGTGCGTGCCGTTCTGGTGGAAGGGATACGGCCTGTCGGTCACCGACGACGTCTTCGCGGCCCGCCACGGACTGCTCAAGCGCCGCCTCTCGCTCGTGCCGCACGCCAAGGTGCAGAGCGTGCGGCTCTCCCAGGGGCCCTGGGAGCGCTACAAGGACGTGGCGGACGTACGGGTGGACACCGGCGCCAACAAGACGGTGACGGCCCGCCTGCGCCCCGCCACGGAGGCGTCGGCCCTCCTCAAGTCGCAGGCCGACCGCTCCCGGACGGGCCGCAGAGAGGCCGTCCCGGACCGCTGGATGGCATAAACCCGCAGGGGACCGGAGGAAGCGCTCCGGCAGGGGCGCGGGGAACTGCGCGACCAGCCACGCACAACCCGCAGCGGCGCATCCGACGCACGCCTGGCACGGGCGGGGATCGCCGGGCCCCCGGCCCGGCGTCCAGGACACCGCTCAACCACAGCGGAGCGTTACGCCCGCAGGGCCGTCCGCAGCTCCGCCACGTCGATCTGTTCCGTCTCGTCGTGGGCCGTCAGGTCGATGACCTGGCCGACGCCGTGCGCGGTGTCACCTTCGGGGGCGTCCTTGAACTCGCCCTCGGACTCCGCCTTGTGGACCGCGAGGGCCTCCTCGCCCACCACGTCGGCGAGGTCCTCGTTCTGCACGGACTCCAGCGCGGCCGGCGCCACGTTCTTCGTGCCGAAGAAGTCGAAACCGCCCTGGGGCACCGGGCGTCGGGCCTGCACGGGCGGCGCGACGGCGACCGCGCGCTCGTGCCCGGCATAACCATCGGCCGCCCCGGGCTTCCCCCGCGACTCGTCCTCCGCATCCGGAGCGGCCCCCGGCGTCGCTTCCGGTTCGGCCCGGGTCGCCGCGCGCGGGGCCATGCGGTCGAGCGCCGCGTTGGCCAGCTGGAACAGCGAGGGCGTGGGCGCCGCGCCCGGCCGGGCGGAGAGCTCGGCCGGCGCGGAGCTGTCCGTACGCGGGGCGGGTGTCTCCGTACGCGCGGTCGGCGTCTCCGTACGCGA
This sequence comes from Streptomyces sp. NPDC050732, assembly GCF_040654255.1. Lineage (NCBI taxonomy): Bacteria > Bacillati > Actinomycetota > Actinomycetes > Kitasatosporales > Streptomycetaceae > Streptomyces > Streptomyces sp. NPDC050732. The sequence goes on from NZ_JBFAHP010000033.1 coordinate 68,025, forward strand.
TGCCGGCACCGGTGCCCCAGCCCGTACCGCGGGCACGAGGTCCTCGGCGCTGGAGCCGGCGCCCGACGCAGGGCCGTTGTCCGAACCGGCTGCCGGCAGCGCGGGCGTCGAGGATTCCGGGGACGCCGGGGACGCCGGGGACGTCGCCTCTATGGCGAGCAGTCGCCTGCCCTCCAGGGCGCTGGCCCGCTCCGTCTCCGCGGTGGCGTACCGCCGCAGGAGCGCGGCGTGTTCGTTGCGCAGGGCGGCCAGCTCGGCGCGCTTGGCGCGCAGCTTCGTCTCCAGCTTGCCGCGCAGTTCGCGGGACTCCTCCAGGTCGGCCTCGGCCTCGGCTATCCGTTCCTCGTAACGCCACTCGTCGCTCGCGCGGGCCCGGCCGAGCTCGGCGACGCGCTTGCCGGCCGCCTGGTCCCAGCGGCGCATGACGACCGAGCCGACGACGGCGGCTGCAGCGGCTGCCGCGACGAGCCCGCGGAGCACGACCGGTTCCGCGAACATCCAGGCGCCGCCGGCGCAGAGAATCGATACGCCTGCGACCGTCGAGGGGGGAAGCAGCCTGTGCAGGGGTGGGGAATGGCGGTGACGTCCACGTGGCATGGCCAGAAACTTACCGCGCGTAGGCGAAGTATGGTGCCGCGCCCGGCAAAAAGCAGACATCACATTCATGACTCGGCCCCAACTCCCCGCCCGCCCCGCCCCTCTTCTTGATCAACTTCAGATCAGGTTCTTCGACTCCAGATACTCCTTGGCGACATCCGCTTCCTTCTGACGCTCCTCGTCGACCTTCCGGTTGAGTTCGATGAGGTCTTCCGTCGTGAGCGTCTTGGTCAGCTTCCCGAGCGCGGCGGCTATCTCCTTGTCGCCGGCCTCCTTGGCGTTCACCACGGGAAGGATGTTGTCCGCGTTCTGCAGCTTCTTGTCGTCTTCAAGGATGACGAGGTCGTAGTTCTTCAGCGTCGCGTCGGTCGTCGTGGTCAGCACCAACTGGTCCGTGCCGTTCTTCACTGCCTGCTTGGACTGTGTGGTGCCGACGCCCTTGGGATCGATTCCGGCGACGTCGATGCCGTACTTCTTCTTCAGCCCCGGCGCGCAGAACGGGCGGGACTCGCATTCGTCGCCCGCCGCGACCCTGACCTTCTCGCCCGACCTGCCGAGATCCGAGAGGGTCTTGAGCTTGTGCTTCTCCGCGTATTCCTTGGAGACCGCGAACGCGTTCTGGTCGACCGCCTCACCGGCCGGGAGCACCTTCAGACCTTGCGGCTCCGCGAGCTTCTCCAGAGCGCTCACCGTGGCGTCCAGATCACTGGAGGCGACGGGCTTCGCCTTCGGGCCGTTCTTCTCCAGGTTGAGGAATTCCGCGAGCGTCGCCGCGTATTCGGGCGCGATGTCGATCGTGCCCTTCTTCAGTTCGGGCTTGTAGATCTCGCGGTTCTGCACGGTCTTGACCTGCGTGTCATAACCGGCGTCCGCCAGCACGCCCGCATAGAGCTCGGCGAGCACCTTCTGCTCGGTGAACCGCGCGGCACCCACCACGAGCGAGCCCTTCTTGCCGTCGCCCGCCTTGTCCGCCCCCTTGCCGTCGTCCTCCAGGCTGTCCCCGCCGCACGCGGCGAGCCCCGCGGTCAGCGCCACGACGGCCGCGGCCGTCCCTGCCATCCGTCGCGCGCGACGCGTTGTGCTGTTCATCGGTGAACCACCATTTCGAAAGGAAGGAAGGTAAGGACGGAAGGCATCGGCGCGCGCTCCACCGCGGGCCCCGCCGCGCTACCGCCGCATCGGGTCGAAGAGGCGCCCGGCGACCACCAGGACCCCCTCCACGAGGAGCGCGAGCAGCGCCACGAGGAAGGCGCCCGCGACCACTTGCGGAGTGTTCTGCAGGTTGAACCCGGCCGTGATGATCCGGCCGAGGCCCCCCTCGCCCGCCATCGCGGCCAGCGTGGCCGTCGCGACGACCTGCACGCCGGCGGAGCGGATGCCGGTCATGACCATCGGATACGCGAGCGGCAGCTCGACCCGCGCGAACAGCTGACCACCACTCATGCCCATGCCCCGCGCGGCCTCCACCACGGACCGGTCCACCTCGCGCATCCCGAGATAGGCGTTGGTCAGCAGCGGCGGCACGGCGAACAGCACCAGCGCGATCAGCGTCGGCGCGTCGCCGTGCTCTCCGAGCGGGGTCAGCGTGAGCAGGATCAGCAGGGCGAGCGTGGGCACCGCGCGGCCCACGTTCGAGATGTTGACCGCGAGGGCGCCGCCCTTGCCGATGTGGCCCAGATACAGCGCGAGGGGCAGCGCGATGAGGCAGGCGACGGCGAGACAGACCCCGCTGAAGTACAGGTGCTCGGCGAGGCGATGCCACACGCCTTTCTCGCCCTGCCAGTTGGCGCCCGTGGTCAGCCAGTCGTACGCACCCGTGATCGCGTTCATACCGGCTCAGCCACCTTGGCCACGGCGGCCTTGCGGGCCGTCCTGCTCGTCCGTATTCGACGTCGACGGGGTCTCGTCCACGGGGTCAGCCACCGCTGGAGCCCGAGCAGCAGCAGGTCGGCGGTGACGGCGAGGAGGACGCAGAGCACCGATGCCGTGAGCACCTGGGCCTTGAAGGTCGTGTCGAGGCCGTCGAGGATGAGCGTGCCCAGGCCTCCGTAGTCCACGATGGCGCCGACGGTGGTCAGGGCGACCGTCGAGACCGTGGTGATGCGGACGCCGGCCAGCAGGGCGGGCAGCGCGAGCGGCAGCTCGACCTCCCACAGCAGCCTCAACGGGCCGTACCCCATGCCTTTCGCGGCGTCCCGCGCCTCGTCGGGCACGGCCTGGAGACCGGCCAGGATGTTCCGCACGAGGACCGTCAGCGAATACAGCACGAGGCCCGTGACGACCAGCGAGACGGAGAGCCCGAAGAAGGGCAGGAGCAGCGAGAACATCGCCAGCGAGGGGATCGAGTACAGCACGGTCGTCACGCCGAGGATCGGCCCCGAGAGGAACCGCCAGCGTCGCGCGAGGAGCGCGAGCGGCAGGGACACGGCGACGCCGATCGCCACGGCGGCGACGGTGATCCCCACGTGCTGAAGGGTCGCGTCGGTCAGCTCCTGGCTGCGGGTGCGGAGATACTCCCCGCAGATCCAGTCGTTCCTCACCAGACAGTTCTGCTCGGCCACGTGCCGCACCTCCCCCGAATCCCCGGACGTATGCCGCACACACGTCCCCCCGTGTCTGGCGACCCTAACGCGCGGCACCGACAATCGCAGAGACTCGTCGTACTGCCGCAACACGGCCGTCACGCACAGCCCGCCACCGCCGTCCACAATGGGGAACCATGATCCGGTTCGAGCACGTCACCAAGCGCTACGCGGACGGCACCACAGCCGTCGACGATCTGTCCTTCGAGGTCGCCGAGGGTGAACTGGTCACGCTCGTCGGCCCGTCGGGCTGCGGCAAGACGACGACGATGAAGATGGTGAACCGGCTCATCGAGCCGAGCGAGGGCCGGATATTCGTCGACGGCGACGACATATCCACCATCGACCCGGTCCAACTCCGGCGCCGCATCGGCTATGTGATCCAACAGGTGGGTCTCTTCCCGCACAAGACCGTGCTGGACAACACGGCGACGGTCCCGCACCTCCTCGGCGTCAAGCGCGGCAAGGCACGTGAGCGGGCCGCCGAACTCCTCGACCTGGTCGGCCTCGACCCCGCCGTCTTCGGCGACCGCTATCCCGAACAGCTCTCCGGCGGTCAGCGGCAACGCGTCGGCGTGGCCCGCGCCCTGGCGGCCGACCCGCCGGTGCTCCTGATGGACGAGCCGTTCGGCGCGGTCGACCCCGTGGTCCGCGAGCACCTGCAGAACGAGTTCCTCCGCCTCCAGCAGGCCGTGCGCAAGACCGTGCTCTTCGTCACGCACGACATCGAGGAGGCGGTCCGGCTCGGCGACCGCATCGCCGTCTACGGACAGGGCAGCATCGAGCAGTTCGACACCCCGTCGACGGTGCTCGGCGCCCCCGCGAACGACTACGTGGCGGACTTCGTCGGCGCGGACCGCGGCCTGAAGCGGCTCTCCGTGACACCGATCGAGGAGGGCGACCTGGAACAGCCCCCCGTGGTGCACCTCGACGACCCGCTGCCCAAGGAGCTCGACGCCCGCTGGGCCGTCGTCCTCGACGCCGAGAACAACCTGCACGGCTGGCTGTCGGCGGAGCACGCGCGCGTGGGGAGCGGCACGGTCCGCGAGCACGCCCGCCGCATGGAGGCGTGGCTCCCGGTCGGCGCGAGCCTGAAGCAGGCGTTCGCGACGATGCTGCAGCACGACGCGGGCTGGATCGCGGTCATCGACAAGGACAGCGAGGGACGCTTCCTGGGCGTGCTCACCCCGGCCCGGCTGCACGAGGCGCTGCGCCGCTCGACGGCGGCGGACGTGCGCGACATCGCGCGCGCGGAGGTCGAACTGGAGACGGTGGCGGCCATCGGCACGGTCTGATCCGCCCGCTGCCGATCCGGCCGTCAGCCGCCGCTCAGCCGCCCGCTCATCCACTGCAGCGTCGCGGGGATCTCCCTGCGCCACGTGTTGAAGTTGTGCCCACCGCTCTCCAGGGTGATCGACGAGACGCGCGTGGGCGCCTTCACCTTGTCGATGAACTTCAGGGTGTCGCGGTAGTTGTCCTCGCCCTTCTTGCTGCTGGTCACCAGGAGGGACGTCTTGGGCGCCGGCATGTGGTCGAGGTACCACATCAGGTCGGCGCGCCGCTCCAGCTCCTTGTCGCCGTGGAAGAGATCGCCGGTGGTGACGTCGATGGGCGCCTTGTAGTACGCGGACAGGCCCGCCCCCGCGCCGTACGCGTCGGGGTGGTGCACGGCGAGCTTCAGGGCGCAGTAGCCACCCGTGGAGTCACCGATGACGCCCCAGTTCTGCCCTTTGACGCCCACCCTGTAGTGGTCCGATATCGCCGCGGGCAGGTCCTTGGCGAAGAACGTCTCGGTCTGCGGCCCGCCGGGGACGTCCACGCACTCCGTGTCGCGCGGCGGCGCCACCGTCGGCCGCATCATGATCAGGATCATCGGCTGCATCTTGCCCTCGGAGGACAGCCTGTGGGCGGTCTGCGGGTAGTGGAGCCCTTTGATGAGCGCCTCGGCGGTGCCGGGGTAGCCGGTGAGCGCCACGGCCGCGGGGAACTTCCGGTCCTTGTACTGCGGCTGGAAGTACTCCGGCGGCAGGTAGACGTAGGCGGGGCTGGCTATCTTCGACTGCCGGCCGCTGACCTCGATCTTCTGGATCTGGCCGCCGGTCACGGTCCGGCTGCCGCCCGGCACGTTCACGGTCTGGGTGTCGACGACCTTGACGGGCCCTGCTCCTTTGGCCGGATCGTGGTCGACCACCAGGCCGGGCGCCGTCTCCTGGCCGAAGAGGTCGGCCCACGTGGCGTAGAAGCCGAAGGCCTGGTTGGCCGCGAGGCCCACCGACGCGAAGATCGCGACCTGGGTGGCGAGGAGCAGCCCGACGCGGCCGGTGATCGCCTTCCAGCTGCGGCGGGCGAGCCGCGGCCAGAGCCAGATCGTGCCGACGAAGAGCAGTACGGCCAGCAAGACCGCAAGGGCGAGTACCTTGTTGCTCGTGAGACCCATGAGGTGTTCTGCCTGCGCTTTCTACCTTTGCCGGGCACATGCCTCGGCTTGACCGGACCCGGGACCGGGCCTGCCGACGCGTGCCGGGGGCCTTGCCAGAGCTTTTCCAGCGGTTTCCGGTCGGGAATGAACCCGTCTACCCGAAGGACCGTCCTAGAGGGGGCAATGTTGCCGGATGCCTCTTTGGCACCGGGTTAAAGCTCTCTCGCAGAACTACGGGATGCGATGTCTGTCAGGATAGATGGGGAAATGTCGGGCGGGGTTCCGGGCAGTGAGGTGCGCCACCACGACAGCCGGCTCCGCCGGATACTGCGGGGGCCGCGCCCCGAGGCCGTGCCGGCCCTCGTGGCGAGAGCCTGCGCCCTCGTCGGCCTGCTCAACGTCGCGGCAGGTGTGTTCCCCCGCTTCCGGCACAGCCGCATGCACGCCATCGCCGAGGTGCTGCCCGGCGCTCTCGGCCCCTTCGCCGCCGCCCTCGCGCTGAGCTCCGGCATCCTGCTGCTGCTGCTCGCGCACGGCCTGCGGCGCCACAAGCGGCGGGCCTGGCGGGCCGCCGTGGTGCTGCTGCCCGCGGGTGCCGCGGCGCAGTTCGCGTACCGGCACTCGGTCGTCGGCGTCGTGATCTCGGTGGCCCTCCTGGCTCTCCTGCTGCGCCATCGGAGTGAGTTCACCGCCCTCCCCGACCCCCGCAGCCGCTGGCGGGCCCTGGCCAACTTCGTCCTCCTCGGTGCCGGATCGATTCTGCTGGGTCTGGTGATCGTCAGCGTGCACCCCGGGAAGGTCATCGGGGACCCGAGCATCACGGAGCGCCTGGAACACGTCCTCTACGGACTCTTCGGCTTCGAAGGACCCGTCGACTACTACGGACGCACGTCCTGGACGGTCGGTTTCTCCCTCGGCGCCCTCGGCATGCTGACCGCCCTCACCACCATCTACCTGGCCTTCCGCCCCGAGCACCCGGCCGCCAGGCTCACCGAGGACGACGAGACGAAGCTGCGCGCGCTGCTCGACAAGCACGGCGGCCGCGACTCCCTCGGCCACTTCGCGCTCCGCCGCGACAAGGCCGTCGTCTTCTCCCCCAGCGGCAAGGCCGCCGTCACCTACCGCGTCGTCTCCGGAGTGATGCTCGCCAGCGGCGACCCGATCGGCGACGTCGAGGCCTGGCCGGGCGCGATCGAGCGCTTCATGGACGAGGCGAAGGCCCACTCCTGGACGCCCGCCGTCATGGGCTGCTCCGAGACCGGCGGCGAGGTCTGGACCCGCGAGACCGGCCTCGACGCCCTCGAACTGGGTGACGAGGCGGTGGTGGACGTCGCGGATTTCTCCCTGTCCGGGCGTGCGATGCGCAACGTACGCCAGATGGTCAAGCGGATCGAGCGCAATGGCTACGAGACGCGCGTACGGCGCATCCGTGACCTGGGCGAACAGGAACTCACCAGGATCCAGCGCGCCGCCGACGACTGGCGCGGCACCGACACCGAGCGCGGCTTCTCCATGGCGCTCGGCCGCATCGGCGACCCGGACGACGGCGACTGCCTGATCGCCACCGCCCACAAGGCCGACGAGGAGCCGGGCCCCTACGGTGACCTGAAGGCTGTCCTCCACTTCGTCCCGTGGGGCAAGGACGGCGTCTCCCTGGACCTCATGCGCCGTGACCGCGCCGCCGACCCCGGCATGAACGAGCTGCTCATCGTCGCCGCCCTGCAGGCCGCCCCGAAGCTCGGCATCGCGCGCGTCTCCCTCAACTTCGCGATGTTCCGCGCGGCCCTCGCCCGCGGCGAGAAGATCGGCGCGGGCCCGGTCCTGCGCGCCTGGCGCGGCCTGCTGGTCTTCCTCTCCCGCTGGTTCCAGATCGAGTCCCTGTACAAGTTCAACGCGAAGTTCCGCCCCCGCTGGGAGCCCCGCTTCGTCGTCTACCGCTCCAGCAAGGACCTCCCCCGCATCGGCTTCGCCGCCATGCAGGCCGAGGGGTTCGTCACGCTCGCCCTCCCCCGCTTCCTGCGCAAGGGCACCCCGCAGCGCCGCCCCTGCCCGCACCAGAGCGCCGAACGCGAGATGCAGGCGGCGTAACACGTCACCGTCCGGGCCTAGGCTGGAGGTATGAGTACGTTGCGCGGGCGGGGATCGGTCCAGGGGCTGCCGGAGTGGGACCGCTGTGCGGTCATGGGCGTCGTGAACGTGACGCCGGACTCCTTCTCCGACGGCGGCCGCTGGTTCGACACGACGGCCGCCGTCAAGCACGGCATCGACCTGGTCGAGCAGGGCGCCGACCTCGTCGACGTCGGCGGCGAGTCCACCCGGCCCGGCGCCACCCGCGTCGACGAGGACGAGGAACTCAAGCGCGTCGTCCCCGTCGTGCGGGGCCTGACCGCCGAGGGCGTCACGGTCTCCGTGGACACCATGCGGGCCACCGTCGCCGAGCAGGCACTCGCCGCGGGCGCCGTCCTCGTCAACGACGTCAGCGGCGGCCTCGCCGACCCGCGCATGGTCCCCGCCGTCGCCGCCGCCGGAGCCCCCTTCGTCGTCATGCACTGGCGCGGCTTCCTCACCGACATCCACGCCAAGCCGGTCTACGAGGACGTGGTCTCCGAAGTCGTCGGCGAGCTCCACGCACGCGTGGCGGCAGCCATCGAGGGCGGCATCGCCCCCGAGCGCATCGTCGTCGACCCGGGCCTCGGCTTCTCCAAGGAGGCCGAACACGACCTGGCGCTCCTCGCCCGCCTGGACCGGCTGCGCGAGCTCGGCCACCCGATTTTGGTCGCCGCCTCCCGCAAACGTTTCCTCGGCCGTGTTCTCGCGGGCCCGGAGGGCGCCCCGCCGCCCGCCCGCGAGCGCGACGCCGCCACCGCCGCGGTCTCCGCCATCGCCGCCCACCAGGGCGCCTGGGCGGTCCGCGTGCACGAGGTGCGGGCGACGGCCGACGCGGTCCGTGTCGCCCGCGCCGTCACGGGCGCGGCGGGCGGCCACCGGTGACCCCGGCCGGCACCGACATCGAGCAGGTCGAGCGCGCCAACACCGCCTTCTACGAAGCGCTGGAACGCGGCGACTTCGACGAGCTGTCCGACCTCTGGCTGGACTCCGAGAGCACCACCGCGCACCCGGACGATGCCGACGGCGCCGACGGCCCGGAGGACGGAGAGGACGCGGCGGGCGACGCCGTCTCCTGCGTCCACCCCGGCTGGCCGGTCCTCACGGGCCGCGGCGAGGTCCTCAGGTCGTACGCCCTGATCATGGCGAACACGGAGTACATCCAGTTCTTCCTCACCGACCTGAAGGTCGGCGTGGCAGGCGACACCGCCCTGGTGACGTGCACCGAGAACATCCTCAGCGGCGGCCCGCCCCCCGAGGGCGGCGGCGAGCTCGGTCCGCTCGTCGGCCAGCTCGTGGTCGCCACGAATGTGTTCCGCCGCACACCCGACGGCTGGAAACTGTGGTCGCACCACGCGTCCCCGGTCCTGGCCGAAACCGACGACGAAGAGGACGACGAGACTCCGTCCTGAGTGGGTAGGCGCGGTTCGACAGGCGTACGACGCGGCGGCCGACGGGCCCCTCGGGCGAACACTGTCAGTGCTCGCAGGTAGATTCGAACGAGGCTGGTGTGCCGAACCGCACTCGGTGCAGGCCTGCCGATACCGACGATTGCAGGAGTGATTCGCGTGGATCGTGTCGCGCTGCGCGGCCTCAAGGCCCGCGGGCACCACGGTGTCTACCCGCGGGAGCGCGAAGAGGGCCAGACCTTCATCGTGGACCTGGTGCTCGGCCTGGACACGCGAGCGGCCGCGGCCGACGACGACCTGGCGAAGACCGTGCACTACGGCATCGTGGCCGAGGAGGTCGTGGCCGTCGTCGAGGGCGACCCCGTCGACCTCATCGAGACGCTCGCCGAGCGCATCGCCCAGGCGTGTCTGAAGCACGACGGAGTCCTGGAGGTCGAGGTGTGCGTGCACAAGCCCGACGCCCCGATCACCGTCCCGTTCGACGACGTGACCGTCACCATCACCCGGAGCCGAGTATGACTGCGCCCTTCAAAGCGGGTCAGAGCGACCCCACCGTCCAGCCGGTGCCCACCTCCGTGGTCGAACAGGTCGACGCGGCGGACAGCACCCTGTCCAATCCCAAGCGCGCCGTGATCTCCCTCGGCAGCAACCTCGGCAACCGCCTGGAGACGCTCCAGGGCGCCGTCGACGCCCTGGAGGACACCCCTGGCCTGCGGGTCAAGGCGGTCTCCCCGGTGTACGAGACCGAGCCCTGGGGCGTCGACCCGGGCAGCCAGCCCTCGTACTTCAACGCGGTCGTCGTGGTGAAGACCACCCTGCCGCCCGCCTCGCTCCTGGAGCGCGCGCAGGCCGTCGAGGAGGCCTTCCACCGCGTCCGCGACGAGCGCTGGGGCCCGCGCACGATCGACGTCGACATCGTGGCGTACGCCGACGTGGTCTCCGACGACCCGGCGCTCACGCTGCCCCACCCGCGCGCGCACGAGCGTGCCTTCGTCCTCGCCCCCTGGCACGACGTGGAGCCCGAGGCCCAGCTCACGGGCCGCGGCCCGGTGGCACACCTGCTGGCCGCGGTCACCCGCGACGGCGTCGCGCCCCGCGCCGACCTGGAACTCCGACTGCCCGAGTAGTCGTTAGAAGGCGGTCGAGGCAATCAAGCCGATGAAGGGTCATCCGTGAAGCAACTGCGCATCAGGACGCTGGCCGGCCTCTTTCTCGCGGCCGGAGTGCTGTCCTGGTCGGGCGCCCGCCTGTGGGACTCCGTCGGCACGCTGCCGCGCGTCCCGCTGGCCGCGCCCATCGTGCTCGCGGTCATCGCCGTCGTCCTGCTGTCGACGGCGCTCTCGCTGCGTTCACGCCTGCGTGCCCAGCGCGAGCGCCGTCCCGGCGCGAAGGGCGTGGATCCGATGATGGCCGCCCGCGCCGTGGTCTTCGGCCAGGCCAGCGCCCTGGTCGCGGCCCTCGTCGCCGGGATGTACGGCGGGACGGGCGTATTCCTGCTGGAGTACCTCGACATCCCGCCCCGCCGCGACCAGGCGATCTATGCCGGGCTCTCCGTCCTGATGGGCATCGCGGTGATAGCGGCCGCCTTCTTCATGGAGCGCGTCTGCAAGCTCCCCGATGACGACGACGAGAACGGGGAGGCGGCCCCGGCGGCGTAGGACGGCTGTTACAGCAGCGTGCCGCCCTCGACCTCCGTCTCCTCCAGGACGCGGCCCAGGCGTGCGAGGACGTCGGCGTCCAGCCGCACGTGCGCCGCCGCGAGGTTCTCCTCGATGTGCTTCGGCGTACGGCTGCCGGGAATCGGCACCACGTTCGGGTCCTGGTGCAGCAGCCAGGCCAGCGCCAGCTGCGCCGGGGTGATGCCGAGCTCCTCCGCGACGCCCCGCACGGGCGCGAAGCGGTCGTTGTTCGCCTTCAGGTTCGCCGCGTCGAAACGCGGTGCGTTCTGCCGGAAGTCGCCCTCCGCGACCCGGCCGACCGTGCCGGTCAGGAACCCGGCGCCCAGCGGCGACCACGGCACGAGCCCGACGCCCAGCTCACGCGCCGCCGCAAGCAGTTCGGGCTCGGCGGGCTTCCACATCGACCACTCGATCTGCACCGCCGCCACGGGGTGCACGGCGTGCGCCGCCCGCAGCTGGTCGGCCGTCACGTTCGAGAGCCCCAGGTGCCGCACGAGCCCCTCCCGGACCAGCTCGGCGACCGCCCCGACGGTGTCCTCCAGGGGCACCTGCGGGTCCGGGAAGTGCGGGTAATAGAGGTCGATGTAGTCCGTTTGCAGCCCCCGCAGGCTTGCCTCGGCATAGCCGCGTACGTGCTTGGGGTCGGCGTTGACCGCCAGCTCCCCGAAGGCGTATCCGATCGGGAAGGGGTGCGGCTCCACGCCCTCCGGCAGCCGGAAGCCGAACTTGGTGGCTATCGCGACCTGATCGCGGTGCCCTCTCAGGGCTCTGCCGATAAGCCGTTCGTTGTGCCCGTCGGCGCCGTACCCGTCGGAGGTGTCGATGATCGTGGCGCCCGCGTCGACCGCCGCGCGCAACGCCCGCTCGGCGCGCTCGTCATCGATCTCGCCGTACACCCCCGGGGAGAGCACCATCGCGCCATAGCCGAGGGCGGAGACCTCCAGACCACCGAGCTTGCGGAGGGGCAGGGACCGGTTGCTTGTCTCAGTCATGCCCCCAGTCTTTCGGCCGCTGCCCACGAGCGCCATCACTTTGATCCACAACACCCGCCCATGACGGGTGAGTTGAGAGGACCAGCCACATCCGGCCGGCTCAGCGAGCCATGATCAGGCTCATCGCCTCATTGCGCGTGGCCGGATCCCGCAACTGGCCGCGGACCGCGGAAGTGATCGTCTTCGCGCCCGGCTTGCGGACCCCGCGCATCGTCATGCACATGTGCTCGCACTCGACGACCACGATCACCCCGCGCGGCTCCAGTATCTGCATCAGGGAGTCCGCGATCTGCGTGGTCAGCCGCTCCTGGACCTGCGGTCGGCGCGCGTACACATCGACCAGGCGGGCCAGCTTCGACAGGCCGGTGATCTTGCCGTCGGTGGACGGGATGTACCCGACGTGCGCGACCCCGACGAACGGGACAAGATGATGTTCACAGGAACTCATGACCTCGATGTCCTTCACCAGGACCATCTCGTCGTGCCCCAGGTCGAACGTCGTCGTCAGGACGTCCTCGGGCTTCTGCCACAGCCCGGCGAATATTTCCCGGTAGGCCCGCGCCACACGGCCCGGGGTCTCTCGCAGGCCCTCGCGGTCGGGGTCCTCTCCCACGGCGATGAGGAGCTCACGCACGGCGTTCTCGGCCCGCTTCTCGTCGAACTCGCCGATCGAGCCCTCGCCGTCAAGCGTCACCGGGTCGGTCATGTTGTGCCTCGTTCCTGTGCGTCTCGCGCGGGCGTACGAAATCAGCCGCGCCCCCCAGGCTAGAACCAGGGGGGCGCGGCATCCATTCCGGGCCTGCTGAGGCGCGCGGGTCAGCTCTCGGGGCGGTCCTCCGGGGCCACCTCAAGGGACTTCTCCGTGCCGGAGGTCACCGTGGGGGTCGCACCGTTCGTCAGTGAGAGCTCCCGGGGGGAGAGCACCGGCGGGCGGGTCGAGGGCGTGCGCCGCGAGGAGCCGGTCCACGCCGGGCGGGCCGGGCGCTTCACGATGCCGGCGAAGATCTCGGCGATCTGCTCCTTGTTGAGCGTCTCCTTCTCAAGGAGCTGGAGGACCAGGTTGTCGAGGATGTCGCGGTTCTCGACCAGGATCTCCCAGGCCTCGTTGTGCGCGGTCTCGATGAGCTTCTTGACCTCTTCGTCGACCAGCGCGGCGACCTCTTCCGAGTAGTCCCGCTGGTGCGCCATCTCGCGCCCGAGGAACGGCTCGGTGTTGTCCCCGCCGAACTTGATCGCGCCGAGCCGCTCGGTCATGCCGTACTGCGTGACCATCGCGCGTGCGGTGGCCGTGGCCTTCTCGATGTCGTTCGCCGCGCCCGTCGTCGGGTCGTGGAAGACGAGCTCCTCGGCCGCGCGCCCGCCCAGCATGTACGCGAGCTGGTCGAGCATTTCGTTGCGCGTGGTGGAGTACTTGTCCTCTTCGGGCAGGACCATGGTGTAACCCAGGGCCCGGCCGCGGGACAGAATCGTGATCTTGTGGACCGGGTCCGAGTTCGGGGAAGCCGCCGCGACCAGGGCGTGTCCGCCCTCGTGGTACGCGGTGATCTTCTTCTCCTTGTCGGACATGATCCGGGTCCGCTTCTGCGGACCCGCCACGACACGGTCGATCGCCTCGTCCAGCGAGTGGTTGTCGATCAGCTTCTTGTCGCTGCGGGCGGTGAGCAGCGCGGCCTCGTTGAGGACGTTGCTCAGGTCGGCGCCGGTGAAGCCCGGCGTGCGGCGCGCGACCGCCGACAGGTCGACGTCCGGGGCGACCGGCTTGCCCTTCTGGTGAACCTTGAGGATCTCCAGACGGCCCTGCATGTCCGGGCGGTCGACGGCGATCTGCCGGTCGAAACGGCCGGGGCGCAGGAGCGCCGGGTCGAGGATGTCGGGCCGGTTCGTCGCGGCGATCAGGATGACGCCGCCCTTCACGTCGAAGCCGTCCATCTCGACGAGCAGCTGGTTCAGCGTCTGCTCGCGCTCGTCGTGGCCGCCGCCGAGACCGGCGCCGCGGTGACGACCCACCGCGTCGATCTCGTCGACGAAGACGATCGCCGGGGCGTTCGCCTTGGCCTGCTCGAAGAGGTCACGGACACGGGAGGCACCGACACCGACGAACATCTCGACGAAGTCGGAACCGGAGATCGAGTAGAACGGAACCCCGGCCTCACCGGCGACGGCGCGCGCGAGCAGCGTCTTGCCCGTACCGGGCGGGCCGTAGAGGAGCACGCCCTTGGGGATCTTGGCGCCGACGGCCTGGAACTTCGCCGGCTCCTGGAGGAACTCCTTGATCTCGTGGAGCTCCTCGACTGCCTCGTCGGACCCCGCCACGTCGGAGAAGGTCGTCTTCGGGGTGTCCTTGGTGATGAGCTTGGCCTTGGACTTCCCGAAGTTCATGACCCGGGAGCCGCCGCCCTGCATCTGGTTCATCAGGAACAGGAAGACGACGACGATGAGGACGAAGGGGAGCAGGGAGAGCAGGATGCCGACGAAGGGGTTCTGCTTCGACGGCGAGACGGTGTAACCGTCCGGGATGTCCTTCGTCTGGTACTTGGACTGCAGCGACTTGGCGATGTCGACGCCCTGGTCGCCGATGTAGCTCGCCTGGATCTTGCTGCTGTCCTTGACCTTCTGGCCGTCCTTGAGCTCGACCTTGATGATCTGCTCGTCACCGGTGGTGAGCTTGGCCGACTCGACCTTGTTGTCGTTGATCGCCTGGACGACCTGGCCGGTGTCCACCGTCTTGTAGCCACCGGACGAGCCGACGACCTGCATCAACACGACCACGGCAAGGACGGCCAGCACGATCCACATGACTGGCCCACGGAAGTATCGCTTCACGTCCATCCATACGGAGCGAAGACGCCCCGTCCCTCCTGCCATAGTGAGTTTGATAAAGACTGTTCTTCGGACGGTACCCCAGCATTGTGACCCGAAGCCGCCGGGGACGGCTGGCAATCCCGCCTTCGCATGCTTCAACGCCGGGAAACGGGTGAGGGTTCCCCGATGTCGTACGCAGGCCCGCGGAGTGCGCCCGCGGGACGTCAGCCGCCGTAGACGTGCGGGGCGAGCGTGCCGACGAACGGGAGGTTGCGGTACTTCTCCGCGAAGTCCAGGCCGTAGCCCACGACGAACTCGTTCGGGATGTCGAAGCCGATCCACTTCACGTCGATCGCGACCTTCGCGGCCTCCGGCTTGCGCAGCAGCGTGCACACCTCAAGGGAGGCGGGCTCGCGCGAGCCGAGGTTCGACAGGAGCCAGGACAGCGTCAGACCGGAGTCGATGATGTCCTCGACGATCAGGACGTGCTTGCCCTTGATGTCGGTGTCCAGGTCCTTGAGGATCCGCACGACGCCGGACGACTGGGTCCCCGCGCCGTACGACGACACGGCCATCCAGTCCATCGTGACGGGGGTGGACAGCGCGCGCGCCAGGTCCGCCATGACCATCACCGCGCCCTTGAGGACTCCGACGATCAGCAGGTCCTTGCCCGCGTACTCCGCGTCGATCTTCGCGGCCAGTTCGGCCAGCTTGGCGTCGATCTCTTCCTTGGTGATGAGCACCGACTTGAGGTCGGTGCCCATGTCTTTCGCGTCCACCCGCATCACTTTCGGTCGTCCCACCGGCCGACAGGGTCCCCAACGAACACGGGGCTCTCGTCAGCCTTGCCGGATCACCAGTCTGCCACCCTGGCGCTGAGCCACGACTTTGCCCGGGAGATTGATGACTCCCTGGCCCCGCCAGCCGGTGATCAGCCGGTCGACCTCTTCGATGTGCCGGGCGAACAGCGAACCGGCGGGCGCCCCCGCTTCGATGGCGGCCCGGCGCACGATGCGGCGGCGCACGGCGGGCGGCAGGGCGTAGAGCTTCGCGCACTCCAGGAGGCCGGCGGCGTCCCGGACGGTCGCCTCGGCCTGGGCGGCCCACGTGTCGAGCGCGTCGGCGTCGTCACGGGAGAGCTGGGCCGTCCGGGCGAGCGCCTCGACGACGCCCTTGCCGAGGGCCTTCTCCAGGGCGGGCAGGCCCTCGTGGCGCAGCCGGGAGCGGGTGTACGCCGGGTCGGCGTTGTGCGGGTCGTCCCAGACGGGCAGCGACTGCACCATGCAGGCCTTGCGGGCGGTCTGCCGGTCGATGTGCAGGAAGGGCCGGCGGTAACGGCCCGCGACCCCCGAGGTCGCGGCCATTCCGGACAGGGAGCGGATCCCGGAGCCGCGGGCGAGGCCGAGCAGCACGGTCTCCGCCTGGTCGTCGCGGGTGTGGCCGAGCAGGACGGCGGCTGCCGCGTGCCGCTCGGCGGCGGCGTCCAGGGCCGCGTACCGCGCGTCGCGGGCGGCGGCTTCCGGGCCGCCTTCGCGCCCGACGTCCACGGCGACGGACTCGACGGGGGTCAGGCCGAGGGCGGTGAGGCGCACGACGACCTCGGCGGCGCGCAGGTCGGAGCCGGGCTGCAGGCCGTGGTCGACGGTGACGCCGCCCGCGCGGATGCCGAGCTTGGGGGCTTCGAAGGCGAGCGCGGAGGCGAGCGCCATGGAGTCGGCGCCGCCGGAGCAGGCGACGAGCACGGTCGGTGGCGGGGCCTGCTCGTGCGGGGAGTGCGCGGGGTGTGGGGGGTCGGCTTCGGTGCTGCGCTGTACATCGGTCAGTACGTCGTGGAGTACGCGGCGGACCGCCAGGCGTATCGCTGCGACCGCAGGATGGGGACCCATGTCCGGTTCCCTTCGTGAAGTTCGGGGGGTGAGCTCGGACCAGTCACTCAGGACCCACCAGGGAGATCCGGTCCCACGCGGGGCCTTCTCTTCCTTGCGTTCGGTCACTCAGAGTGTGTCGATGGTGACAGAGCCGAGCCGTTACCCGAGCATTGCACGCCTACCCATCGCCCACGGTCCCTCGGACGGGTGATTGCGGGGGCGTTCTCCTGCCGGCGGCCGCAACCGGTTCCTCAGTCTCCCTTACGGTGCACCCTCGCGACCCAGTCCGCCGGTTTGGCGATCTCCGCCTTGGTGGGCAGCGTGTTCGGCGAGGTCCACACGCGGTTGAAGCCGTCCATGCCGACCTGCTCGACGACCGCGCGCACGAACCGCTCGCCGTCCCGGTACTGACGCAGCTTCGCGTCGAGGCCGAGGAGCTTGCGCAGGGCCTGGTCGAGGCGGCTCGCGCCGCGCGCCCGCCGCTGCTGGAACTTCTCGCGGATCTCGGCCACGGACGGCACCACGTCCGGGCCCACGCCGTCCATCACGAAGTCCGCGTGCCCCTCCAGGAGGGACATCACCGCCGTCAGGCGGGCGAGGATCTCGCGCTGGGCGGGGGTCTGCACCAGCTCGACGAGGGAGCGGCCCCCCTCGGCCTCTTCGCCCTCCGCGTCGGTGCGGCCGCCCGCGAGCGACTGGGCGGCCTCCCTGACGCGCTCCAGGACCGTCATCGGGTCGACCTCGGTCTCCCCGAGGAACGACTGGATCTCGCCTTCGAGGTGGTCGCGCAGCCAGGGCACGGCGGTGAACTGCGTGCGGTGCGTCTCCTCGTGCAGGCAGACCCAGAGGCGGAAGTCGTGCGGGTCCACGTCCAGCTCACGCTCGACATGCACGATGTTCGGCGCGACCAGGAGGAGGCGGCCGCCGCCGTTCGCCCCCGCGGGGAGGTCTCGGGTGGGTGGGGCGAAGGTCTCGTACTGGCCGAGGACGCGGGAGGCGAGGAAGGACAGGAGCATGCCCAGCTCCACGCCCGTCACCTTGCCGCCGACCGCGCCGAGCACGGCGCCGCCCGGGCTGCTGCCGCGCTTGTCCTGCATCTTGTCCAGGAGGGGCTTGAGGATCTCCCGGAAGCCCGCCACGTTGGCCCGGACCCAGCCCGCTCTGTCCACCACGAGGACCGGGGTGTCGTGGGTGTCCTCCGAGCCCATCCTCGTGAAGGAACGGACGTGCTCCTCCGAGGACTTGGCGTGCCGCCGGAGCTCGGCGACGACGGCTCGCGCCTCGTCCCGGCTCACTTCTGGGCCCGGCCTCACGAGGCGGGTCGCGGTCGCCACCGCGAGGTTCCAGTCGACCATCTCCGCACCACGGATGCTCGTCATGCGCTCAACGGTACGTGCTGGCTCCCTCTGGTGGAGGGGCTTGCACCCCCCGTCTTGCCCGGGGGCGGGCCCCTAGGGGGTGGAGGGGTGGGCGGTGGGGCGGGTTGTGCGGTTGTGTCCCGGGTGCGGGGCGGTCGTGGCTTGTCGCGCAGTTCCCCGCGCCACTGAGCTGTGCCTTGTCCCCTGCCGTCCGATGCGTCCCCTGCACCCGCCTGAGCGCGCCCACGCGGCGGAGCCGCACATGAACACAGCCCCGCGCCCCTGAGCTGTGCCTTGTCCCCCGCCGTCCGATGCGTCCCCTGCACCCGCCTGAGCGCGCCCACGCGGCGGAGCCGCACATGAACACAGCCCCGCGCCCCTGAGCCGCGCCTGCGGCCCGCCGCCCGTCACGCCCCCGTCGTGACGTCCGCGTCCTCAGCGGCAGCCGCAGTTCGCCACTGTGGAGGCCATGTGGTCCAGGGCCGATTGGGCTGCTTGGGGGTCCGTTGTGCCTGTGGTCATGAAGGCGAAGAGGAGGAGGCGGCCGTCGGCGTCGACGACTGTGCCCGCGAGGCTGTTCACGCCGGTCAGGGTGCCGGTTTTGGCGCGGACCAGGCCTGTGCCCGGGGAGTCCCTCGGGTAGCGGTCGACCAGCGTGCCGGTGAAGCCGGCCACCGGCAGGCCCGTCACCACGGAGCGCAGTTCGGGGCGGCCCGGGTCGGCGGCGTGGTCCAGGAGGGCCGCCAGGAGTTCGGCGGAGGCGCGGTCGGCGCGGTCCAGGCCGCTGCCGTCGGCGAATTCCGCCCCGGAGAGGGGGAGGTCCAGCTTCTGCAGGCGGGCCCGGACCGCCCTGCCCGCGCCGTCGAAGCTCGCCGGCTCCTTAGCCGCGACGGCCGTCTGGCGGGCCAGCGCCTCCGCGATGTCGTTGTCGCTGTGCGTCAGCATCCGTTCGACCAGCGAGGACAGCGGTGGTGACTCGACCTTCGCGA
The DNA here is from genome assembly GCF_040654255.1 of Streptomyces sp. NPDC050732. Classification (NCBI taxonomy): domain Bacteria; kingdom Bacillati; phylum Actinomycetota; class Actinomycetes; order Kitasatosporales; family Streptomycetaceae; genus Streptomyces; species Streptomyces sp. NPDC050732. The sequence continues at coordinate 86,826 of NZ_JBFAHP010000033.1, forward strand.
GGGACTCGGCGCGGTTCGAGGCCTTGGTGGGGGTGGGGGCGGCATCCGGGGCGGGCTCGGTCTTGATGCCCTCGTCCTTCAGGAAGCCCGCGAACTTCTTCGTGGCCTCGGCCGCCGGGTCCCCTGCGCGCGGGGCGGGCCCGCTGGAGGAGTCGTCCAGGCGGCCCTCGTCGGCCATCAGGGCGCTGACCGGCGTGATGTTCTCGTTGGGGCCGATGACGTGCTGCGGAGGGCCTGAGTACAGCGACGTGTCGTACGAGAGTTTGATCTTGTCGATGTCGCGGCTCTTGAGGGAGCGTGCCGTGTCCGCGGCGAGCCTGCGCAGGCTCGCCGCGGTGTCGGTGTAGCGGCCGTCCTTGCGGGCGGTGAGCGTGGGGTCGCCGCCGCCGACGAGGACCACGTCCGAGGAGTCGGGCTCCAGCACCGCTCTCGTGGCGATCCGGTGGTCCGGGCCCACCGCCGACAGCGCCGCCACCGCGGTCGCGATCTTGATCGTCGACGCGGGCGTCAGGCCGTCCCCGGCGTTCTTGCCGTACACCCGCTTGCCGGAGGCCGCGTCGAGGACGACGGCCGACCGCTTCGGGCCGAGCGCCGGGTCCTTCAGCAGCGGATCGAGGACCTCCGCGAGGGCGCGGTCCGTCGGCCTGGGGGCCGTGCCCGCGGGCGCGCCGAGGCCGGCGAGCACGGAGGGGGCGCTCGGCGCGGCTTCCGGTGCGCGTCCCGGCGCACCACCGGCGTGATCTGCGCCACCCCAGGCCTCCTGGGAAGCAGCCCGGTCCCGCTCCGCCGTACGCTGACCGGAGGAGTCCCAAGGGCCGGCCGCGGCCACCGCCCCGGCCGCGATGACCAGGCCGAAGGTGGCGGCACCAGCCGTGAGCTGCAAGGTCGTGAGCTTGCCGGAGAACCCGGCGAGCTTGTCGGCGGAAGGCTTGGACAGCTGTCTCAAAAGCTGTCGAGGCCGCTGCCAAGGCTTGAGCTCCGGCACGACGACCAGCCCCTTTCGCGATCACACATCTGCGTGAGGGACACTTAATCACCCGAAGTATGTGCTGATCATGGAGGAGCCACCCGTGGAGTTCGACGTCACCATCGAGATTCCGAAGGGTTCGCGGAACAAGTACGAGGTGGACCACGAGACCGGCCGGATCCGTCTGGACCGTCGCCTCTTCACGTCGACCAGCTACCCCGCGGACTACGGCTTCGTCGAGAACACCCTCGGCGAGGACGGTGACCCGCTGGACGCCCTGGTCATCCTGGACGAGCCGACCTTCCCCGGCTGCCTCATCAAGTGCCGCGCGATCGGCATGTTCCGGATGACCGACGAGGCGGGCGGCGACGACAAGCTGCTCTGCGTCCCGGCCTCGGACCCGCGCGTGGAGCACCTGCGGGACATCCACCACGTCTCCGAGTTCGACCGCCTGGAGATCCAGCACTTCTTCGAGGTCTACAAGGACCTGGAGCCCGGCAAGTCCGTCGAGGGTGCCGACTGGGTCGGCCGCACGGACGCTGAGGCCGAGATCGAGCGTTCCTACAAGCGCTTCAAGGACGAGGGCGGCCACTGAGCCAGTCGTTCCGGGCGGGCCGCGCGACCCCTGGTCACGCGGCCCGTTCGTGTATCTGTGCCCATACTGGCCATACGGAGGGTGCGTACGAGTCGTATGAGAAGTGAGGGCATCAGTGGCCGAGCAGGAGGCCGAGGGCCGGAAGCCTCAGTCGGACGAAGCCCGCAGCGCGTTCGCGCAGCCCAGCGGGGTGATGGCGCAACCACCGGCCCCTGAGGACGAGTCCCAGACGACATCCGAGTTCGCCATCCCCACGGGCCTCGCGACGCCGTCCTCGACGACTCAGGAGACGGACAAGTCGGCGTTCACCACGCCGCACACCTACAGCGCGCGGAACGCCCCACAGGCCTTCACGCCCGCGCAGGGCATACCCCTGGTGAAGCTCACCAAGGACGTGCCCTGGCAGGACCAGATGCGCACGATGCTGCGCATGCCGGTGACCGAGCGTCCCGCCACGGAGGCCGCGCAGAAGCAGGAGGACGAGGCCGGGCCCGCCGTGCCGCGCGTGCTCGACCTGACGCTCCGTATCGGCGAGCTGCTGCTGGCGGGCGGTGAGGGCGCCGAGGACGTGGAAGCGGCGATGTTCGCCGTCTGCCGCTCGTACGGCCTGGACCGCTGCGAGCCGAACGTGACGTTCACGCTCCTGTCGATCTCGCACCAGCCGTCGCTGGTGGACGACCCCGTCACGGCCTCCAGGACGGTGCGCCGCCGGGGCACGGACTACACGCGTCTGGCGGCGGTCTTCCACCTGGTGGACGACATCAGCGACCCCGAGATCGAGGTCTCCCTGGAGGAGGCCTACCGCCGTCTGGCGGGCATTCGGCGTAACCGTCACCCCTACCCCGGTTGGGCGCTCACGGCCGCCAGCGGCCTGCTCGCGGGCTCCGCGTCCGTGCTGGTCGGCGGTGGCGCGCTCGTCTTCCTGGTGGCCGCTGTCGGCGCGATGCTCGGCGACCGGCTCGCGTGGCTGTGCGCGGGGCGCGGGCTGCCGGAGTTCTACCAGTTCGTGGGCGCCGCGATGCCGCCCGCCGGGATGGGTGTGGCGCTCAGCTTCGTGCACACCGAGGCGTCGATGGCCTCGGCGGTGATCACGGGTGGGCTCTTCGCGCTGATCCCGGGGCGGGCCCTGGTGGCGGGCGTGCAGGACGGCCTGACCGGCTACTACATCACCGCTGCCGCACGCCTGCTGGAGGTCATGTACCTGATCGTGGGCATCGTCTGCGGCGTGCTGCTCGTGCTGTCGCTCGGCGTGATGCTCGACGCGACGAACCTGACTCCGGAGACGAAGTTCGGCGTGACGTCGTCGCGTCCTGTCATCCAGATCCTGGCGTCGATGGCGCTGAGTCTCGCCTTCGCGATCCTGCTCCAGCAGGAACGTAACACCGTGCTGATGGTGACCCTGAACGGCGGCGTCGCCTGGGTGATGTTCGGCGCTCTGGCACAGACCCCGCTGGAGCTCTCGCCCGTCGCGGCGACGGCCATCGCCGCCGGTCTGGTGGGCCTCTTCGGGCAGCTCTTCTCGCGCTACCGGTTCGCGTCGTCACTGCCTTACGTGACGGCTGCGATCGGCCCGCTGCTGCCCGGTAGCGCGACGTACTTCGGGCTGCTCGCCCTGGCGCAGAACGACCTCAACACGGGCATGAACTCGCTCACCAGGGCCGTCGCGACGGCGCTGGCCATCGCGATCGGCGTGAACCTGGGGAGCGAGGTCTCCCGGCTGATCCTGAAGGTCCCGGGGGCCGCGTCGGCGGCGAACCGCCGCGCGGCCAAGCGGACCAGGGGCTTCTAGGCGTACGTCTACGGAGAGGACGTCAGCGCTTCGCGTGGCGGCCGCGCTGGGACGGGGGCGTCGGGCCCTCGGCCGCCGCGGCCTTCTTGGACTTGCCGCGGGCCCGCAGGAACTCGATGGCGATCGGCACCACCGAGATGAGGACGATCAGGATGAGGATCGCCTCGATGTTCTTGTGCACGAACTCGATGTTGCCGAGCCAGGCGCCGAGCAGCGTGACGCCCGCGCCCCACAGGACACCGCCGATGATGTTGAACGTGATGAACGAGCGGTACCGCATGCCGGAGACGCCGGCGATGATCGGCGTGAACGTCCGCACGATCGGCACGAAGCGGGCCAGGACCAGGGACTTCGGGCCGTACTTCTCGAAGAAGTCGTGCGCCTTGACCACGTTCTCCTGCTTGAAGAGCTTGGAGTCCGGGCGGTTGAAGAGCGCGGGGCCGACCTTCTTGCCGAAGAGGTAGCCCGCCTGGTCGCCGAGGATCGCGGCGAGGCAGATCAGCAGGCAGGCCAGCCACAGCGGGGTGTCCAGCTTGTGCGTGGTGATCAGCAGGCCCGTGGTGAACAGCAGGGAGTCACCGGGCAGGAAGAAGCCGATCAGCAGGCCCGACTCGGCGAAGACGATCACCAGCAGGCCCCAGAGGCCGAACTGGTTGAGCAGGTAATCCGGATCCAACCAGCTTGGTCCGAGCGCAAGCGTCGTCACGGTTCCGGGCTCCTGAGGGTGAGGGGGCGGTGCGGCGGCGGGTGCAGCCGCCCAAAGTTATCAACGCCAGGCGCCCCGGCCGGGTTCCACTCCCCTTCTCGGCCCGCACTGTACGGAAACTGCAACCACTCCGCGCGCCCGTCACCCGCCGTCGCGTGCCGCGTTCGCCAGGATCGCGTCCCGCAGGTAGCCGGCGAGGCCGGGCCGGATCGCCTCGTAGAAGGCCGTGAACCGCTCGTCGGCGACGTACATCTCGCCGAGACAGGTGTGCATCTCGTGCGAGCACGTGTAGTGGTTCGCCGTGATGAAGCGGCGGTGCGCCTCCGCGGCGTCCATGGCCTCCCTGGAGTCCGCGGGGACGCCCCGGGCGAGCAGGTCGGCCACGCGCGCGTGGACCGCGTTGAGCTCGTCGTTGATCCGCTTCCAGTCGTCCTTCGTGTACGAGGCGGACCTGCGCTGCGACTCCCGGTAGGCCTCCGTGTCGCCCCAGCGCTGCTCGACCTCCTCCGCGTACTGCTCGGGGTCGTGGTCCCCGAAGGCCTCGAACTTCTCCTCGGGCGTGAGGTTGATGCCCATCTTCTTCGCCTCCATGGCGGTCTCGACGGCGGCGGCCATCTCCTGGAGCTTGTGGATCCGCGCCGTCAGCAGCTCGTGCTGACGGCGCAGGTGGACCCGCGGGTCCGCTTCCGGGTCGTCCAGGAGGGCCGCCACCTCGTCGAGGGGGAAGCCGAGCTCTCGGTAGAACAGGATCTGCTGCAGCCGGTCGAGGTCCGCGTCGCTGTAGCGCCGGTGTCCCGCGTGGCTGCGCCCGCCGGGCACGAGCAGGCCGATCTCGTCGTAGTGGTGCAGCGTGCGCACCGTCACTCCGGTGAAACCGGCGACCTGTCCCACGGAGTAAGCCATGGCCTCCGCCCTTCCTTTTTCGGTACGCGGACCAGCCTGCGTCCTCACGTCACGTGAGGTGCAAGCCGGCCGCCGCGCCCGGCCCCCGGGTCCGTCCGCTACTTACTGAGCGCCCCGAACCTCCGTACCGCCAACGGGAGGAACACCCCCACGAGCACCACCGGCCACAGCACCGCCAGGAGCCCCGCGTTCTCGGCCGCCCAAGAGGTGCCGGTCACCCCCGGATCGTTGCCGAAGAGGTCACGGACGGCGGTGGCCGTCGCCGACATCGGGTTCCACTCGACCGCGGCGCCCAGCCAGTCCGGCATGTTCTGCGGCACCGTGAAGGCGTTGGAGAGGAAGCCGACCGGCCAGACCAGGATCTGCACGGTCATCACCAGCTCGGGCCTGCCCGCCACCATCGCCAGGTGGATGCCGAGCCACAGCATCGCGAACCGCAGCAGCATCAGCAGCCCGACGGCCCCGAGCACCGCCCCGAACGACCCGTGCCAGCGCCAGCCGATCGCGAGCCCCACACCCATCATGACCAGCAGCGACACGAAGGACTGGAGCATGTCGGCGACGGACCGCCCCACCAGCACCGCGCCACTGGCCATCGGCATGGAGCGGAACCGGTCGATCACGCCCTTGTTGAGGTCCTGGGTGACCGCGACCATCGTCGCGTCCAGACCGAAGACCATCGTCAGCGCGAACATGCCGGGGACGAGGAACTCGGCGTACTCCCCCGTGATGCCCTTCCCACCGCCGATCAGATAGGTGAACATCAGCAGCATCATCACGGGGAAGACCAGGCCGACCAGGACCTGCACCGGCTGCCGCGCCCAGTGGGCGAGCTCGCGCCGCGTCATGGTCCAGGAGTCGGTCACGGCCCGGCTCAGCGACTTGCCCGGGCCCATCGGCGTACTCACGCTCATCGGCGTACTCACACCGCCTCCTTCGTGCGCTCGGTCAGGCTCAGGAAGACCTCGTCCAGGGTGGGCCTGCGCAGCGCCACGTCCTCCGCGTCGATGCCGGCGTCCAGCAGGGCCCGCACGACGCCCGTGAGGGCCTCCATGCGGTCCGTGACGGGCGCGGACGCCAGGCGGCGGTCCGCGTCCACCGTGGCGCCCGGCGGCAACAGGGCGGCCGTACGAGCCAGTTGGGCCGCGTCCCGCACCACCACGTCGATCCGGTCGCCGCCCAGCTCCGCCTTGAGGTCGTCCGCCGTGCCGTCCGCGATGACGCGGCCCTCGTCGACGACCGACATGCGGTCGGCCAGCTGGTCCGCCTCCTCCAGGTACTGCGTGGTGAGGAGCACGGTGGTGCCGCCGCCGACCAGCGAACGCACCGAGCTCCACACCTCGGCGCGGCCGCGCGGGTCCAGGCCCGTGGTGGGCTCGTCCAGGAAGAGCACCTCGGGGTCCGTGATGAGGGAGGCCGCGAGGTCCAGGCGGCGCCGCATGCCGCCGCTGTACTGCTTGACCGCCTTGCGGCCGGTGCCCCCGAGGCCGAACCGCTCCAGGAGCTCGTCGGCCCGCACGCGCGCGTGGCGGGCGCCCAGGTGGTGGAGCCGCCCGAACATGTCCAGGTTCTGCCGACCGCTCAGCTCCTCGTCCACGGCGGCGTGCTGGCCGAGCAGGCCGATGCGCCTGCGCACCTCGTCGGGCCTGCGCCGCACGTCGTGCCCTGCGACCTCCACGCGCCCCTCGTCGGCCCGCAGGAGGGTGGCGAGCATCCGCACCGCCGTGGTCTTGCCCGCGCCGTTCGGCCCCAGGACCCCGTGCACGGTGCCGCGCCGCACCCGCAGGTCGAGGCCGTTCAACGCCTTCTTCTGCCCGTACGCCTTGTGTGCGCCCTCAACGACGATCGCGTCCGTCATCCGGCTCCCCTCGACTCACTGATCATCTAGTCAAAGTTGACTAGGGAGGGAAGCTAGCCCGGCTCTCAGCATTCGTCAAACTTGATTAGCGGTCGCTCTCCGCGTGCCCGATCCCCGTCGCGTACGGATTCTCCTGGTCCTCGGCGAGCACCCCCACGAAGGGATCGCCCTCGCCCGAGAAGGTGTAGGCGCCCGCCTCGATGCGGGCGATCAGGCCCTTGGTCCACTCCGCGCCCGTGTCGGCCGAGTGCACCCAGTAGTTCATGATCTCGCCGATGTGGCCGAGCTGTTCGGGGCCGTCCTGCGGCGTGTAGTACTCCGTGACGGAGGCGCGCCACTCCTCGATGCGGCGCACCCGCTCCTTGAGCAGGGCCACGGCCTCCTCGCGCGGCAGGTCCACGATGAAACCGATCCCCGTCGTGAGGACGTCGGGCCGCTGGTCGTACCTGGTCAGGGATTCACGCAGCAGGGAGAAGTACTCCTCCGTGCCCTCGTCCGTGACCTCGTACTCGGTGCGCGGCGGGCCGCCGGCCGTGGAGGGCGCGACCTCGTGCGCGATCAGGAAGCCCTGTTTCGCCAGCTGCTTCAGGGCGTGGTAGATCGAGCCGGGTTTGGCGTTGGACCACTCGTGGGCGCCCCAGAACTCCAGGTCGTTGCGGACCTGATAGCCGTGGGCGCGGCCGTGCTGGCGCACGGCCCCCAGAACCAGCAGCCGGATCGCTGACATGTACCGCGCCCTTCCACTCAGCCCCCCGGTCATCAACTTTGACTAGGGTATCCCCGGTCCAGCGCCACCAGCTCGAAGGCCGTCTTTCCGTCGAGGGACTCGCGGACGATGTCGGCGTGGCCCGCGTGCCGGCCGATCTCCTCGACCAAATGCAGCATCAGCCAGCGCATCGACACCGCGCCGTCCGCCGGGAACCACGGCGCCTCGGGCAGCGGGAACGTGTCGTCGAGGCTCGGCACCGCGCGGATGAAGTCCTCGGTCTCGCGGGCGACCTCGTCCCAGAAGGCCAGCGTCCCGGCGAGCGTCTCGCCCTCCACGAGGCGGAAGCTGTCGCCCCAGGTCGCCTCCGTGCGCGCCCTCTCGTTGGGCTTCCGCTGGGCCATGCGCAGCCAGTTCAGCTCCGTCTCCGCGACGTGCTTCACGAGGCCGCCGAGCGTCAGTTCGCTGGCGCTCGGGCGGGCCTTCGCCTGCTCGTCGGTCAGCCCGAGCACCGAGCGGCGGATGCCGCCGCGCTGGGCCTCCACGAAGGCGATGAGGGCGCCGCGCTCGTCGCCCCTGGCTTCCGCGCTGACGTGAGTGACCATGGTGTCCGCCTCTTCTCCGGCCCGCTGCCGCGGGCTGTGTCCTGCCGGGCTGTTCCGCCGGGCTTTCCGACACCGCAGACGCTACGGAGCCTTGCGGTCAGGTTCTGTCCGCAAGGCTCCGTCGAAGAGGCAAAAGCCGCAGGGGCCGAGGAGAGGGCTCCGCTCAGAACGGGAAGCGCGACCTGCCGTGCTGCACCGAGATCCACTTCTGTGTGGTGAAGGCGTCGACCGTCGACTCGCCGTTCAGCCGTCCGACGCCGGAGTTCTTCTCGCCGCCGAAGGGCACGATCGGCTCGTCGTGCACCGTGCCGTCGTTCACGTGGATCATGCCGGTCCTGACGCGCTTGGCGACGCGCACGCCGCGCTCGACGTCAGCGGTGTGCACCGCGCCGCTCAGGCCGTACGGCGTGTCGTTGGCGATGCGGACGGCCTCGTCCTCGCCGTCGAAGGGCAGCAGCAGGGCGACCGGGCCGAAGATCTCCTGGTTCAGGACCGGCGACCCGTCCGGCAGGTCCGTGAGGACGGAGGGGGCGACGAGGTTGCCCTCCGTCCGCCCGTGCAGCAGGGCCTTCGCGCCGGCGGCGACGGCCTGGTCGACGACGGCCGTGACGGCGTCCGCCTGCGAGGAGTTGATGAGCGGGCCGATGTGGGTGCCCGGGTCGGCCGGGTCGCCGACCTTCAGGCCCGCGACCTTGGCGACGAACTTCTCGGTGAACTCGTCCGCCACGGAACGGTCGACGAGGATGCGGTTGGCGGCCATGCAGACCTGGCCCTGGTGCACGAAGCGGCTGAAGACCGCGGCGTCCACGGCGTAGTCGATGTCGGCGTCGTCGAGGACGATCAGCGCGCTGTTGCCGCCCAGCTCCAGGATCGAGCGCTTGAAGTGCGAGGCGCAGACCGTGGCGACGTGGCGGCCCACGCGGTCCGATCCGGTGAACGAGATGATGCTCGGCACGGGGTGCTCGATCAGGGCGTCGCCTATCTCGGCTATGTCCGTGATGACGACGTTGAGCAGGCCGGCCGGCAGTCCGGCGTCCTCGAACACCTTGGCCACGAGGGCGCCGCCGAGCACCGGCGCGTTCTGGTGCGGCTTGAGGACGACCGCGTTGCCCAGGGCGAGGGCCGGGGCGACGGACTTGATCGACAGCAGGAACGGGAAGTTGAAGGGGCTGATCACACCGACGACGCCCACCGGGACGCGGTAGAGGCGGTTCTCCTTGCCGTCGTCCGGCGAGGGCAGGACGCGGCCCTCGGCGCGCAGCGCGAGGTGGACCGACTCGCGCAGGAACTCCTTGGTGAGGTGGATCTCGAAGGCCGCCTTGAGCCGGGTGCCGCCCAGCTCGGCGATGATCGCCTCGGTGATCTCTTCCTCGCGGTCCTCGACGATCCGCAGGGCGCGCTCGAACACCGCGCGCCTGGCGTAGGGGTTGGTCTCGGCCCATTCCCGCTGGGCGCGCTCTGCGGCACGGTAGGCCTGGTCGATCTCGTCGGCCGTGGCGACCGTGATGGACGCCAGCTTCTCCCCGTCGTACGGATTGAAGTCGATGATGTCCCAGGAACCCGACCCGGCCTTCCACTCCCCGTCGATGTACTGATGAGCCAGGTCGGTGAAGAAGGACATGAGACGGACCCCTTGCCGCGGCAGCGGAGGCCGCAAACGGAAGCAGACACCTGATCTCACGTCATAGTACTTATGTTTCAGGTGAGTTGAAGCAGACCTCGGAGAAGATCCCGGCTGCCGACCGGATCCGGACTGTCCTTCTGCAGCTGGGCCACGACCCTTTCGTACTGGGCCACTTCCTCCGCCTTGTCGAGATAGAGCGCGCCGGTGAGCTGCTCCACGTACACGACGTCGGAGAGGTCGGACTCCGGGAAGCTCAGCATCGTGAAGGCGCCGCTCTCGCCCGCGTGCCCGCCGAAGCTGAACGGCATCACCTGGAGGGTGACGTTCGGCCGCTCGGAGATCTCGATGAGGTGCTGGATCTGACCCCTCATCACCTCCCGGTCGCCGTACGGGCGTCGGAGCGCTGCCTCGTCCAGTACGCAGTGGAAGCGGGGCGCGTGCTCGGAGGCGAGGAGCTTCTGGCGCTCCAGGCGCAGCGCGACGCGCCGCTCGATCTCGGCCTTGCTCGCGCCCTTCATGCCGCGCGCGACGACCGCGTGGGCGTACGCCTCGGTCTGCAACAGGCCGTTGACGAACTGGACTTCATAGACGCGGATGAGCGAGGCCGCGCCCTCCAGGCCGATGTATGTCTGGAACCAGCCGGGCAGGACGTCCGAGTAACTGTGCCACCAGCCAGTGAGGTTGGCCTCCTTGGCGAGCGAGAGGAGCGCGCCGCGCTCGGCCTCGTCGGTGACGCCGTAGAGCGTCAGAAGATCCTCGACATCCCTGGACTTGAAGCTCACCCGTCCCAACTCCATGCGGCTGATCTTCGATTCGGAGGCGCGGATCGAGTATCCGGCCGCTTCACGGGTGATGCCGCGGGATTCTCTGAGCCGCCTCAGCTGCGAGCCCAGCAGGATGCGCCGTACCACCGAGCCGCTCGACTCGCCTGCGGTCACTTCGCTCAATCCTCCCGATCGACTGGAAGCCAGCAGTCTGCCATTAAACGCTCCGGGCCGTACACGTCCGGTTACAGAAACGGAAAGGCTCCGAAAGGTCTCAGAAGAATCCGTGGGAAGAAATGGGCAAGAAGTGGCACGGGAACGACCAAGTCCGGCGCGTGCACGTGCATCTGCCCTTGCATCTGCTGTGCGCATTCGGAACCATGGTCCGCGCGCCACTGCTGTACCGACCGCGTACCACCGCACCATCGGCGACCAACCGCGCCACCGCTCCATCGCTACGTACCGCGAAACCGGGGAGTGCCTCGCATGGGGACGAATGGATCGACCATGCTCGAGCCGTTAAGGCAGGGGCTACCTCCGATCGACCCCTCCGCGGTCTCCGACGCGGCCTCCGTCGCCCTCCCCGCCCGCTACGAAGCGGTGAGCAGCGCCCGGCAGTTCACCCGGAAGACGCTCGGCCAGTGGGACCTCGACGAGAGGTTCGACGACATCGCGCTCGTGGTCTCCGAACTCGTCACCAACGCGCTGCGGCACGCGCTGCCCGCGGACACCCCGCGCGACCAACAGGAGCCGCCCGTGCGGCTGCACCTGATGCACTGGGCGACACGCCTCGTGTGCGCGGTGCGCGACCCCAGCGACGACAGCCCGGTCGCGCGCGACACCGCCGACGACGACTTCTCGGCGGAGTCGGGCCGGGGCCTGTTCCTCGTGGACTCGTTCAGCGACAGCTGGGGCTGGCACCCGCTCGCCGGCGCGCTGCGCGGCAAGGTGGTCTGGGCGCTGTTCCGCCTGGGTTGAAGGCCTGAGTCGGTGAGGGCCTGAGTTGAAGGCCCTGCTCGTGGGCCTGAGCTGAGGGGAGTGGGTCAGCCGCCTATCAGGTGGTCGAACTCCCCGTCCTTCATCCCCAGCAGCATCGCCTCTATCTCGGCGCGCGTGTAGACGAGCGCCGGGCCGTCCGGGAAGCGCGAGTTGCGTACGGCGACGTCGCCGTCCGGCAGCTTCGCGAACTCCACGCACGAGCCCTGCGAGTTGCTGTGCCTGCTCTTCTGCCAGACCACCCCGTGAAGCTCCGTGGCCGCCATGCCGTTAAACGCGTGGTGCACAGGTCGCTCCCCGGGTGGTGCGGTGCCGTGAGTGGCTCTAGATGCAGTGGTCAACTGTCCCGGATCATAGCTGTGTTCACATGCGGATGCATGGGCAGATGCACGTGCACGCGGGGTGTTCCCCTGATTACAGCCCTGTCGGCACCTCGTCGGGCTGTCGATACCTCGTCGGCCTGTCGGCCCCTCGCACAGGGAGAGACGCATCCCGGGCCTTTCCTGTTCCCCTGTTCCCTCGTTCACCTTTTCCCTCGGAAACGGGACCGGCCTCCCGCGGCACCCTGGGGTGGGCGCCGGCAGAAGGCCGGTGTGGGGGGAGGGGGAGGGAGCGAGGTCAGGTCAGCGAGGCGTCCCGTACGGCAGGAGCGCCATCTCGCGGGCGTTCTTGATCGCCGCGGCGATCTGCCGCTGCTGCTGGGCCGTCACGCGCGTCACCCGTCGGCTGCGGATCTTGCCCCGGTCCGAGAGGAACTTCCGGAGGAGATCCGTGTCCTTGTAGTCGACGTACGTGATCCCGGCCTGGTCCAGGGGGTTGGGCTTCGGCTTCTGCGGGCGCGGGGGCTTGCGCGGGGACAAGGGTCAGACCTCCAGGAGGGTGTCGAAGGCGGGGGGCAGGTGTTTCCAGGCGTCACGCCCAGCGGCGTACTCCTCGTCCGTCAGCAGGCAGGACTCCAGGACCTCTTCGAGCCCGTCGCGGTCCAGGCCCGGCGAGGTGAACACCAGGTGGTTGCAGCAGTCGCCGTGCTCCGGGTGCCAGTCGAGGGCGGCGGCCGCGCGGCGCACCGGCGGCACCATCTCCCACGCGGCGTCCGGCAGCGAGGCCAGCCACGGCCCGGCGCTCTCGACGCAGAGCGCGCCGCCCGCCGCGTCCCACCCGAGCAGCGTGTCCGGGTGGTCGGCCAGCCAGAAGCGGCCCCGGCTGCGGGCGGCCGCGCAAGTCAGGTCCTCCAGCGCGTTGTAGAGCCGCTCCGGGTGGAACGGCCGCTCCCGATGCCATACGAGGGTGGAGACCCCGCACGCGTCGGCCTCGGTCGGCAACAGCGCACAGGCCGGATGCTGCGCCGCGGCGGCCGCCTCGACGTCGAATCCGGCGAGCGCGGCACGGGCCAGGCCACCCTGCCCGATGAGCACCTGGCGGGCGGTCGGGTGGAGCTGGGCGAGCAGGGCGCGGTCCTCGTCGTCGGCCTCCGGGGAGTCGGCGACGGCGAGCACGGGCGCGTACTCCAGCTGGCGCGCCCAGGTGTCGGCGACGGTGCGCTGATCGGTGGGGGCGGCGGCGAGTCCGGCCTCCATGAGGTCGTCGCCGTTGCCGAGGCAGGGCAGGAGCAGGGCGGGGTCGACCGCCGTGACCACGCCGCTGAGCGCGAGGCCGTCGCCGCCGTGCGCGGCGACGACCTCGGCCATGGCCTTGGGCTCGACCGAGTCCCACAGCTCGACGACCGCGAGCCGGGTGAGCCCCGCGTCCGCGAGGCGGTCCAGCTCGGGCACGAGGTCCTCGCGGAGCGCACAGCACGCGCAGTCGTTGACCAGCGGGGCGTCACCGGTGGAGAGCACACCGGTGACGTCGCGGACCGTGCGGACGACGGTGCCCGTCACGGCGGTCGACAGGTCGTGGTGCAGGGCCACGCTGCCGGGGACGGTGGCGAGCAGATCGTCGACGGCCGCCTTGCGGGCGGCCGCGTGGATGCCGGCGACGATCACGACGTCCATACGGGGCGTTTCCCTGCGGGACGCCTCCCCCTCGGCCCGCGCGGGCCGGTCCGGGCCCGGCATCAGCGCTTGCCGAAGCGGCGCTCGAAGCGCTCGACGCGGCCGGCCGTGTCCATCACGCGGGCCGTGCCCGTGTAGAAGGGGTGGCTCGCGGACGAGACCTCGACATCGACGACCGGGTACGTACGGCCGTCCTCCCACTCGACCGTCTTCGCGCTGGTCGCGGTCGAACCGGCGAGGGTCGAACGGGTGAGGAAGGCGAAGCCGGCGGCCTTGTCGCGGAAGACGACGGGGCCGTAGGGCGGGTGGATGTCCTTGCGCATGGCGGTCAGCGCTCCTCTCGGAAGTCGACGTGGCGTCCTGCCATCGGGTCGTACTTGCGCAGCGTGAGGCGGTCGGGGTCGTTACGGCGGTTCTTGCGGGTCACGTAGGTGTAGCCGGTTCCCGCCGTGGAGCGGAGTTTGATGACGGGGCGGTGTTCGGTGCGGGCCATGTGGCTAGTATATGAAAATGACTCCCGTTTTCAACTGGAGTCCTCGTCCGTCCGCTCTCCATCCACCGAGAGGTGCGTCACCTTGTCCGCCCACTGCCAGCTGACCGGCGCGGAACCCCGCTTCGGCAACAACATCTCCCACTCCCACCGGCGGACCTCCCGCCGCTTCGACCCCAACGTCCAGCGCAAGCGGTACTGGCTGCCGAGCGAAGGGCGGTACGTGCGGCTGCGGCTCAGCACGAAGGGGATCAAGACCGTCGACAGCATCGGGATCGAGGCGGCCGTCGCCAGGATCCGTGCGCGCGGAGTGAGGATCTGATGGCCAAGAAGAGCAAGATCGCGAAGAACGAGCAGCGGCGCGTGATCGTCGCGCGGTACGCCGCGCGCCGGGCCGAGCTGAAGGAGATCATCCGCCGTCCCGGTACGGGTGCCGCCGAACGGCTGGCCGCACAACGGGAGTTGGCACGCCAGCCGCGCGACGCCAGCGCGACGCGGGTACGCAACCGGGACAGCGTCGACGGGCGCCCGCGTGGATACGTGGGGGCGTTCGGGCTGTCGCGGGTGAAGCTGCGCGAGCAGGCGCACGCCGGGTATCTCCCTGGCGTGCGCAAGTCTTCCTGGTAGACGCACTGGTAACTTGGCGCGCGATTTGACCGGACCGCTCTCCAGGGGGACTTCAAGTGCGCGCGTACGTCCATCGGGTCCATGCAGGTGCCGTCGTGGCCGGTCTGGCCGCCGCGCTCGTCCTGACGGGGTGCGGGAGTGACGGGGACGGGGACGGGGGCGGTGACGGGGGTAGCGGCAAGAAGGATCGCGGGGCGGCCGGTTCGAGCTCTTCCGGTTCGAGCTCTTCCGGCGGGTCCGATTCCGATGCCGATTCCGGTTCTGGTTCCGGTTCCGGTGGCTCGGAGGGGGCGGCCGGCAAGGGCGGCAGCCTGGAAGGTTCGTGGGTCACCACGGCCGACGGGTCGCCGCTCGCCCTCGCCATCACCGGGAAGACGGCGACGCTGCTCGGCGAGGACGTGCTGTGCAACGGCACCACGGGTGACCGGGCGGGCTCGCAGGTGATCAGCCTCAAGTGCCCGAAGGGGAACGCCGACCGTACGAAGGGACGTGTCGAGTCCGTGGACGGCAAGTCCATGAAGGTCGTCTGGGAAGGCGCCGGCCAGGACGAGTTCCTGAAGACGCGGGGCGGCAAGCTGCCGGATGGGCTGCCCACGGCCGGCGTACCCCAGCCCTGACGGGCGTGTCTCAACGGGCCGTGGGCCCCGGACCCTCCTCCGGGTCCCGCGGTCCGTCGGCGTCCGGCCGCTTCGTGGCGGAGCCGTCCACCAGCATCGGCGGTGGCGCCGTGTCCAGGGCGTCGGAGAACTCGTCCAGGGTCTCCAGGAGCAGACCCGCTCCCCTGCGGACCACCCGGTCGGGGACGCCCTCGCCGTCCCACTCCTCCAGAGCCGTACGGACCGCGTCCCACTTGGGTACGCGGCGTTCGCGCACCGCCTTCGCGCCCTGTTCCGTGGACTTGCGCAGCGCCTCGGCCAGGCGGGCCGCCGCGGGCACGGGGGTGTCGCCGCGTTCCGGCAGGTGCGCCTCCATCAGCATGGCCACGCGGCCCAGTTGGGCGAGTGTCTCCTCCGCGTCGGCGGCCGCGGCGCGGGACAGGCCGCGGTGGCGTACGGGCTCGTTCTTCGCCCGGTTCACCGCCTCCTGCCAGGCGATACGGGCGTCGCGGGCCGCGAGCAGGGACTCACGCACGTCGGGGCAGGCCTTGCCTGCCGGGTGGGCGTAGCGGTCGACGACCGCGGCGGCGTACCGGCCGTCCGCGATCAGCCAGTCGGCGAGGCGGGTGCGCAGGCGCGGGGTCTCCCAGGCGGGGTAGACCGCGTACGCGATCATCGCGAGGACGCCGCCGAGCAGCGTCAGGACCACGCGCTCAGGGACGGTCTGCGTCCACTGCTGGCCGCCCATGCCGAGCAGGAACACGACGTACGCGGCCACGCAGGCCTGCGCCGCCACCTGGCCTGTGCGCATCAGCAGGTACATCATCCCGGCGCAGAGCACCGCGAGCGCGGCGGACAGCCCCGTGCCGGGGTGGGCCAGCTGGACGAGGCCCGTGGCGAGGGCGACACCGACGAGGGTGCCGCCGAACCGGGCCACGGCCCGGGAGTACGTCTGGGAGAAGTCGGGGCGCATCACCATGACGGACGCCATGGGGGCCCAGTACCCGTGCCCGAGGGGCAGCCAGTGCCCGAGGAGATACCCCGCGGCAGCCACCGCCGTGACCCGGATCGCATGCCGCGTCACCGGCGAATCGTGCCTGAACTCGGCCCGGACGGCCCGGATGGCGGCGGGCACGAGGGCGAAGAGGCTGGGGCGGAGGAGGGGGGTGGGGTGAGTCGTGGGGGTGGGGTGAGTCGTGGGGGTCGGGGGCTCCTCGGGGGCGGGGGGCTCTGCGGGGGTGGCAGGTGGGTCGGGGGTTGGGGTGGGGGCTGGGGTGGGGGTCGGGGTGGGTGGGGGTTGTGTGTTGCCTGCTGTTTCCAGGACGTCTTTCAGCAGGGCGCGCAGGCGGGTCGCCGCCCGGTAGGCCGGGCCCGTGAGGATCGCGCCGGTGTCGGGGGTCTTGAGGGCGGCCAGGGCCGCCGGGGAGATCTGGACCGGGGCGCCGTGGCGGATCGCCCGGGCCGCCGCGTCCAGGACCGTGCCCGCCGCACCGAGGAGTTCGCGGACCCTGTCCCGCTCCTTGCCCTCCGGCGGTACGCCGACCGCCGGGTCCGCCAGGGAGGCCAGCACCGGACGGATGCGTTCGGCGACTCCTCGCGCGCCGTGCAGCTCCGCGGGGCGGGTGCGCGCCTGGCGCGGGGTGATCGTCGCCGCGTCGCGCGCCGCCATCAGGGGTTCCGGGTCGAACGCGGCCACCGGGTCGTGGCGGAGCCTGCGGGCGTAGTCCGCCTCGGCGGCCAGCGCGTCGGCCAGCGCGTCCCGGTGGGCGCCCCATCTGCGTACCGGAAAGAGGATCACCAGCGCCGCCTGCACACAGCCGCCGACGACCATCATCGCCGCGTGGCCCGCCGCCGCGGTGACCGAGGTGGGGATCGTGACCGTCACCAGCATGATCGCCACGTTGGACGACGCGATGATGCCGACCGTGGGGCCCGCCGCCCAGCTCAGCCCGGCCAGGAAGGTCCAGAGGCAGAGGAGCGCGAGGAAGAGGAGCAGGTGGGAGCCGGTGAGGTAACCGAGGAAGGTCGAGACGGCAAGGCTGGTCCCGGAGGCGAGGGCGAGCTCCGGGCGGGGGCGCCAGCTGCGCTGAAACGTGGCGATGGCCGCCTGGAACGCCCCGAACGCGGAGCTCGCGGCCACCGCCGGGCCGAACAGGGTGAGGCTGACGCCGATGATGATCGCCAGGCCGGCGGCGCCGCGCAGGGCGACCAGCGGCTCAAGGCGTTTGCGCTCGACGGTCAGCCCCGAGCGAGCTGTCTCTTTCAGCGCGCGGAGCCAGGTCACTCTGTGATGATACGGGGCATATGGGGCGAGGAGGGTGGGTGGGAGGGAGGGGGCGGGCCGGGGCCGGGGGTGTCGCGCTCAGGTCGGGTCCGGTGGTGTTCGGTGATGTGCTGGGCACGTGAGCGGGCCCGGGTCCCGCCGGTCCCGCCGGTCCCGCCGCGGTGCGGGGGTGTGGGTCGCGTCTACTTGCGTCTACTCGCGTCTACTCGCGACCGTTCACGGCAGCGCCGGGCCCTGGCCCCGGCCCCGGCCCCGGTGTGCGACGTGGGCGCGGTCCGCTGCCGCCGTTCCGTGGTTCCAGCCCTCGGCGTCCGTCACGCCCCGCACCCGCGTCGTGGTCGTCTCGGGGAACATCCGCTCGGTGTGGTCGGTGACGGCGACGTCGCGTGCGGCCAGTACGGGGAGCAGGGCGGCGGGGTCGGTCTCCGTGCCGGACCCCGAACCCGTGCCCGAAGCCGTGTCCCGGGCGGCCTCCCGTGCCGCTTCCGACACCGCGTGTTCACCCGCCGCGTCCAGGCGGCCGCCGATGCGGTGCGCGTACGCCATCAGGAAGGACTGCCGGAACGTCTTCGTACGCTTACGGCCCGCCGCCCGCTGGCCCGCCTCCGCCTTGGTCATCGCCGCGGTGCCCTGCACCAGCAAGGAGGTGTAGAGGAGCTCGACCGACTCCAGGTCGGGCTCGAAGCCGACCACGGTCGAGAAGCCGTACGCCTCGTTCCACACCGCACGGCAGTGGTTCGCGGCGGCGACGGCGTCGAGCAGGATCGCCTTCGCCGTCTCGTACGGGGCGTCGACGCCGACGCGGCACGCGGCAGGGACGTCCTTCGCGTGCGTACGGGCCGCGAGCAGCGCCTCGTCGAGCGAGTGCCGGGCCATCAGCTCCTGCGCCTTGGCGGTCAGCGCCTCGGCCTCCTCCGGGAAGCCGGTCGCCTCGGCCTTGGCGAGCAGGGCGCGGATACGGGTGAGCGTGCGGGGCTCGCCCTGCACCGGGCCGGGGACGGTGTCGCCGGGTGGGGGGCCTGCCGGTTCGAGCGAGGGGAGGCGGAGCAGGAGGCGGTAGAGCTGGAGGTGGGTGGTGGCGCGGGTGAAGCGGTCCTGGGCGGGCCGGCCCTCCGCGTCCGCCGCCGGCCCGAGGTCCGCCAGCTGGGCGGGCCAGCGGGGCGGGAGGTGGGCGTAGCGGCTGGTCTCGGAGCGGATCAGGGTGGCGGTCAGGCGTACGTGGGGGTCGTCCAGGTCGCGGCGGACGAGGCGCATGATGTCGGCGGGCTGCCAGCCTCGGTGCCAGGCGCGGTGCAGGTACTCCTCGCCGCGGCGGCTCAGGTCGGCGTCCGCGTCGGGGGTGGCCGCGAGGAGCGACGCACCGGTGTCCAGACCTTCGTCACCGTCGCCGTACAGCGCCGCCGCGAACGCCCTGTCGATCATCGAGTCCATGGGGGCAAGGGTATGGGGGCGGGGTCTGGCGGGGCGCCTTGGGCGGGGTCTGCGCCTGCGGGCCGTCATGGGGCGCGGCCTGCGCCTTTGCTTCGTCTGGGGGGCGGGGCTGCGGGGGTATGTGTGAGCTCGCCTGGGGTCTGCGCCTGCTGTTCGTCTGTGGGGCGGGGCCGCGGGGTCTGCGCCTCGGGCTCGGTTGTGGGGCGGGGCCTCGGGGGGTAGGTGCGAGCTCGCCCGGGGTCTGCGCCTAGTGCTCGTCTGTGGGGCGGGGCCGCGGGGGTATGTGCGTACTCGCTATCCCTGCGCCGCGGCACACGGACAAAGACGCCGATGTGTGCTCGGTGCTCCGTTCGCACA
>NZ_JBFAHP010000034.1:0-103156 GCF_040654255.1 Streptomyces sp. NPDC050732
TCTTCCTATGTGTTCCTGCGCCTGATCGCCATCTTCTCGGGCAACGACTGACGCAGGCAGCAGTAGGCATGTGGGGGCCCGCGGACCGGAGACGGTCCGCGGGCCCTCTGCCGTGTGGGTGGGGGGTCAGAGGAATTTTCGGGCGGCCCGCCTGAGGTCGTACTCGTGGATGATCGCCTTCGCGTGGCCGTACGCGAGGTTGTGTTCGGCGCGGAGCCAGCTGACCTTCTCCTCGAAGCGGAAGAGAGAGGGTCCTTCGTCCACGGCGCGGAGCCAGTCGGAGACTTCACGACCGGTGCAATGGGGGATTCGGGCGAGCAGGTTGCGGTGGGTCTCCTCGGAGAAGACTTGTGACATCGGCGCCTCCGGACGCGTCGCGATGTGTTCCGTCCTTCACGACACCGTGCCTGAGCGCCGGAGCGTTGGCAACAGTCCCGTAAAGGCACATAGGGTCGCGGGGTGCTCGATACGACGCCTTTGACAGCCGCAGTGGACCATTTCGCCGACCGCCTGCGGGCCGCGCCACAGAGCCGGCTGCAGCGCGGAGCGGCGACCGAAGCGCTCGCTCTGGCCAGGGAGTTGGCGGTGCTCGCGCAGCACATCGAGGAGCCGGGGACCCCACCGCGGGAGATGCCGGACGCCGGGATGTTCGCCGCCGCCGACCAGATCACCGTCGCCGGCCGGGACCTGGCCCTCGTCCTGACGGACGCCGAGGAGCTGGAGCGGGTGCTGCGCCTCGTGGAGGAGGCGCAGAAGCGGGCCGGGGTCTAGGACACGGTCCCGTGGGGCCCGCGCGGTGCTCCCGCGGCCTCAGACGGACGCGATGACGCGGTCGGCCAGGATGTAGATGTTGTCGGTGCCGCACTCGAAGGTCAGGGCGTACGCGCCGGAGATGCCGGAGCCGCCCAGCAGGAACGGGGTCCTGCCCTCGCGCAGCGCGGTGGCGAGGAGTTCCGCCGTCTCGCGGTGGCCGGGCGTCATGCACAGCGTCGTACCGTCCGCGAAGACGTACACGTCCAGGGTGCCCAGCGGGCCCGGCCGGACGTCGGCGAGGGCGGTGCGGGCTGCGGCGAGCTCTTCGAGGCACTCCACCGTGCGCTCGTGGTCGCTGTTGCCGTCGGGGGCCGGGGTCTGCACCGGCACGAAGTCCGGGTGCGAGGGGTGGCGGCGGCGGGCGGCGGCCAGCTCAGGGGAGTCTCCGCCGTGGACCCCGTCCAGGGAGGTGCCGCCGGCGAACTCGTCGGTGCCCGCGGGATCGGCGAAGGGCTCGATCACCGGCTCCAGGCTGTCGGACTCCAGGCCCGCGAAGTCGGCCTGGCGCGGCAGGAACAGCTCGTCGGCGATGCTGTCGGGGATGCCGGGAAGGCCGCTGAGCAGCGAGGGCCCCTCGGAGCCCTCACGGGCCTCCTGGGCGGCCCAGAAGGCGCGGGCCTCGGCGAGCTCCCGCTCCCGCTCCTCGGCGAGCGCCTCGGTCACGGCCGCGCGTATCTCGTCGGTGTCCACCGTGGTGCGGGCGGCAGGCACCGTCGGGTGCGGGCCGCTGGTGGCACGCTGCTCGGCCTGCTCGGCGTGCAGGGCTGTGATCTCGGCGATCTGCTTGCGCAGGCCGTGCACCGCGTGCAGGGCGGCGACGCCCACGGCCGTGGCAGCGGCCGTGGAGAGCAGCAGGGCAAGAGGCAAGGCGCTCACTGACGTACTCCCGGTTTCAAGTCGACCCCCGACTTCCTACATCAGCTTGAAGCCTGCACGATCCACCTGTCAGTGCATTACGTCACGAACTGGACAGGTCTTTCGGCCCGGTGTGCCGCCACGGAACCCCCCTGAGCTGGGCAGATATATCTCCCCCAGGAGATAGGTCACATCCTGGGGGAGATTGGGTCACGAAGTGATCCAGGGGCCTGGGACGGGCCCTAGCTGAGGCGCTCGATGACCATCGCCATGCCCTGGCCGCCGCCGACGCACATCGTCTCCAGGCCGAACTGCTTGTCATGGAACTGGAGGGAATTGATGAGCGTGCCGGTGATGCGGGCGCCCGTCATGCCGAAGGGGTGGCCGACGGCGATGGCGCCGCCGTTGACGTTGAGCTTGTCGATGTCGATGCCCAGGTCGCGGTAGCTGGGGATCACCTGCGCGGCGAAGGCCTCGTTGATCTCGACGAGGTCGATGTCGTCGATGGTGAGCCCGGCGCGGCGGAGAGCCTGCTTGGACGCCTCGACCGGGCCGAGGCCCATGATCTCGGGGGAGAGGCCGGTGACGCCGGTGGAGACGATGCGGGCGAGCGGGGTCAGGCCCAGCTCGCGGGCCTTGGTGTCGCTCATGATGACGAGGGCGGCGGCGCCGTCGTTGAGCGGGCAGCAGTTGCCCGCCGTGACCATGCCGTCGGGGCGGAAGACGGGCTTGAGGCCCTGCACGCCCTCCATGGTGACGCCCGCGCGCGGCCCGTCGTCCTTGCTGACCACGGTGCCGTCGGGGGTGGTGACCGGGGTGATCTCGCGCTCCCAGAAGCCGTTCTTGATGGCTTCCTCGGCGAGGTTCTGCGAGCGGACGCCGAACTCGTCCATGTCCTGGCGGGTGACGCCCTTGGCGCGGGCCAGGTTCTCGGCGGTCTGGCCCATCGCGATGTACGCGTCCGGGAGCAGGCCGTCCTCACGCGGGTCGTGCCAGGTCGACCCCTCGGTCCCGGCGACGGCCGCGGTGCGGGCCTCGGCGTCGGCGAAGAGGGGGTTGTGGGTGTCGGGCAGCCCGTCGCTGGTGCCCTTCACGCTCCGCGACACCATTTCGACGCCGGCGGAGATGAAGACGTCGCCCTCTCCGGCCTTGATGGCGTGCAGCGCCATGCGGGAGGTCTGGAGGGAGGAGGAGCAGTACCGGGTGATCGTGCAGCCCGGGAGGTGGTCCATGCCCAGCTGTACGGCCACGATGCGGCCGAGGTTGTGCCCCTGCTCGCCGCCGGGCAGGCCGCAGCCGAGCATCAGGTCGTCGATGTCCCTGGGGTCCAGCTCCGGGACCTTGGCGAGGGCGGCCTCGATGATGGTGGCGGTCAGGTCGTCCGGACGCAGATCCTTCAGCGAGCCCTTGAAGGCGCGGCCGATCGGGGTGCGGGCGGCAGAGACGATCACGGCTTCGGGCATCAGGACGCTCCAGTGACGAGGCGAAGGGTTGGGCAGGGCTCTCTGGGAAGTTACCTGCACGTATCGCTATCGGTCATCGGGTGGGGGGTGTGACGCGGGACGCATTTCTAAGCGGGCGCTCAGGCCGCGGGGTCCGGGGCGGGAGGGGTGTGTTTCTCTTCTGCGGGTCGGTGGGGGCTGGTCGCGCAGTTCCCCGCGCCCCTGCAAGCGTCCCCCCTCGGGGCTTGGCGAGGTGTGCCACCCAGACTCGGGCGGCCCGCCCAGAGCGGGGCGGGCTGAGGTGGAGTGCAATCGCCCCGCGCAGCGGGATGTCAGCGCGGGGACCGCCGCACCCCCGGGCGCTGCCCAGGGGGCGGGACGACGGCGGTCCCCGCGAGGGACGTGGGCCGGGTCAGAGCCGGGCCACGTCCGGGCGTCCGCGGATCCGGGAGCCGCTCCGGAGTTCCTGACGCCGACAACGACCAATGTGCCGCAGCCGTGTTAAGCGGGTGCTGCGCGCACATGACACCCTCGTACCGCTTCGGAGAAGTTCCTCACTGCCTCACTGGGACTGCTGCCCCGCGAGGAACGCGAGGAGGTCCTGCCGGCTCACGACACCGGTCGGCTTGCCCTCGACCAGGACGATCGCCGCGTCGGCGCGGCCGAGCACCGACATCAGGTCCGCCACCGGCTCACCGGAGCCGACCTGCGGCAGCGGGTCCGACATGTGCTTCTCCAGCGGGTCGGAGAGCGAGGCGCGCTGCGTGAAGAGCGCGTCGAGCAGCTCCCGCTCCACGACCGAGCCGATGACCTCGGCGGCCATCACGTCGGGGTGGCCGGCGCCCGGCTTGACGATCGGCATCTGCGAGACGCCGTACTCGCGAAGCACCTCGATCGCCTCCCCGACCGTCTCCTCGGGGTGCATGTGGACCAGCGAGGGCAGCTCGCCGCCCTCCTTGCGGCCCAGCACGTCGCCGACGCGCGGCTGGTCGCCGGCCTCCTCCAGGAAGCCGTAGTCGTTCATCCACTCGTCGCTGAAGATCTTGCTCATGTAGCCGCGGCCGGAGTCCGGCAGGAGGACGACCACGACATCGTCCGGGCCGAGCCGCTCCGCGACCCGCAGCGCCGCCACGACGGCCATGCCGCAGGACCCGCCGACGAGCAGCCCCTCCTCCTTGGCGAGCCGCCGGGTCATCTGGAAGGAGTCCTTGTCGGACACGGCGATGATCTCGTCGGTGACGTTGCGGTCGTACGCCGTCGGCCAGAAGTCCTCACCGACGCCCTCGACGAGGTAGGGCCGCCCGGAGCCGCCCGAGTACACGGACCCCTCGGGGTCGGCACCGACGACGGTGACCTTGCCGCCGGAGATCTCCTTCAGATAGTTGCCCGTGCCGGAGATGGTGCCGCCGGTCCCGATGCCCGTCACGAAGTGGGTGATCTTCCCCTCCGTCTGCTCCCACAGCTCGGGGCCCGTGGAGTGGTAGTGGGAGAGCGGGTTGTTCGGGTTGCTGTACTGGTCGGGCTTCCAGGCGCCGGGCGTCTCGCGTACGAGCCGGTCGGAGACGTTGTAGTACGAATCCGGGTGCTCGGGGTCGACGGCGGTGGGGCAGACCACCACGTCGGCGCCGTACGCGCGCAGCACGTTGATCTTGTCGAGGGACACCTTGTCGGGGCAGACGAAGATGCACTTGTAGCCCTTCTGCTGGGCCACGATGGCGAGGCCGACCCCGGTGTTGCCCGAGGTGGGCTCGACGATGGTGCCGCCGGGCTTCAGCTCCCCGCTCTGCTCGGCCGCCTCGATCATGCGCAGCGCGATGCGGTCCTTCACGGAACCGCCGGGATTGAAGTACTCGACCTTGGCCAGGACGGTCGCCTGGATGCCCGCGGTCACGTTGTTGAGCCTCACGAGCGGGGTGTTGCCGACGAGGCTGATCATCGAGTCGTGGAATTGCACCGTTGTCTCCGGGCTGCGATGTAGTGCGACGAATTGGTGCGGTCAGCCTAAGGGGCCGCCTCATCCGTTCACCTCCCCTCACGATTGGCCGACCGTGCTTACGGGGCAATGAGTGGATGTACGGCCGTACGAACCGGTACGGCACGAGGAGGTGGCTGCAGGGCATGTCGAGGGCGAGGGTGGCGCGGCGGATCGCCGCGGGCGCGGCGTACGGCGGCGGAGGCATCGGGCTGCTCGGCGCCGCCACGGTGGGCGTCGTGCTGGCCGAGGTACAGCTGGCGAAGCGGAACGTGGGCAATGGCGGGCACGTGGATCCACCGCGGGCGGACGGCCGGTACGGCGGGGCGTTCGCCCGTCCTGCCCGCGCCGACTCCCCCGAACCGGTGCGGTTCGCCATGCTCGGGGACTCCACGGCGGCGGGGCAGGGCGTGCACCGGGCCAGGCAGACCCCGGCGGCGCTGCTCGCCTCCGGGCTCGCCGCGGTCGCGGAGCGGCCCGTCGATCTGCGGAACGTGGCGCTGCCCGGCGCCCAGTCGGACGACCTGGACCGGCAGGTGACGCTGATCCTGTCGGACCCGACGTGGGTGCCGGACGTCTGCGTGATCATGATCGGCGCGAACGACGTGACGCACCGGATGCCGCCGACGCGGTCGGTGCGCCATCTCTCCGCCGCGGTGCGCAGGCTCCGTACGGCGGGTGCGGAGGTCGTCGTCGGCACCTGCCCCGACCTGGGCACGGTCGAGAACGTCTACCAGCCCCTGCGGTGGCTGGCCCGGCACGTCTCGCGGCAGCTGGCCGCGGCGCAGACGATCGGTGTCGTGGAGCAGGGCGGGCGGACGGTGTCGTTGGGCGACCTGCTCGGTCCCGAGTTCGCGGCGCACCCGCGGGAGCTGTTCGGCCCCGACCGCTACCACCCCTCCGCGGAGGGGTACGCGACGGCGGCGATGGCGGTCCTTCCCACGCTGTGCGCGGCGCTGGGCCTGTGGCCGGAGGAGGAGCGCCCGGACGTCTCGCGCCGCGAGGGGTTCCTGCCGGTGGCGCGGGCGGCGGCGCAGGCGGCTTCGGAGGGCGGTACGGAGGTCACCGCCGCCATGCCCACGGGCCCGCGGGGCCCATGGGCCCTCCTCAAACGCCGTCGCCGCCGCCGCATCCACGCCCCGGAGCCGTCACCGCTCCCCCACTAGCCTGCTCAGCTGCAGGCGCGCTGTGGCTGATCGCGCAGTTCCCCGCGCCCCCTAAAAGCACACGACCCGACCCGAACCTCCTCGGCCGCTGCAGCTTCCGCGCCTCCACCCCGGCCGGCTCGCCCGCCCGTAGGCGTGTGTCAAGGCATGTGTCAGGAGTGCGTCGGCGCGGAACGGCGCGCGTGCGAGGTCCAGGAACGCCTCGGCCGGCATTGGTAGATTGAGGCGTCGGTCACAGTATGTAATCACGCAAACGCATATGGAGAGTTCCTTGCGACGCTCACTCACCACCCTCGGCGCCCTGGCTCTCACGCCCCTCGTTGCCCTGACCCTCACGGCCGCGCCCGCCCAAGCAGCTACGGGCACAGCAAGCTTCAGCAACGCGAAGGGCATGGACATCACCCTCACCGATCCGGTCGACGGACAGTGCTACACGCTCGTGGGACCCGATACCGGCTATGAGGGTGCCGCTTGGAGGGCCAATCGCACCGACACCACAGCAACGGAATACACCGGGCCCCACTGCAACGGTGCGTCCAACACGCTGCCCCCCGGTGCCCACATCACCCCGATGTGGGGGTACGAGAGAAGCTGGTTCAGCGCCGGTTCGGTGAAGTTCGGCTAAGAGGATGTCTCACGTGGGGTGACGTCGGTGCGTCATTCCACCTGCAAGCGCAAGGGCCTGGCCCCCGGCGTCGCCGGCGTCTGCGGGCACTCGCCGAGCACGGGGACCGCCGCTGTACCGATGTTCCCCAAGCCCGAACCGCCACCGGCCCGCACATGAAGGGTTCAGGCGTCCCACTCCGAGGGGCGCTCGTCGCGGCGGCGCACGAAGGACGTGCCGCGCAGTCCGTGCACCGCGTTCACGCCGAGGATGCCGGCCCAGGAGATGAAGAGGCCGGTCAGACCGGCGCTGGCGGCGGCGATCGCGGAGAGCGGGATCGCGAGGACCAGCGAGATGACGCCGAAGCCGAAGCGCTCGCTCCAGGAGTCCACGGGGCTGCCGGGGGAGCGGGCGCCCCGGGCGACGACCATCTGCTGCTCGGCCAGGTGGCGGCGCAGGCGGCGGTCGATCGTGCCGTCCAGGCGCTGCTCGACCTTCCCGAGGAACGAGTCGACCAAGGCGGAGTCGTACTCTTCGCCGAGCTCCCTGCGGGCGTGCAGGGTGGCGTCGAGTTCCTTCTTGAGTTCCGCGTCACGGGCTTCCATAGCCGCTTACGTTACGGCGCCGGGGTCGCCCTCGCGCTGGGGCTAGCCCCCCTTTCCGCCCGGGCCCCAGCCCCAGGGGCGGGCGGGTTGCGCCTGGCCAGGGACCAGTAAAGGACTGCGGGCACCACGAGCCCCACGATCCACGAGATGTCGGCGCCGCCCAGCGGATCGACGAGCGGGCCCGTGTAGAAGTGCGTGACGAGGAAGGGGAGCTGGGCGAGGAGGCCCACGCCGTAGACGGTCAGGGCGTCCCAGCGCCAGGCGCCGTAGCGGCCGTGCGGGTCGAAGAGGGCGGGGATGTCGTACCGCTCGCGGGAGATCAGGTAGTAGTCGACCAGGTTGATCGCCGACCAGGGCGTGAAGAAGGTCAGCAGGAACAGCAGGAAGTCCTTGAAGGACGCCAGGAAGCTGTCCTTGCCGAGCAGTGCGACCGCCGTGCCCGCCACCATGATCACGGCGATGTACGCGGCCCGCCCGCGCGCCCCGAGGACCCGCTGCTCCCGGAAGCCGCTGATGCTGGTGACCATGGACATGAAGCCGCCGTAGGTGTTGAGCACGTTGATGGTCAGCTTGCCGAGCGCGATCACGAAGTACAGGAAGGAGGCGATCAGGCCGGTGCCGCCGAGGCCGACGACGTAGCCGACCTGGTGGGCGAGGAAGGCGTCCCCCGCGCTGGCCGCCACCAGCACCCCGAACGTCATGGACCACTGCGAGCCGATCGCCGACCCGGACAGCGTCCACCAGAACGTGGCCTTCGCCGATGTCGTACGCGGCAGATAGCGCGAGTAGTCCGCGACGTACGGACCGAACGCGAGCTGCCAGGACGCCGACAGGGAGACGGCGAGCAGGAACATCGGCAGGTCGAAGCGGGCGTCGCCGAGCAGCGCCCCGACGTCGACGCGGGCGGCGAGCCGGATGCCGAGGTAGACGAACGCGAGCGCGCAGATCACGCTCGCCACCCGGCCGAGCGCGTGGATGACGCGGTAGCCGACCGCCGCCATGACCGCCGTGACGGCGGCGAACAGGACGATGCCCGTGGTGTCGTTCGTGTGCGTCAGCTCGGCCGTCGCCTGTCCGGCGAGGACGCTGCCGCTCGCGAAGAACCCGACGTACATGAGGATGACGAGGAGCAGCGGGACGACCGCGCCCTTCACGCCGAACTGGGCCCGCGACTGGATCATCTGCGGCAGGCCGAGCTTCGGGCCCTGCGCCGAGTGCAGGGCCATCACCGCGCCGCCCAGCAGATTGCCGAGGACGAGGCCGGCGAGCGACCACACCACGTCGCCGCCGAAGACGACGGCGAGGGCGCCCGTGACGACCGCGGTGATCTGCAGATTGGCGCCGAGCCAGAGCGTGAACTGGCTGAACGCGGTGCCGTGCCGTTCATCGTCGGGGACGACGTCGATGGAGCGCCGCTCCACCAGGTCTTCAGCTGCCATGCCCGTCAACTCCTTTGCTGCGCGGCCTGCTTCTTGGCTATTCCGTGGCGGGCGGCCCAGTCGCCCGCGACGTCCTCCGGGTCCTTCTTGTCCTTGTCCACCAGGCGGTTGAGCTCGGTGAGCTGCTCGGTCGTCAGGAGGGCGCCGAGGCGGGCGAGCGCCTTGCGGACCGTCGAGTCGGCCTTGCGGTCGGCGATGAGCGGGACGATGTGCTGGCCGGGGATGAGGTTCTTGGGGTCGGTGAGGACGACCCACTTCTCGGCGGCGATGTCGGTGTCGGTGGTGAAGAGGTTCGCGACGTCGACGTCGCCCTTGCGCAGGGCGCCCTTGACCAGCGGCCCCGACGAGTCCAGGGACTTGAACTCCTCGAATTCCACGCCGTACACGTCCTTGAGGCCGACCGCGCCCACGGTGCGCTTCTTCACCTCGGGTGCGGCGCCGATGACCAGCTTGCCGTTGTGCTTCGCGAGGTCGGCGAGGGACTTGAGGCCGTACTCCTTCGCCGTCTCGCGCGTGACGACGAACGCGTCGGAGTCCTCCGCGCGCCCGTACGGGAGGATCTGCAGGCCGCGCGGGAGGCGCATGGCGAGGGCGTTCTGCATCTCGCCCTCCTCCGTGGCCTTCGCCCGGGGGTCCAGATAGTGCAGGAGGGCGCCCTGGTACTCGGGCAGCAGGTCGATGTCGCCGCCCTTGAGGGCGGGGATGAGGATCTCGCGGGTGCCGAGGTTTGGCCGGACGCTGGTCTTCACACCCGCCGCCTCCAGCGCGGCCGCGTAGAGGTACCCGAGGACCTGGTTCTCCGTGAAGTTGGCGGTGCCTATGGTGACGCCGCCCTTGCTGGAGCCGCCGCCACCGCCGCCGGAACCTCCCCCGTCGAGGGAGGTGATGCCGCCGCTGCACGCGGCGAGCGCGGGGACGGAGGCGGTGGCGAGGAGCCCGCCGAGGAGGGTTCTGCGGTTCATGGTGGGAACTCCTAGGCCTGCTTGGCGGGACGGTGGCGGAAGAGGGCGCGCTGGAGGGCCGAGAGGGCGAGATCGAGTACGACGGCGACGAGGGCCACGAGCACGGCGCCGCCGAGCACCTGGACCAGGTCGCGCTGGGCGAGGCCGTCGAACACGTACCGGCCGAGGCCGCCGAAGGAGACGTACGCGGCGATCGTGGCGGTCGCGACGACCTGGATCAGCGCGAGCCGAAGCCCCGTCATGATCAGCGGCAGCGCGAGCGGCAGTTCGACCTGGCACAGCACCTGGTGGGCGCGCATGCCCTGGCCGCGCGCCGCGTCCTTCACGTCGGGGTCGACGGCGGTCATGCCCGCGTACGTGTTGGTGACGATGGACGGGACCGCGAGCGCGACGAGCGCGATGTAGACGGGCCACATCGACAGCCCGCTGGCGAGGAAGACGAGGACGACGAGTCCGACGGTGGGCAGCGCCCGGCCGAAGGAGGCCAGGTTGATGGCGACGAAGGCGCCGCGCCCGGTGTGCCCGATGAGCAGGCCGAGCGGCAGCGCGATGGCGGCCGCGACGAGCGTCGCGAGCAGCGAGTACTGGAGGTGCTCGGCGAGGCGGTGCCCGATGCCGTCGGGCCCGGTCCACTGCTCGCCGCTGACCAGCCAGGCGCCGAGGTCCTTGAAGAGTTCGTACATGGTCAGGCACTCCTCCGGCGGCGGGTCCAGGGCGTCAGGACGTACTGGAGGGTGACGAGCAGCGCGTCCGCGACGAGCGCGAGGAGCAGCGTGAGGACCACGCCGGCGATGACCGGGGTGGGGAAGTCGCGCTGGAAGCCGTCCGTGAAGAGCTGCCCGAGACCGCCGTCGCCGATGTACGTCGCCACGGAGACGAGGGAGATCGACATGACCGTCGCGATCCGTACGCCCGCCATGATCACGGGGAGGGCGAGGGGCAGCTCCACGGTGAGGAGGGTGCGCAGGGGCCGGGTGCCCATGGCCTTCGCGGCTTCCTTCGTCTTGGCCGGGACGGAGTCCAGGCCCTCGACGGTGTTCCGCAGCAGCACGACGAGCGTGTAGACCGTCAGGCCGATGACGGTGGTGGTGCGGGTGAGTCCGCTGACCGGCAGGAGCAGCACGAAGACCGCGATGGACGGGATCGTGAACAGGACGTTCGAGAGCCCGAGGAGGAGTCCTCGGAGGGGGCGGACGCGGTGCGCGAGGACGGCGAGGGGGAGCGAGATCAGCAGCCCGAGGCCGACGGCGGAGAGGGCGGCCTGGAGGTGGGAGAGGGTGAGGGCGGTGAGGTCGTCGGTGTGGTCGGCGATCCACGACCAGTCGACGGTCATGGGGTGCGCTCCGCTGTGGTGCGGGGGGCTGCGGCCTCGTCGTCCGTGCGGCCGGGGTCGTCCGTGGTGCGCGGCCCCGTCTGCCCCGGGCGGTCCCCTGGCGGGTGCGGGTCGTTCTGGGCTTGTCGCGCAGTTCCCCGCGCCCCTGACTGGGCCGCCTCGCCCGGCGCCGCTGAGGGGGCTTTTGGCGGGTGCGGGTCGCTCGTGGTTGCTCGCGCAGTTCCCCGCGCCCCTTCCAGGGGCGCCTCAGCGGCGCCGGACGAGGTGGACGACTCAGGGGCGCGGGGAAGTGCGCGGCCGGCCCCCACCGGCCCGCGGACGGAACGACCCCGCTCGTGGGCCGCGCCCGCGCCGTCGTGGATGGCGTCCCGCGACGTCACCCCCGTCAGGCGGCCCTCCGCGTCGACGCGGGCGACGAGGCCGGTCGGAGCGGACAGGGACTCGTCGAGCGCGGCGAGGAGCGAGTCCGTGTCGCGCAGCGGGCGTACGGGAACGTCCGCCGCGTCACCGTCCTTGTGCCGCCAGGCCAGCGGGGCCCCCGCCGCGTCCAGGCGGAGCGTCCACGCGCCGCCGTCCGGCGCGGGGCCCTGCGGGACGCCCGACAGCGTGGACAGGGAGAGGAGCTTCAGGCCGCGCTCCGCGCCCAGGAAGTCCGCGACGAAGTCGTCCGCGGGGCGGGCGAGCAGCTCGGCGGGCTCGGCGCACTGCACGAGGTGCCCGCCGGTGCGGAAGACGGCTATGCGGTCGCCGAGCCGCACCGCCTCGTCGATGTCGTGCGTGACGAAGACGATGGTCTTGGACAACTCCCGCTGGAGGCGGAGCAGTTCGTCCTGGAGCTGGGTGCGGACCACCGGGTCGACCGCGCCGAACGGTTCGTCCATGAGGAGGACCGGCGGGTCGGCGGCGAGTGCGCGGGCCACGCCGACGCGCTGCTGCTGGCCGCCGGAGAGCTGGTGCGGGTAGCGCTTCCCGGCGTCGGGGGCGAGGCCGACCGTCTCCAGGAGCTCCGCCGCCCGCGCCCGCGCCTTCCTGCGGCCCCAGCCGAGCAGCAGCGGCACCGTGGCGACGTTGTCGAGGACGGTGCGGTGCGGGAAGAGGCCGGACTGCTGGATGACGTAGCCGATGGAGCGGCGCAGTGCGGCCGCGTCCTGTTCGAGGACGTCGCGGCCGCCGACCCGGATCGTCCCGGAGGTCGGGTCGATCATGCGGTTGATCATGCGGAGGGTCGTCGTCTTGCCGCAACCGGAAGATCCGACGAGGACGGTCACGCCGCCTTCGGGCATGTCCAGGGTGAGGTCGTGGACCGCTGTGGTGCCGTTCGGGAAGCGCTTGTGGACCGTATCGAATTGGATCATGTGGAGTCCCTTGCCCGGCTGTATATCGTCATGCAGAGTTCTCGCTGTCTGAATAAGTTGTCAATAGGTTTCGGCGCGCCCCGCGTAAATCGCCGGTAACAAGTGGCCGCAGGGCAAGACAGGACGTCCGGTTGAGGAGGGAATGCGCGTGAAGTCGTCTCGTATCGTGGACACGGCGACCGACGGCAGGGAAGCGGTCGTCGTCCTCGACGGCCGGGGAATGATGGTCGCAGACGTCGTACGCCTGGCCGAATCGGGCGCCCGGCCGGTGCCCGCCACCGACGGCATGAAGCGCGCCGAGAACTCCTGGAACGCCGCGCGGGAGATCGCCGCCTGGGGCCGCGTCTACGGCCGCTCCACCGGAGTCGGCGCCAACCGGAATGAGGACGTGCCCACCGAGGCGGCCGCCGATCACGGCCTGCGACTGCTCCGCTCGCACGCCGGAGCCATCGGCGCCGAACTCCCGGCCCGGCAGGTCCGCGCCATGCTCGCCGTCCGCGCCAACCAGCTCCTCGCCGGCGGCGCCGGCCTGCGCCCGAGCGTCGTCACGGCGCTCTGCGAAGCCCTGGAGACCGGCGCGTACCCCACGGTCAACGAATTCGGCTCGGTCGGCACCGGCGACATCGCCGCCCTCGCCCAGCTGGGCCTCGCGCTCGCGGGCGAACACCCCTGGCGGGGGAGCGGGGCGCCCCCGGCACCCCAGCCCCTCGACAACAACGACGCCCTCGCCCTGATCAGCAGCAACGCCCTCACCCTCGGCCAGTCCGCGCTCGCCCTGCACGAACTGCGCGGCCTGATCGGCGCCACCCAGGTGGTCGCCGCGCTGTCCCTGATGGCGGTCGACGGGTCGTACGAGGCGTACGCGCTGCCCGTCCACGAGGCGCGCCGCCACCCCGGCTCCTACGCGGTCGCCGAGCGCATGCGGCGCCTCCTCGGCGCCCCCGACCGGCCCACGCCGCCCCTCGGCCGCATCCAGGACCCCTACGGCTTCCGCTGCGTGCCGCAGATCCACGGGCCCGCGCACGACGCGGCGGACGCCCTGGAGGAGGTCCTCGCCGTCGAGATCAACGCCGCCGCCGAGAACCCCCTGATCTCACCGGACGATCTGGCGGCCTACCACCACGGCGGCTTCTACCTCGCCCAACTCGCCCTGGCCCTCGACCACTTCAGGCTCGCGGTGACCCAGGCGGCCCGCCTGTCCACCTCGCGGCTCTCCACGCTCAACGAACCGGCCTTCACCCGCCTGCGGCCCTTCCTCGCCGACGGGGAACCCGCCTCGTCGGGCGTCATGATCCTCGAATACGCGGCCGGGGCCGCCCTCGGCGACCTGCGGGCCTTCTCCGCGCCCGCCTCCCTCGGCCACGCGGTGCTCTCCCGCGGCGTCGAGGAGCAGGCCAGCTTCGCCTCGCTCGCCGCCCGCCAGACCCTGCGCGCCTGCGCGGCGTACCGCATGGTGGTGGGCTGCGAACTGGTCGCGGCCGTAAGGGCCTTGAGACAGCGCGAGCTGCGCCTCGACCCGGCGACGCCGCTCGCCCGCGCCTTCGCACTCGCCGACTCCGTGCTCGAAGCGGAGATCGCGGACCGGCCGCTGACGGATGATGTGACGGCGGCGGCGGGACTCCTCGACCGGTTCACCCGGCTCTGGTCGGAACTCGGCGCCGGGACGACTGCGGGTACGGACATCCTGAGGGGGACGGCATGACTGACAGCCCTGCCGCGCGACTGCAAGTGCTCTTCGAGGGCCACCGGCTCACACCCACCCAGCGGCGCATCGCGCACTGCATGGTGCGCAGGGCCGCCGACGCGCCCTTCCTGTCCAGCGTGGAGCTGGCCGAGCTCGCCGGGGTGAGCCAGCCCTCGGTCACCCGCTTCGCCGTCGCCCTCGGCTTCGACGGCTACCCGGCCCTGCGCAGGCACCTGCGGGACGTGGCACCCCCCGAGACGTCGGCCAAGACCCTGGCGAACGAGTACCAGCAGGCCGTCGAGGCGGAGATCGAGAACCTCCGGCACCTCGCCGAGGTCCTCGCCGACCCGGCACCCGTGGAGCGGGCCGGACGGCTCCTCGCCGCATCCCGGCCCCTGCCCGTCCTCGGACTGCGGGCCGCCGCCTCGCAGGCGTACGGCTTCTCGTACTTCGCCGCCAAGGTCCACCCCGACGTGCGGCTCCTCGACGAGGGCGGCACGATGCTGGCCGACCGCGTCGACGCGGCGGTCCGCGCGGGCGCCACCGCCCTCCTCTGCTTCGCGCTGCCCCGCCACCCCCGCGAGGTCGTCGACGCGCTCGCCTACGCCCGGTCGGCGGGCCTGACGGTCGTCACCGTCGCCGACTCCGCGTTCGCCCCCGTGGCCGCCCACTCCGACCTCCTCCTGCCGGCCGCGGTCGGCACGGGCCTCGCCTTCGACACGGCCTGCGCACCGATGCTCCTCGGCCGGGTCCTCCTGGAGGCGATGTGCGACGGCCTCCCCGACGCGCAGGCCCGCCTGGAGGAGTTCGACGTACGGGCGGCGGCGCGGGGGCTGTTCGTGGAGTAGGCCGTGTGCCTGCGACGGGCACGGGCTACGCCTTGGGCACCGAGAAGCGGAAGAGCTTGCCGGACCAGGTGGCGTACAGGTGGTCGCCGACCACATGCGCCGTCCAGGTTCCGGAGCCGCCGGTGGCCCGGTGGTGCCAGACCCGCTCGCCGGTGTCGGCGTGGAAGGCGTACAGGCCCTTCGTGCCCGCGGCGAGGAAGAGTCCGTGCAGCGTGCCCAGGAAGTCGAGGCCGGCCAGGCCGGCCCCCGCCGTCCAGCGCTCCGCACCGGTCCGTGCGTCGAGCCCGTGCAGGACCTTGTCGTCCAGGTGGCAGACGGTCGCACCGGCGCGGGCGTAGCCGCGGTTGCCGCGGGCGGCGGTCCGCACCGACCACAGGGTCCTGCCCGACGCCGGGTCGAAGGCGGCGAGCAGGCCGCGGGTCGAGCCGCTGAAGCCCGTGCTCGGATAGCAGAAGAGGGTGCCTTCGAGCAGCCTCAGGGAGCTGTCCCAGCCGAGGATCTCGGCGTTCGTCGGCGGGAGTTCGGTGGGTTCGCTCCAGCGTGTCCGGCCGTCCTCGGGGTCGAGGGCCAGCAGCTTCATCCCGGCGTCGATGCCGTAGAGGACCTTGCCCTTCTCCGGCGGGTGGAGGGCGACGAGGTCCTTCGCCCAGACGCGTTCACCCGTGTCCCTGTCGAGGACGGAGTAGCCCTTGAGCAGCGCGCCCGGTGTCGTCTTCGACGCGCCGCCCCAGACGAGCGGCGCGCCCGCCGGAGTCGTGCCGAGCGCCATGCTCACGTCTTCCTCGTCGCGTGCGGTCCACCGCTCCTCCCCGCTCGACGCCTCCAGGGCCCGGAAGCGTCCGCCGCTCGTGGTCATGACCAACTCGCCGTCGGACTGCCACAGTTGTGGCGCGTTCCCGCCCGTCGGCGGCGCGTCCCACAGCTTCTTTCCCGACCGGCCGTCGAACGCGTGCACCTTGCCGTCGGTACGGACCGTGTAGACGCGCTTGTCGTCGGCGAGGGCGTCGGTGTTCTGGCCGCCGAGGTCCTTCCACAGGAGCTTGCCGGTGGTCCGGTCGAAGCAGGCGCCGGAGGCCTTCTCGGTGCACAGCAGCGTGGACCGGGTCACCGCGCGCAGGAACATCGCGGGCCGCGGAAGCTCCTTGGTCCAGTCGAGCTCGGGCGCGGCGGCCGTGTCCCCGCCGTCCCCGCCGCGTGAGCGCAGGAACCAGAAGGTGCCCCCGGCCGCCGCGGTCACGGCGAGCGCGCCGCCGCCGGCCAGCAGCCGCCGGCGACTGAGCAGCGGGCCGCGCAGCGCGCCCTGCAGCGTGCGCTGGTCCTCGGTCACCTGGAGCTCGACCGCGCCGAGCCAGCCTGCGGTCGTCTCCGGACGCAGCCACGCCTGGAGCTGCCCGACGGTCGGGCGGCGGGCGGGATCCTTGTCGAGACAGGCGGCGACGATGCCGAGCAGGTGGGGCGGTACGCCGGTCAGCTGCGGCTCTTCGTAGGCGGCCCGGTAGAGCAGGGCGTGGACCGCGCCGGTGCCGAAGGGCGGAGTGCCGGTGGCGGCGAAGGCGAGCACGGCACCGAAGGCGAACACGTCGGACGCGGGCGTGAGTTCGAGGCCCCGCGACTGCTCGGGCGACATGAAGCCGGGGGAGCCCGCGACCTGGCCCTCGGCGGTGAGCACCGTCCCGTCGACGGCCCTGCTGATGCCGAAGTCGATGACCCGCGGGCCGTCGAGGGTGAGCAGGATGTTGGACGGCTTGAGGTCGCGGTGGATGAGCCCGGCCCGGTGGATCGCGGCCAGCGCCTCGGCCAGGCCGCCGCCGAGCACGCGCAGGGTCGGCTCGGGCATGGGCCCGTGGGCGTCCAGGGCGTCGGTGAGGGAGGGTCCCGGGATGTACGCGGTGGCCAGCCACGGCTGCGGCCCCTCGGGGTCGGCGTCGACGACCGGCGCGGTGAAGGCGCCGGAGACCGCGCGGGCGGCGTCGACCTCGGCCTTGAAGCGGCGGCGGAAGTCGGGGTCGGCGGCCAGTTCGGGGCGGACGACCTTCACGGCCACCGCACGGCCGCTGCGCGACGCGGCGAGGTGCACCCGGCCCATGCCGCCCGCGCCGAGCTCCCTGATCACCCGGTAGGGGCCGATGTACGAGGCGGGGGCGGCGGCTGCCTGCGGGGGCGGTGGGGGCGGCGCGGACGGCGTCGGTCCTGCGGGCGCCGGCGAGGACGGCGGCATGGGCGGTGTCGGCGGGATGGTCACGAGGTGTCGCTCCGGAAGGCGTGGAGGGTGGTCGCGGACGCGGCGAAGAGGGTGCCGCCGGAGATCTGCAGCAGCCAGTCGGCCTTGCCCGCCTCTTTGGTGCCGGACGGCTGGTGCGCCCAGAGGGGCTTGCCGTCGGAGGCGCGCAGGACGACGAAGCCCGGCACGTCACCGGTGGCCCACGTGGCGATGGCCACCACGGACGACGAGACGGTGGGCCCCTCGGACTTCGCGCCGCCCGGGGTCGTCAGGCGCACCGGGCTCGCGGTGTGCCACACCTGCTCACCGCTCCGCGTGTCCAGGGCGAACGCGGTGCCGGGACCGTCGTAGAGATAGGCCCGCTCACCGCGGACGCTGGCCGCGCTGATGGTGGTCGTCTCGTTGACGGCGGTCCACAGCTTCTTGCCGTCGGTGACGCGGAAGGCCTGCGCCTTCGTGCTGGTGACGAGCAGGGTCCTGCCGTCGGTGGACAGGTGGGGGTAGGCGCCGGGCTTGACGACGTCCGGGACCTTCCACCGTTCGGCACCCGTGCGCAGGTCGAGGCCGCGGAGTGTGCCGTTGTCCTGGAGGAAGCAGCGGCTCCCGTGGGCGTACGCCTGGAAGTCGCTGCCCTTGATCCTGCGCGACCACAGCACCTCACCCGATCCGAGATCGACCGCGAGGGCCCCATAACCCTTGTGGCCGCTGATGCCGAGGACCGCGACCGAACCGGCGACGGACAGGACGTCGTCGACGAAGTCGGCGGACTGGGCGTCGGCGCCCTGCTCGGTGATCGTGTGGCTGAACTTCTGCCTGCCCGCGGCGTCGACGCCGAACAGATAGCCGCGCTCGCCGCTCCAGGCGGCGGCGAACAGCAGCGGTCCGCGCACACCCAGCCACTTCGGGTCGGTCGAGACGTCGGAGGGCATGCGCAGCGAACCCGTCCAGCGCTTCTTCCCCGTCGCGGTGTCATAGGCGGTCGCGTGCTGCTGGTCCCAGTGCACCAACGTGTCGCCCAGCAACTGCAGTCGGGCGCTCTGAAGCTTCTTCAGCGGGACCGACCACCGGGGCTTCGGGCCGGCCGGGACCTTGGGCTCGGGCCGTCCCGTGCTGCCCGCACTGCCACTGCTCCGGGCCGGGTCCTTGCCGTCGTGCGAACGCCACCCGGCCAGCGCCGCGGCCCCGCCGCCCGCAGCGACGGTGGTGCCGGCCGCGGCGATCCACAGGAACCTGCGGCGACTCGGCCCCTTGTGGGCGGTGGCGAACGGGTCGACGGGCGGCGCGAGGGACGCGATCGGCACGGGCGGCGCGGAGACCAGGACGGCGGCGTGGGCCCCCCGCCGCGCCAGGTCCTCCCGCAGCCCCTCAGTGAGCAGCGCGGCTGGGTCGGCGGGCCCCAGCGCGGCCAGCACCGACGCGGCGGACGGCCTCAGGGCCGGATCCTTGCCCAGGCAGCCGCTGACCAGCGGCACCAACGCCGCCGGTACGCCGTCGAGCCGGGGCGGGTGGTGGACCGCCCGGTAGAGGATCTCGGCCGTCCCGCCGGAACCGAAGGGGCCGTGCCCGGTCGCCGCGAAGACCAGGACGCAGCCCAGCGAGAAGACGTCCGCCGCGGGGTCGGCCTCGCGGCTCGACACGATCTGCTCGGGCGCCATGAACCCGGGCGTCCCCACCACGGCGCCCGTCCGCGTCACCTGCGTGGCGTCCACCGCGCTGCTGATGCCGAAGTCGATGACGCGGGGCCCGTCCTCGGCGATCAGTACGTTGCCGGGCTTGAGGTCGCGGTGGACGATGCCGGCGTCGTGGATGGCGAGCAGCGCCTCCGCGAGTCCGGTGCCCAGGGCCCGCAGGCCCGCCTCGGACAGCACTCCGAAACCGCGTACGACGTCGTGCAGCGACGGAGCGGGGACGTAGGCGGTGGCCAGCCAGGGCTGTGGGGCGTCCGCGTCCACGTCGAGCACCGGCGGGGTGAAGAAGCCGCTCACGCGCCGGGCCGATGCGGCCTCGCGCCGGAAACGGCCGCGGAAGTCGGGTGCCTCGGCGTACTCGGGCCGGATGACCTTCAGGGCGACCAGCCGCGACCCCGGCGACCTGGCCAGGAAGACCCTGCCCATGCCGCCCTCGCCGAGGAGCTGGAAGACCTCGTAGGGGCCGATCCGGGCGGGGCTCCCGGCGGGGCTCCCGGCTGTGGGGTCGCCGCTCACGTAGGGATGTGTGTGCACGTCGTCGCCGGGGCGGTCAGCTCAGCGAGCCGAGCACGTCACGGGCGGCGGTGACGACGACGTCCTCCGCCTGCTTCCGGGTGAGGTCGGAGGTGTCCTGGCTGTAGACGAGGTCCACACTGAGCGAGGCGTTGCCCTCGCGGACGACCACCTTGGCGTAGGTCAGGGACCCGCCCAAGGTGTCGACGTGGTGGGCGGCGAAGGCCTCATCGCCGAGCCCGCTGACGGAGTGGGGGTCCTCCACCTTCCCAGCGACCGCCCTGAGAACGCCCCGCTTCTTGAGGTCGTACTGGCCCTTGACGCTCGGGCCGACCGTGAGGTGCACGTCCAGGCTCTGATAGCGGTTGTACTCGGCGGGCGCCCACCTCGGCATCCTGCTCATCATCGTGGGCAGGTCCTTCTCGTCCATCAGACCGGGCGTGCACGTGCCGCCGGGCGCGATCCTCTCGATGGTGGCCGCCTTGATCAGGTCGCAGCCCTTGGGCACCTTGGTGAA
Organism: Streptomyces sp. NPDC050732; assembly: GCF_040654255.1. Taxonomy (NCBI): domain Bacteria; kingdom Bacillati; phylum Actinomycetota; class Actinomycetes; order Kitasatosporales; family Streptomycetaceae; genus Streptomyces; species Streptomyces sp. NPDC050732. The sequence goes on from NZ_JBFAHP010000034.1 coordinate 20,018, forward strand.
CGCCTTGTCCGCCGACGGTTCCTTCGGCTCGGCGGCGCCTCCAGGCCCGCTTCCGGGCGCACCTCCGGGAGCTCCCGGCTTGGCCGACTCGCTGCCCTTGTCGTCGTCCCCCGACGTGGCCACGACCACCACGCCGACGACCAAGGCGGCGACGAGCGCCGTGGCGCCGCCGATCAGCCAGCCGCGCGAACGGCCGCCGCGCGGGCCCGGGCCGCCGGGACCGCCGGGCGGAACCGGCTGCGACCAGGCCGAGGGCGCGCCCGGCGCCTGCGGCGGCACGGGCGGCGGCGCCTGGCCGGGCATGGGGGGCGGCGCCTGCCCCGGCATCGGGGGCGGTGCCTGGCCGAAGCCCTGGCGGGGATCCACCTGAGGGTTCTCACTCACGGAACAGCTCGCTTCCTCGACCGGGACCGGACATGACCCGCCGCACCTTCTCGCGAGACACTGCAATGCCGATGAAATCCTGCTGAAGCAGAGGATTCGGCTGGGAACCACAGGGACCACGGGGGGAGTTCGGGGTGGGCACGCACACGGCGGGCACAGCGAACACAACAGGCGCAACGGGCGAGGCGAGTACGACAGGGACGGAGGGCGCCGGGGACCGGTTGCACCTCGCCCTGCTCGGCCCGGTCGGCGCCCACCGCGGCGAGGTGCCGCTCGACCTCGGGCCCGTGCGGCGGCAGGCGGTGCTTGCCGCACTGGTCCTGCGCGCGGGCAAACTCGTCACCCGGCAGCAACTGCTCGACGACGTATGGGGACTGGAGCCCCCGGGCACGGGCCACCGGGTCCTGCCCAGCTACGTCTACCCCCTGCGCAAGACGCTGGACGTGCCCGGCGCAGGACCCACCGCGTCCGTGATCCGCGGCGAGCGCGGCGGCTACCGCTTCGTACCCGGCCAAGCCCGCACGGACATAGCGGAGTTGGCGGCGGAGACGGGCGCGGCGCGCGGCGCGAAGGCGGCGGGTGACCTCGCCGCCGCCCTCGACAGCTGCACGCGCGCGCTGGCCCTGTTCCGCGGGGAGCCGTTGGCCGGCCTGCCCGGACCGCTCGCGGACGCCGAGCGGCAGCGCCTCGTCCGGCTGCGGCGCACCCTCCACCAGGAGCGGGCGGAGTGCCTGGTGCTCCTCGGCCGGTACGCGGACGCCCTGGACGAACTGCTGGCGGCGCCGACGGCACGGCCGCACGACGAGCCCCTCGCCGCCCTGCGCATGCGCGCGCTCTACGGCAGCGGCCGGCAGGCCGAAGCGCTCGCCGCCTACCGGGAGACCCGGGACCGGCTCCGCGCCGAGCTCGGCGTGGAGCCCGGCGACGAACTCCGCCGGACACACCAGGCCGTACTCCGCCGAGACGACGGCCTGCTGCTGGGGCGACCTCCGGCACCCCGGTCCGGGGCCGCTCCGGCACCGGGGCCCGTGCCCCCGCCCGGCCCCGGGCGCCACAACGAACTCCCCGGCGACACCACCTGGCTCGTCGGGCGGGAGCCGGAACTCGCCCTGCTCACCGAGCCGGTGGCGCCCGGCTCGGTCTCCGTCGTCGCCGTGGACGGCACGGCGGGCGTCGGCAAGACCGCGTTGCTGGTCCGCGCCGCCTGGACGCTGCACGACCAGTACCCGGACGGCTGCCTGTTCGTGGACCTGCACACGCACGGCGCCCCGCACGAGAGTCTGCGCCCGGAACGCGCCCTGCACCGGCTGCTCCGTGCCGTCAACGCCGGCGACGACGAACTGCCCGACGAGCTGCACGAGTTGGTGGCCGCCTGGCGCGCGGCCACCAGCTCCCTGCGGCTGCTCCTTGTCGTGGACGACGCCCGCAGCGCGGAACAGGTGCGCCCCCTGCTGCCCGCAGGCCCGGGCAGCCGGGTCCTCGTGGCCGGCCGCCAGCGCCTGCCCGGCCTCGACGCCGACCGGCGGCTCACCGTGGAGCCGCTGGACACGGGCGAGGCGGTCACCCTGCTCACACGCCTCCTCGGCGAGACGCGCGCCGAACAGGAACCCGAGGCGGCGCAGGAGCTCGCCCGCCGCTGCGGCGGCCTCCCGCTGGCGCTGCGGATCGCCGGGGCCCGGCTGCAGAACCGCCCGTCCTGGACGCTGGCCCACCTGGTCGGCCGGATGTCGGACGACGAGCGCCGCCTGGGCGAGCTCCGGGCGGAGGACCGCAGTGTGGAAGCGGCCTTCCGGATGTCGTACGACCTCCTCGCCCCCGAACTGCGCCGCGGCTTCCGGGCGTTGGGGCAGTCACCGACCGCCGAGTTCGACGGCCTCACCCCCGCCGTCATGCTGAGCCGCCCGCTCCAGGACACCGAGGACCTTCTGGAGCGCCTGGTCGACGCCAGCCTGTTGCAGCAGCCACGGCCCGGCCGCTACCGGCTGCACGATCTCGTACGCGACCACACGCGCCGCCTCGCCGCCGCCGAACCGGCGGAGGCCGCCGCGGACCGCGCCGCCGTCCTGCACCTCTACACGGCCGCCGGGCGCATCGCCAGCGACTGGGGCCCCGAGGGCTTCCCGACCGGCCCCGACGTCTCCGGCTCCCCCTTCCCGGACTGGCGGGCAGCCGACGCGTGGCTGGAGGCCGCGGGCGGCCAGCTCCTCGACGTGGTCGCTTTCGCGGCGGCCACCGGGCAGCGCGACCACGCCTGCTGGATCGCCGAGTCCCTGGTCGACCCGCTGGTCCGCCAGGGCCGCTACCACGAGTGCCGCTCCGCCCTGGAGCTCGCGCTGTCCGGCGCCGACCTGGCCGACGACCGGCGGATGCCGTCCTCCCTGCGCAACTGCCTCGCCATCGCGGACATCTACCAGGGACGCTTCCACCAGGCCCACGCCTGGTGCACCGACGCGCTCCGCCTCGCCCGCCACCAGGGCGACCTGCGCGAACAGGCCCGCGCGACCGCCGGGATGGGTGGGGCGGAGCGTGCGCTCGGCCGCTTCCCTGAGGCGGCCGCCCACCTGGGCGAGGCCATGGAGATGGCGGCCCGGCTCGACGACGACTGGCTGGCCGGGATGTCGAGCTGCAACCTCGGCGCCCTCCACGACCAGCAGGGTCGACACGAGGAAGCACTCACGTACTACGCCACGTCCCTCACCTTCGCCGAGAAGATCGGCCGCCCCCGGATGATCAGCAAGACCCTGTGCTTCACCGCGGAGGCCCATCTGTCACTCGGCCGGCACACCGAGGTCAAGGACCTCGCGCGGCGCGCGGCGGAGCTGGCCCAGGAGGTCGGCGACCTGCAACTGCGCGCGACGAGCCTGTCCCTGCTCGGTGCCGCGGAACACGGCCGCGGGAACCTGCCCCTGGCCATCACGCTCCAGCGGGAGGCCCTGGCCACGCTCACCGAGCACACCAGCAGACCCCTGGAGACGCAGGTCCGCCGCAGGCTCGCACACACCTACGCGGCGGCGGGCCACCCGGCCGAGGCTGAGGAACAGCTCCGGGCGGCCCGCTCCCTGGAGGCCTGACCCGGGCGGGGTTATGACACAGGCTCTGAGGGTGCCGGTGGTCGTACGGGCCGGGGCGGCGCCCCTGTGGTGGCTCGGGGTGCTGGGCGCGGGCATCGGCGTACTGCCCGCCGGGCTCACCGGCCGCCGCATCGGCGTGCTCACCGGCGCGGCCCTCTTCATCGTCGTGGCCGTCGTCGTCGCGTACTCCCGCGGGAAGCGGTACGACGCCCTCGCCCGTGAGGCGACCCGCGCCGGGAAGTACGACGTGCTGCAGAGCCGGTCCGTGACCGTGCGCAACTGGCGGCGCGGCCCTCGCGGGCGCGGGAGCGGGCCTGTGGCTGAAGACGGCGCGCCTCGGCCGCCGCGAACAGGACGACGACGTACTCCTGTGGGTACGCGTCGACTGGCTGGGGCGGCGCGCGGGCGCCCCCGCGGGCAAGCCCGTCAAGGGCTACCGCAGCACCGGCATCGCGGCCGGCGACGCGGCCCCGGGCGGCGCCCGGCAGCCGGTCAGACGTCGAGTTCCGCCTCGATGCGCATGAGCTGGTGCCGGGCCATGGCCAGATTGGACCGGCCCTTGTCGAGGGCCAGGTACAGGAACAGGCCGTTGTTGTTGCGCCCCTTGATCAGACGGATGAGGTGGTACTGCGAGCCGAGCGAGATGAGGATGTCCTCGATCTCGTCCTTCAGGCCCAGGAGTTCCATGGTGCGGAGCTTGGCGCGCACCACGTCGGTGTTGCCGGCCGCCGCCACGGACAGGTCCAGGTCCTTGCCGCCGCCGATGGTGCCCAGGGCCATGCCGCTCGTGTAGTCGACCAGGGCCGCTCCGATGACTCCCTCGATCGAGGTGGTCGCTTCCTTCAGTGCTGTTTCCGCGTTGGTCATGGTGCGTGCGCTTCCTTTCCGGCTGCCGGGTGTCCTTGATGACGAAGGTGATGAGGCGGATGTAGGGGACATGGGTCAGGTGTTCTCCGCTCGTGCGACGGCGGCGTCGACCAGTTCTCCGATGAGGACGCTGGAACGGCGGGCCTCCAGATGCAGCCGGCCCACGTTGACGCGGGGCTCGGCGAGCAGGGTCAGGACGGCCGAGGAGCCGGCCGTGTAGGTGGCCACGTAGCCGTCCTCGCCGCGGATGAGCAGTTCGCGGAAGCCCCCCTGGTGGGTGGCGTCGGACAGCCGCAGGGCCACCCCGAGTGCCGCCGCGGTGAGCGCGCAGACGCCCTCCGCCTCCACGTCCGCGGCGTCCTGCGCGAGCAGAAGCCCGTCGACGCTGGCCGTCAGGGCGCCCCTGAGCTGCGGGATTCTGGTCCGCAACCGTTTCAGCTCACTGAGTACGTCGGCTTCGGCAACCATCAGGTGTCTCCTCCCGGGGCGCTTCCACAGCGCGAAGACCTTCACGACGACCGGAGCCGTGCCGGGTGAGCGGAACGGCTCTTCACAGGCTTGCCTCAAGACCGTCACGGACCTTGCGCAGCAGGGCGATGTCCGGTTCGGAGTCCGCGAGGGCCGGGACGGGAAGGGCCACCGAGGGGGAGTCCCGCGCCCGCGGCGGCTCCACGAGTCCGGCGGCGGCCAGCCGCCCCACCTCGATCAGGGTGTGGAAGGACGGACGGCCCAGGGTGCGTGCGATCGCCGCGGGTGTGCGGACGCCGTCGGCAAGGCGCAGCAGGGCGCGCTGGCGTCCGGTGACGGTCTGGCCGGGCGCCGGAGGGCGCGGCACGACCGGAGCGGCATCGACGTCGACGGCGTCGTCCCGGCAGGACCAGACGCTGTCCAGGAGGGCCCGGCGGCGCCGGGTCTCCCGCTCCACGGCCTCGGCCGACACGGGGCGCAGCCGGCCCAGCCAGTGCGCGACGCCGTAGCGGAACCGGGTGGGGCCGCTCGCCGGGCCGAGGACGAAGAACGCGGCGTCGAACAGCGCGCCGAGGTGGCACAGCTCCAGCTCCCCCGCGGTCACCTGCCCGCTGTCGACCAGATGGCGCCCCACCTCGTGCCGGGTCCCCGCCTGGGACAGGGCCTCCTGCCAGCCGTCCGGGGGAAGCACCCCGCCGGCCGTGAGCAGCACGTCGATGCCGGGGGCCAGCGGGCTCTCCGCGTGCGCCACGCGCCCCTCGACGAGGTAGAGGACACCGTGGTCGCGCAGCAGGGCGCCGGTGGCCCGCTCCCCGGCCAGGCGCATCAGCATCGGGGAGGTGGCGGGCCCGGTGATCCGCATGGCCGTCACACCAGCACCAGGCGTACGGAGAGGTCACGCAGCCGCATGCGGGCGAGCGCGAGGTTGCCCGTGTGCCGGTCGAGCCAGAGGTAGAGGAAGACGCTGCTGTCGAAGGTCGTCTCGACGAACCGGATCAGATGGAAGCCGGTCCGGGTGGTGAGCATGAGGTCCTCGACGGGCAGCCCTTCACGGCCTTCAGGGGCTACGCGGTCGGAGAGCGGGGCGAACGCCTGGTACTCGGCCGCCGCCCGCGCCACCTCCGCGGTCTCCGCGGCGGTGGCCTCGTGGTCTCCGTTGGGCGAGTCGCCGACCGAACCGAGGGAGAGCCCACTGGTCCAGTCGACGATCGCCGCGCCGCGCGCGCCGGGCAGTGTCATCGCGGTGAGCAGACACTCGTCGATTCCGGGCACGCGGTTCCCCTTCCCCCAGGGCGGTACCGGACGGCAGCGCCGTCCGGTGTGAGGAAGGTACGCAGGAAGGGTGGAGTTTCCGGGGGTACTGGCACCTTCCGGTGGAACATGCCCGAGGCCGACGGGACCGGTGCCAGGACTGTTCGACGTCACGACCACGCCTGACCGAGTGCGTCACCCGCATGACCGCGCCGTCCCCCGACCGGGTGCCGGTACGCCCGCCGGATCAGTACGCCCGCCGGGTCAGTCCTCGCCCCGCGCCTTCAGGACCGCCTTGTTGACCCCCCACAGTGCGATGCCGATGGCGATCAGGACGCCGGCCCGGATGTAGACCTCGGCGGGCCGGTCCGCGAGGGGGCTCGCGAGGATCAGGGCCGTGACGGCGCCGAGGACCGGCAGGACGGTAGGCGTACGGAAGTGCTCGTGCCCGACGGGGTCGCGGCGCAGGACGAGCACCGCCACATTGACCACCGCGAAGACGCACAGCAGCAGGAACGCCGTCGTGTCGCCGAGCCCCTCGATCTCACCGGTCGACACCAGACCGATGGCGAGCAGCGAGACGAAGACGATGCCGACGACGGGCGTACGGCGCTTGGCGAGGACGCGGCCCATGGCGCGCGGCAGGATGCGTTCGTTGGCCATGCCGTAGCAGAGCCGCGAGGCCATCATGATGTTGATGAGCGCCGAGTTGGTGACCGCGAAGAGGGCGATGAGGGCGAAGAGTTTGTGCGGGAAGTCGACGCCGCCGGCCTTCACGACTTCCAGCAGCGGGCCGCTCGACCCTTCGAGGGTCTTGGAGTCGACGAGGAGGGACGACACGAGCGCCACCAGGACGTAGATCGTGCCGGTCACCGCGACGCCGATGAAGATCGCGCGCGGGAAGGTGCGGACGGGGTCCTTCGTCTCCTCGGCCATGTTCACCGAGTCCTCGAAGCCGACGAAGGCGAAGAAGCCGAGCGCGGTCGCTCCCAGCACGCCGGTCATCAGGGCGTACGCGGTGCCGCCCCCCGCCTCGAACTCGGTGAGGCGCGAGGGCTCGCCGTCCCCGGACAGCACGGCGTACGCACCGATGGCGAGGATGATCGCGAGGCCGGTCAGCTCGACGAGGGTGAGGACCACGTTCGTCTTGACCGACTCCGAGACGCCCCGCAGGTTCAGCGCGGCGAGCAGCACGATGAAGGTGATGGCGATGAGGGTGGGCGGCAGCGCGTCGCCCGTCAGCTCACCGAGATAGTCCCCGCTGAAGGCGCGGGCCGCCGCGCTCGCGGACGAGAGCCCCGAGCACATCACCATGAAGGCGATGATGAAGGTGAGGAACGGCGTCTTGAACGCCTTCTGGGTGTAGAGCGCGGCACCGGCCGCCTTCGGGTACTTGCCGACCAGTTCGACGTACGAGGCGGCCGTCAGGATCGCCACGACGAACCCGATCGCGAACGGCAGCCACAGCGCGCCGCCGACCTTCCCCGCGACCTTGCCTGTGGTGGCGTAGATGCCGGTGCCGAGGATGTCGCCGATCACGAAGAGGATCAGCAGCTTGGGGCCGATGGCACGGTGCAGCGCCGGCTCTTCGGCCGGTGGTGGTGCGGTGGCGGACGTATCCGATGTCGTCACAGGAGCCTCCCCCGGGGTTCAGGACTGAAGAGGACTTGCCCGTGATCCAGATCACTATGCGTGTGGGCCTCGACGGTTCTACGGCCCCTGTGCGGGGGGCGCCGCCCCCTCAGGGGCGCGGGGAACTGCGCGACCAGCCACCGACGGCCTGCGGTGGCGAACGGTCCGGGCCCCCCAGACGCGTCTGCCTGCGGCGGCTTCTTGGCGGGTGCGGGCCTTTTTGGGCTGAGCGCGCAGTTCCCCGCGCCCCTGACGGGGCCGTCGGCCCCGGCGGGGCTGTCTTTCAGGGGCGCGGGGAACTGCGCGACCAGCCCCAGCGGGCCCGCGGTGGCGGGCGGTCCGGGCTTCGCAGACGCGTCTGCCTGCGGGGGCTGCCGGGCGGGTGCGGGCCGTCGCGGGGCGCTCGCGCCGTTCCCCGCGCCCCTGACGGAGCGCCCCGCGACGGGCGGGTCAGAGGTGGCGCAGTGCGTCGCGTTCCGCGCCGCCCCCCGCCTCCGCCACGATCTCGTCCAGCGTCTGCGGCTCCCGTGCGACCGCGAAGCGGATCTCGTCCGCGTGGGCGGAGAAGCCGTGGACGCCGGGCCGGGCGAGGCTGTTGTACGAGTAGTGCTGCGCGAAGTAGTACGCGCCGGTGTCCAGCGCCGCCACATGGTCCCCCGCTTCGAGCAGCGGCAGCGGGCGGTTCTCCGCGAGCAGGTCGCCCGCGAAGCAGGCGGGACCCGCGACGTCCTGCCCGACGGCGGGCCCGCTCTTGGGCCGCCCCTTCGCGTCGTACGCGGCGATCCGCAGCGGCCAGGACGCGGGCGCGTACACGGTCCGGGTCGCCACCTGCACGCCCGCGTGCGTCACGGCGATGGGCCGGCCCCCCGCCCGCTTCGCGTACTCGACGCGGGCGAGCACCGTGCCGTGCTTGGCGAGCAGCGAGCGGCCGAACTCGGTGACGATGCCGTACCGCCCGTCGAGCAGCCCCGGCACCCGTGCCTTGAGGCGGCGTGCGTACTGCGCGTGCGTCGGGGTTTCGTCATCCGAGCCGAAGTTGACGGGCAGTCCGCCGCCGATGTCGATCGTGTCGATCTGCCGCCGCCCGGCGCGTTCGTTGATCTCCTCGGCCAGTTCGTACGCCGCCGCGACGCCCCGCACCATCATCTCCAGGGGCATGCCCTGCGACCCGGAGTGCGCGTGCAGGCGGGTCACCCACGGCCGGTCGAGGCAGGCCCGGATCACCCAGTCCCTGGCGCCGTCGTCGAGCAGCGGCACACCGAACTTGGAGGTGGCCGTCGCCGTCGAGAGGGCGCCGATCGCGCCGCCCCCGATCTGCGGGTTCACACGGATGCCGACGGGCGAGCCGGTCGGCGCCGACCGGGTCAGCGCGTCGATGCGGGCCAGCTCCTGCGGGTTGTCCGCGTTCACGGCGATGCCGAGCGCCAGCGCCTCGCGCAGTTCGGCCGGGGTCTTGGCGGGCGAGTCCAGGACGGTGTCGGCGGGCGGTATCCCGGCGGCGCGCGCGAGGGCCAGCTCGCCGGGGGACGCCACCTCGGCGCCGATCCCCGCCGAGCGCAGCAGCCGCAGCACCGGCACGAGCGGGGTCGCCTTCACCGCGAAGGCGTGCAGGACGGGCGTGCCGGGCGGGGTGACGGCGTCGAAGGCGGCGCGCAGGGCGGCGGCGCTCGCCCGGATGCCGGCGACGTCGAGCAGGCCCACGACGGGTGCGGCGGGTCCGACGACGCCCTGCTCGACGGCGGCGCGGACGGCCTGGTCACGGCGGGTGGCGGCCTCGGCGCCGGTACCGGTGCCGGTGCCGGTGGGGAGGACCTGGGTGGGCTGCGCGTCGTCCGGTGTCTGTGTCTGCTGCGCGTCGTCCTCGTCGTGAGCCATGTGATCCATGTGATCCAGCCAATCATCCGGGCCGGGCCCCCGCTGGCGTACTCGCGCATTCGTTCGCTATTGACTAGCCCTATTCAGCGGCCCAGGATGTGAATAACAAGTTCACAGCGGCAAGTCCACACCAGCAGGATCACGCTTCGAGGAGGCATCGCCATGTCAGGACCCCGCCCCGTACGGGCACCGCGCGGTACGGAACTGAGCGCCCTGGGATGGCAGCAGGAAGCCGCCCTCCGCATGCTGCAGAACAACCTCGACCCCGAGGTCGCCGAGCACCCCGACAAGCTCGTCGTCTACGGCGGCACCGGCAAGGCGGCCCGCGACTGGCGCTCCTTCGACGCGATGGTGCGCACGCTGAAGACCCTCAAGCAGGACGAGACGATGCTCGTCCAGTCCGGCCGCCCCGTCGGCGTCATGCAGACCCACGAGTGGGCGCCGCGCGTCCTCATCGCCAACTCCAACCTGGTGGGCGACTGGGCGAACTGGGAGGAGTTCCGCCGCCTGGAGCAGCTCGGCCTCACCATGTACGGCCAGATGACCGCGGGTTCGTGGATCTACATCGGCACGCAGGGCATCCTCCAGGGCACGTACGAGACGTTCGCCGCCGTCGCCGCGAAGAAGTTCAACGGCACCCTAGCCGGGACCATCACCCTCACCGCCGGCCTCGGCGGCATGGGCGGCGCCCAGCCGCTCGCCGTCACCATGAACGACGGCGTCGCGATCTGCATCGACGTCGACCCGCGCGCCATCGAGCGCCGCATCGAGCACAAGTACCTGGACGTGAAGGCGGACTCCCTGAAGCACGCGCTCCAGCTGGCCGTCGAGGCCCGCGACCAGCGCAAGCCGCTCTCCATCGGCCTCCTCGGCAACGCCGCCGACCTGCTCCCGCGCATGCTCGCCGAGGGCGCGCCCATCGACATCGTCACGGACCAGACCTCCGCCCACGACCCGCTCTCGTACCTGCCGAGCGGCGTCGCCTTCGACGAGATGCAGGCGTACGCCACGAAGGACCCCGCGGGCTTCACCACCCGCGCCCGTGAGTCCATGGCCCAGCACGTCGAGGCGATGGTCGGCTTCATGGACGCGGGGGCCGAGGTCTTCGACTACGGCAACTCGATCCGTGGCGAGGCCCAACTCGCGGGCTACGACCGTGCGTTCGCCTTCCCCGGCTTCGTCCCCGCCTACATCCGCCCCCTCTTCTGCGAGGGCAAGGGCCCGTTCCGCTGGGCGGCGCTCTCCGGCGAGGCCTCCGACATCCACAAGACGGACAAGGCGATCCTCGACCTCTTCCCCGAGAACGAATCGCTGCACCGCTGGATCAGGATGGCGGGCGAGCGCGTCCACTTCCAGGGCCTCCCCGCCCGCATCTGCTGGCTCGGGCAGGGCGAGCGCGACAAGGCGGGCGACATGTTCAACGACATGGTCGGCAACGGCACCCTCGCCGCGCCCCTCGCGATCGGCCGCGACCACCTCGACTGCGGTTCCGTCGCATCGCCGTACCGCGAGACGGAGGCCATGCTCGACGGCTCCGACGCGATCGCCGACTGGCCCCTCCTGAACGCCATGGTGAACGTCGCCTCAGGCGCCTCCTGGGTCTCCCTCCATCACGGCGGCGGCGTCGGCATGGGCCGCTCCATCCACGCGGGCCAGGTCTCGGTCGCCGACGGCACGAAGCTCGCGGGCGAGAAGATCCGCCGCGTCCTCACCAACGACCCCGGCATGGGCGTCATCCGGCATGTGGACGCCGGGTACGACATCGCCGAGCGCGTGGCGGACGAGCGGGGCGTGCGGGTTCCCATGCGGGAGGGTGACGGCGCGTGACCGGCTCTCGGACCGTGGGGGCTGGTCGCGCGCACGCGGCGGAGCCGCCAATGTCACGGCCCCGCGCAGCTGAAGGGGCGCGAGCCCCCGGGTTTCTCGAAATGTGGCGGGACCTGAAGCCGATCGGCAGGGACGCCGGTACGCGCGGATACCGCCGCTACGCCTGGACCGGCGCGGACTCCGACTGCCGCGCCTGGTTCAAGGCGCAGACGGATACCCGCGGCCTGACCTACGAACTGGACCGCAACGGCAACCAGTGGGCCTGGCTCGGCGACCCGGCGGCCGGCGACGCCGTCGTCACCGGCTCCCACCTGGACTCGGTGCCGGACGGCGGCGCCTTCGACGGCCCGTTGGGCGTCGTGTCCTCGTTCGCGGCACTGGACGAACTGCGCGACCGAGGCGTCGAGTTCACCAAGCCCGTCGCCATCGTCAACTTCGGCGACGAGGAGGGCGCCCGCTTCGGCCTGGCCTGCGTGGGGTCGAGGCTCGCCGCGGGACAGCTCACCGTCGAGGCGGCGCACAGGCTCCGGGACGGCGACGGCGTATCGCTGCCGCAGGCGATGGAGGCGGCGGGCTACGACCCGTACACCATCGGCCCCGACCCCGAACGCCTCGCCCGCATCGGCGCGTTCGTGGAGCTGCACGTCGAGCAGGGCCGAGCCCTGGACCTGTCCGGCGACCCGGTCGGCATCGCGTCCGCCATCTGGCCGCACGGCCGCTGGCGCTTCGACTTCCGCGGCGAGGCCAACCACGCGGGCACCACCCGCCTCGTCGACCGCCGCGACCCGATGCTGTCCTACGCGGAGACGGTCCTGGCCGCCCGCCGAGAGGCCGAACTCGCGGGCGCGGTCGCCACCTTCGGCAAGATCTCCGTCGAGCCGAACGGCGTCAACGCCATCCCGTCCCTCGTCCGCGGCTGGCTCGACTCCCGCGCCGCCGACCAGGCGACCCTCGACACGGTCGTCACGGGCATCGAGAAGGCGGCCCGCGCGTACGCGGACCGGCACGGCATCGACCTCGACGTCGTCCGTGAGTCCTTCACACCGGTCGTCGAGTTCGAGGACGCGCTCCGCGACGAGCTGGGCGCGATCCTCGGCGCCCGCGCCGAGCGCCCGCTCCCGGTCCTCGGCACGGGCGCGGGACACGACGCGGGTATTTTGTCCGGCTCGATCCCCACCGCCATGCTGTTCGTACGGAACCCCACGGGCGTCTCGCACTCCCCGGCCGAGCACGCCGCGGAGGACGACTGCCTGGCCGGGGTGACCGCACTGGCCGACGTACTGGAAGGGCTGGCCTGCAAGTGACGACGTACTGGCTGGAGCACGCCTGGCTCGGCACCCATGTGGAGCCGGGCGTGGCGGTGGAGGTGACGGGCGACCGGATCACGGCCGTCCGCAAGGACGTCGCGGCGCCCCCGCCCGGCGCGACGGTGCTGCGCGGCCTGACGCTCCCCGGCCTCGCCAACGCCCACTCCCACGCCTTCCACCGGGCGCTGCGCGGCACGGTACAGGTCGGCTCCGGCACGTTCTGGACGTGGCGGGAGGTCATGTACTCGGTGGCGGACCGGCTGACACCGGAGACGTACCACGCACTGGCGCGGGCGGTATACGCGGAGATGGCGCTCGCGGGCATCACGACGGTGGGCGAGTTCCACTACCTCCACCACGCCCCCGGCGGCATCCCCTACGCGGACCCCAACGCGATGGGCGAGGCGCTGATCCAGGCCGCCGCCGACGCGGGCGTCCGCATCACGCTCCTCGACACGGCGTACGTGGCGTCGGGCCTCCTCGACGAGCGGCGGGGCAAGCCGCCCAACCGCCACCAGCTCCGCTTCTCCGACGGTACGACGGAGGCGTGGGCGGAGCGCGTCTCCGCCCTCAAGGACCGCGCGCACGCCCGGATCGGCGCGGCCATCCACTCCGTACGGGCCGTACCCGCACGGCAGTTGGGCACGGTGGCGGAGTGGGCGTCGGCCCGACAGGCGCCGCTCCACGTCCACCTCTCCGAGCAGACGGCGGAGAACGACGCGTGCCAGGAGGTGCACGGCTGTACTCCGACACGCCTCCTCGCGGACCACGGCGTCCTCGGCCCCCGCACCACGGGCGTCCACAACACGCACCTGACGGAGGAGGACATCGGTCTGCTCGGTGGCACGACGACGGGCACGTGCATGTGCCCGACGACGGAACGCGACCTGGCGGACGGCATCGGCCCCGCCCTCCACCTCCAGCGGGCGGGCAGCCCGCTCTCCCTGGGCAGCGACAGCCACGCCGTCGTCGACATCCTCGAAGAAGCCCGCGCCATGGAGCTGAACGAACGCCTCCGCTCGCATACGCGCGGCCACTGGACGGCGGCGGCCCTGCTGCGCGCGGCGACGGCCGACGGGCACGCGGCGCTCGGCTGGCCGGACGCGGGCACCATCGAGCCGGGAGCGCTCGCCGACCTCACGACGATCGCCCTCGACTCGGTCCGCACGGCGGGCCCGGTCCCGCGTCTGGCCGCCGAGACGGCGGTCTTCGCGGCGACGGCGGCGGACGTCCGCCACACGGTGATGGGGGGCCGTGATGTGGTGCGGGACGGTGTCCATGTGTCGGTGCCCGATGTCCCGTCGGCGCTGACGGAGGCCATCGCGGCGCTCAGAGACTGACACTCAGAGACTGACACGTGGCCCTGGTCCGGCCAATTCCGGGCTCCCCAGCCCCCCTCCCACCCCGGAGACCCTGATGCCCACCACCCTCATCACCAACATCGCCAGCCTCGTCACGAACGACCCGGCGCAGGGCGACGGAACCCCCCTCGGCCTCCTCACGGACGCGGCCGTCGTCCTCGACGGCGAGACCATCGCCTGGGTGGGCCCGGCAGCCAAGGCCCCGGTGGCGGACGACACGTACGACGCCGAGAACCGCGCAGTGATCCCCGGCTTCGTCGACTCCCACTCCCACCTCGTCTTCGCGGGCGACCGCACCCAGGAGTTCAACGCCCGCATGTCGGGCCGCGCGTACGAGGCAGGAGGCATCCGTACGACGGTCGCGGCGACCCGGGCCGCGACGGACGCCGAACTCGAAGCGAACCTCACCCACTACCTCCACGAGGCCCTGCGCCAGGGCACGACCACCTTCGAGACGAAGTCGGGCTACGGCCTGAACACGGAGGACGAGGCCCGCGCCCTGCGCATCGCGGCGCGCCACACCGAGGAGGTCACGTTCCTCGGCGCGCACATCGTCTCCCCGGACTACGCGGAGGACCCGGCGGCCTACGTGGACCTGGTCACGGGCGAGATGCTGGACGCGTGCGCGCCCCACGCCCGCTGGATCGACGTGTTCTGCGAGAAGGGCGCGTTCGACGGCGACCAGGCCCGCGCGATCCTGACGGCGGGCAGGGCGAAGGGCCTGCACCCCCGCATCCACGCGAACCAGCTCTCGTACGGCCCCGGCGTGCAACTGGCCGTCGAGCTGGACGCGGCGAGCGCCGACCACTGCACGCACCTCACGGACGCGGACGTGGACGCCCTCGCTCAGGGCAACACGGTCGCCACGTTGCTCCCCGGCGCGGAGTTCTCCACCCGCGCCGAGTGGCCCGACGCCCGCCGCCTCCTGGACGCGGGCGCGACGGTCGCCCTCTCCACGGACTGCAACCCGGGCTCGTCCTTCACGTCCTCGGTGCCGTTCTGCATCGCCCTCGCCGTACGGGACATGGGCATGACCCCGGACGAGGCGATCTGGTCGGCCACGGCGGGCGGCGCGGCGGCCCTGCGCCGCACGGACATCGGCGTCGTCCGCGAGGGCGCCCGCGCGGACCTGGCCCTCCTCGACGCCCCGAGCCACGTCCACCTGGCGTACCGGCCGGGGGTGCCGCTGGTCGCCGAGGTGTGGCAGCGGGGCAGTCGTCGTCGAGTTACAGCGGATGGGTGATTTCCCGCCGAGGGCCTCTCTCGTTGAGCGATCCGTCGAGCGATCGCCGGAGTGTTCCGCTCCGGCGCGAGAAGAGGAGAACTCCGTGCGTCGAATGAGTATGGCCCTGGCCCTCGCGGTGGCTGCCGGCGGAATCGGCATGTCGGCGGCGACCGCCCAGGCCGCCCCCGCCGCCCCCCACCAGGGACCCCCCTGGCCCTACGCGGCCTGCCTCAAGGCGACCGCCGACAAGGGGGAGAGCCCGGCGCAGGGCAAGTGGCACTGTGACCAGCTGGTCCGCAAGGGCTGGGTCAAGCCGCCGACCCGCTGACGGCCAACGGCTATCGGCTAACGGCTTTCGGGGGGCCACCTTTCGCGGGTGGCCCCCCGGCCTGTGTACTCCAGAAGGCGAGGTTGTGCTCCCGGTAGTAGTCGACGGGCCCGATCCGGTGCGGCGCCAGTGACTGTGTGTGGGGCCGGTTGACATGGTGGTCCGGCCGGTAGGACGGCCAGGCGGGCAGACCGGCGGCCCCCGGCGCGCCGGTACGGGCGAACGCGGCCCAGTAACCGCTCATCGCCGCCGTAAGGCGCCGCTGCCCCGGGGTGAACTGCGGCTCGGCCGTCTCGTCCTCGAACAGGTACGGGATGTCGCCCGCGTGGAAGGCACCGAAGTCGAAGTCGCCGGGCAGCGGCAGGAACATGGGCGCGTCGCGGTCCGCGAACTCGTAGGCGTACACCGGGACATGCCGGGCCAGCGCGTCATGCTGGGCGTGCGTGCCGCGAGCCCACATGCGGTCGGTGACGACGGTGGCCCACGCGAGCGCGGGGGAGGGGAACGCGGCCGTGGGGTACTCGGCCCGCACCCGCTTCGCCGCCGCCTTGCCGAACGCGGTGCGCAGCGCCCGCCCGTAGTCGGCCTCGGTGAACTTCCTGCCCACCGCGTCGTACATCATCCCGACGAACGTCCGGTGTTCGTCGAGCGTCGCGCCCGACAGGACGGGCACGCGGTGGAAGCGTCCGGCGCGCAGGGCCTTCGGGGGCAGCTCGGGCAGGGTGGGGTTGCCGTATCCGAAGGCCTGAAAGGCGTTCATGATGTGCGGCACCTTGAGGATCGTCTTCACGGGCAGGGCGCGCAGGCAGGCGAGCGTGCGCTGCGGGCGGCCACGGTCCCGGCAGCCGAGGGCCGAGGTCATCTCGGTGGTGATGTCCTCCATCTCCCGTCCCGTCCGCCACACGTACCACGGATATCCCGGCACGCCGGGGCCCATCGCACCGGCCGGCATGTCCATCACGGCCTCGCCGCTCGCCATGACGGCACGGTGGAACAGGCCCTTGGACGCGGGTGACGTCAGGTGTCCGGCCACGGCGGACGCACCGAACGACACACCGGCCACGGTGACGTTGCCGGGGTCGCCGCCGAAGGCCCGCGCGTTGTTCCGTACCCAGGTGAGGGCGGCACGCTGGTCCTGGAGTCCGAAGGTGCCCGCCCCCTTCAGACCCGGCAGGGCGAGACCGCCGAAGACGCCGAGCCGGTAGTTGACGGTGACGACCACCAGGCCGCGCCCGGCCAGCCGGCGCCCGTCGAAGAAGCCGCCCCCGCCCACGGTGCCGTCCCCGTGGATCCACACGAGGACGGGCGCGGCCCGCCGCGGGTGCCGGTCCGCGGCCGGTGGCGTCGTGACGTTCAGGGCCAGGCAGTCCTCCTCGGTGCTGGAGATCTGCGCGTACGCGGAGGGCACCTGCGGGCACAGCGGCCCGGGCTTCGTGGCGTCCCTGACCCCCTTCCACGGCTGTACGGGGCGGGGCGGCGCCCAGCGGTGGCGTCCCTTGGGGGCGCCCGCGTAGGGGATGCCCCGGAAGACGCGGTGCGGGCCCGACCGGGCGCCGCGGACGAGACCGGCGTCGGTACGCACGATCTCGCCGGTGCGCGGCGCCTCGGAGCCGGGGCCGGGTTGTGCCACGGAGGCGAGTGGGGCGGACAGCAGCGCGGTGAACGTCAGGACGGTGGCCGTCAGCGCGAAGGCCGCCCGGCGGGGAGCGTGGGGAATGTGAGGTGCGTGCGGAGGGTGGGGTGGGTGGGGGGCTCTGCGATGGATCACGACGGAAGCCTTCCTCGTGGGTGCCTGTCCCGGCGCGCGGACGCACCGAAGACGACCTGAACGAGGCGCGGGTCCGGTCGGACGGGCCCGCGCCCTGCCACGGGGCAGGCGCGTGATCGCGTCTGGCGACCGCGCGTTCCCATCACGCGCCCTACGGGTACGACGCTCCTCGCACCGGGCGAGGGGCCGAGACCCGAGGAGCCGGACATGGCACCCACCGCACCCGAATTCGGTCCCGAGATCGACCCGTACGCACCCTACGAACCGCAGCGCGACTGCGACCCCGAGGCCAAACCCGGCCTGGTCGGCTTCCGCGACCTGGTGCTCGCCGCCTACCCCGGCACGACCAACATGGGGATCAGCAGGGCCTGCGGCAGCGGAGGCCAGAGCGAGCACAAGGAGGGCCGGGCCTGGGACTGGGGCGTGAACGTGCAGGGCCAGGAACATCTGGCCGACGACCTCATCACCTGGCTGCACGCCACGGACCGGCACGGCAACCCGCACGCCCTCGCCCGCCGCTTCGGGATCATGTACATGATCTGGAACCGGCGCATCTGGATGGCCAACCGCCCCGACGCGGGCTGGCAGCCGTACCGGGGCGCCAACCCGCACACCAACCACATCCACTTCAGCTTCTCGTGGGCCGGCGCCCGCAAGGAGACGAGCTGGTGGAAGGGCCCCGTGGCACCGGACCGGCGGCAGCGGCTGGCGGTGGGGATGTCGGCGGACGGCCGTGTGGAGGTCTTTCATGCGGCGGTCGACCAGATCTACCACACGTATCAGCATGAGCCGGGTGGTGCGTGGTCGGGCTGGCGGGCGTTCGGCGGGCCCGCGTCGGCGGCCCTCGCACTGACGGCGTCACCGGACGGGCGCCTGGAGCTGTTCGCCATGAACGGTGACACGTTCATGCACCGCTATCAGGCGAAGGTGTCGGGGGAGTGGGCGGACTGGTACGCGTTCGGCGGTGGCGGCGACCACCTGGCCGTGTCCCAGAACCACGACGGCCGCTTGGAAGTCTTCGCCTCCAACGGTGACGGTGTGCATCACCGTTGGCACAACACGCCGGGCGGTACGTGGCATGACTGGCGCCCGTTGGGTGGTCCGGCGGGTGCGCGTCTGGCGGCGGCTCCGGCGTCGGACGGACGCATCGAGGTGTTCGCCATGAGCGACGACATCTTCCGTCACACGTGCCAGACGGATCTGTCCGGGACGTGGCGGGAGTGGGTCGACTTCGGCCTCGGGGGTGAGCATCTGGCGGTGGCGAAGAACCGCGACGGCCGGTTGGAGGTCTTCGCGACCAACTCGTCGGGGGTACACCACCGTTGGCAGAACGTGCCGGCCGGTGACTGGCACGAGTGGCAGCCCTTGGGCGGGCCGGTGAACGCACGCCTCGCGGTGGTGGAGTCCCACGACGAGCGGATCGAGGCGTTCGCCATGAACGACGACCTGGTGCAGCACAACTATCAGGTGGACGCGTCGGGGGCGTGGCGGACCTGGCAGGACTTCGGCGGCGGGGGCTACTTCATCCGGGCCCTGCGCAATCGGGACGGCCGGCTGGAGATCTTCGCCAACAACCCCGGCGGCGTGCACCACCGCTGGCAGCACCAGCCCGGCAGCACCTGGCTCGACTGGCAACAGCTGTGACGCCCCGGCCTCACCCTCATCGGCAACCCCTCACACAGACAGGAGCACTCCCATGGCACCTTGCCGCGTACCCCCGGACCGGGACCTGGACGTCACCAAGACGGTGTACACCGTCGGCCGCGATCTGGGCGTGTCCGACAAAGTGATGCTGGCCGGCTTCGAAGCCGGCTGGGTCGAGTCCCACATGAACAACCTCGACTGCGGCGACCGCGACTCCCTGGGCGTCTTCCAGCAGCGCCCGAGTCAGGGCTGGGGCACACCGCAACAGATCAGGCACGTGCCGTACGCCGCCGAGCAGTTCTTCACGCGGGCGATCCGCGTCGAGGAGCAGCACCCGAACCTGACGGCCGGGCAGACGGCCCAGAGGGTGCAGCGTTCCGCGTTCCCCGACCGGTACGACCAGGCCGAGAGCAAGGCCCGCGCGCTGCTCGACGAAGCGAAGGAGGCGGTCGGCCCGGGGAAACCGGACCGGCGGCAGCGGCTGGCGGTGGGGATGTCGGCGGACGGCCGTGTGGAGGTGTTCCATGCGGCGGTCGACCAGATCTACCACACGTATCAGCATGAGCCGGGTGGTGCGTGGTCGGGCTGGCGGGCGTTCGGCGGGCCCGCGTCGGCGGCCCTCGCGCTGACGGCGTCGCCGGACGGTCGCCTGGAGCTGTTCGCCATGAACGGTGACACGTTCATGCACCGCTATCAGGCGAAGGTGTCGGGGGAGTGGGCGGACTGGTACGCGTTCGGCGGTGGCGGCGACCACCTGGCGGTCGGGCGCAATCATGACGGCCGCTTGGAAGTCTTCGCCTCCAACGGTGACGGTGTGCATCACCGTTGGCACAACGCGCCGGGTGGTACGTGGCATGACTGGCGGCCGTTGGGTGGTCCGGCGGGTGCGCGTCTGGCGGCGGCTCCGGCGTCGGACGGGCGGATCGAGGTGTTCGCCATGAGCGACGACATCTTCCGTCACACGTGCCAGACGGACTTGTCCGGTACCTGGCGGGAGTGGGTCGACTTCGGCCTCGGGGGTGAGCATCTGGCGGTGGCGAAGAACCGTGACGGCCGGTTGGAGGTCTTCGCGACCAACTCGTCGGGGGTACACCACCGTTGGCAGAACGTGCCGGCCGGTGACTGGCACGAGTGGCAGCCCTTGGGCGGGCCGGTGAGTGCGCGCCTCGCGGTGGTGGAGTCGCACGACGAGCGGATCGAGGCGTTCGCCATGAACGACGACCTGGTGCAGCACAACTATCAGGTGGACGCGTCGGGGGCGTGGCGGACCTGGCAGGACTTCGGCGGCGGGGGCTACTTCATCCGGGCCCTGCGCAATCGGGACGGGCGGCTGGAGATCTTCGCCAACAACCCCGGCGGCGTACATCACCGCTGGCAGCACCAGCCCGGCAGCACCTGGCTCGACTGGCAACAGCTGTGATCCTGCCGTCGCGGACACCACACATGAGTGGTGTCCGCGACGGTTGCATGGTGCCCGTCACAGCTTCCAGCGGAGGTCCCGGTCGGGGGTGTAGCGGCACATCGTCCCGGTGGAGAGCGTGCCGCGCAGGTGGGCCGCCAGCTCGGGGTGGTGCTGGTCCAGCTTGCGCAAGGTGTCCCGGATGCGGGCGGTCACGTTCTTGCGGGCGCGCTCGCGCGAGTCGCCCAGGCGGCGCGGGCGGCCTCCGAGCCCCGCGTAGCGGCGGAGCTCCTCAAGGAGGTCGGCGCGCTCCTGGTCGTAGGCGGCCGCGCGTTGCTCGTCCCCCTGCTCGACGGCCCGGTCGATCTCCTCATCCAAGCGCTCCAGATGACGTCGGTAGCGGGTACGGGCCTCGTCGTCCAGGACCTCGTCGGCCCCCATGCCGTGCACGGTGGCGACGGTGTCGTCGTCCGGGTTCAGCAGCCGTACGGCCGCGATGTCCTGGCCGGGCCGGCTCAGCAGACAGTGCAGGTCGCGCAGGCCCTTCGCGTCGGGCATGTGGACGGTGCGGCCCTCGTACGTCAGCCGCCACACCTCGCCGTTGCGGCGGAACTCGTACGCGGCGGATGTGCCGTCCGGATCGGGGTGGCCGGCGTCCGCGTGACCGCCGCTCACGTGCTCGACTCGGGTGAGCAGATGCGTCATGCCGAGCTCGTGTGCCTGTGCCGCGGCCTCGCCGAGCAGCGTGGCCACGTACCGCTCATCGTGGGCGTCCTGTGCCGCGATCGCGGCCGCCAGTTCGAGGCGGGACCGCAGCGACCAGGGCAGGGCGTGCAGGCGGTCGGCCGACCGGCATGCCTCGGTGAAATGGCGTACGGCCGAGTCCCAGCGCTGCCGCGCGGCGTCGAGGATGCCCAGCCAGAGCGCGGCCGGGCCGCTGATGTCCCACCCGAAGAGCGAGACCAGCCACTGGCCGGTGTACGGGACGAGCGCGGCGTGGACGTTGTCGCACCACGCCGGGTCGCCCGACGCGGCGGCCGCCTGCGCCTGGTAGCGCAGCCACAGCGGGGTGACGCTGCGGTGGAGGACCGTGTCGCCGCCGGCGCCCGCGCCGGGGCGGGGGACGGGCACGCCCCGGCACTCGCCGGCTTCCAGGTCGGCGAGGGCCTCGACGAGGTCGACGTACGGATGCTGCTGGGCCCGCAGCGTGTCCAGCAGCTGCCGCGCCTCGGTGAACCTGCCGCGCAGGACGAGGAGGCTCCAGCGGTGGTGGGAGACGAAGTAGTGGTAGTAGTTGGCGCCCGGGGTGCTCATCGACTCCGAGGCTTCGAGGAGCTCGGTCGCCTCGGTGAACCTGCCGGTCAGGGCGTGGACGATGCTGTGGTCGATGACGGAGTGCAGCCGCAGGCGGGCCGAGCCGTCGGCGGCGCCCAGGGCCACCATGGCGTGGAAGTCCGCCATGAACCGGGGGTCGCCCGACTCCAGCGCGGCGACCCAGCGCATGGACATCGCCACGTGCTCCGTCCACCGGTCGCCACGGCGCCGCGACACGGCGACGAGTTCTTCCGCGAGGGCCCGCCGGTCGCCCGCCGTCCGTGGCCCCCACTCGGACTGCAGTCGTGCCCAGAGCCCGATGTGCAACGTGTCGTCATCGCCTGCCGCGCGGGCCCCGGCGATCACGCCGGCCGCGACGTGCCGGGCCAGGGAGGACTGGGACAGGGTCGGTTCGCCGTCGTCCCCCGCTGCCGGATCACCGGAAGCGGCGCGCTGCTGTTCGTAGGCCCACCGCAGGGCGCGCGGCTTCAGCAGCGCTGTGTCGCCGCGCCCGTCGGATCCGTACAGGGTCAGCGCGGTCCGTCCCGTCAGCAGCGGGTCACCCACATCCCGCGCCAGAGAGGCCGCCTCGGCGTACACACGCCAGGAACGCTCATGCTCCCCGAGCATCTGGAGCGCCGTCCCGAGGTGGAGGCCGAGCAGCACCCGCCGCGCGGGGGCCGCGTCCCAGAGGCGGTCGAGGGCGCGCTCGTAGTGCCCGGCAGCTTCCTCGTGGGCCATGCGGTTCTCCGCGTGCCGCGCGGCGGACAGCAGCAGCTCCACGGCCTCGTCGCGGTCCAGCTCCTCGAAGGCGAGATGGGCGTGGCGGGCCAGTTCCACCGGAAGGGTCACGTCCTGCGCGTCCGCTGTGCTCCGCAGCGCGCGTACGGCGGCCGCGTGCAGTCGGCGTACGAGCCGGGTGTCCAGCCCGCCGTACAGGGTCTCGCGCACGAGATCATGCTCGAAGACCACGTCCCGGGGAAGTACTTCCCCGGAGGGCTCGTACGCCACGAGCCGCGCGTCCGCAGCCTGCCCCAACCATCGGCGTACATCCTCGGGCGAGGCACCCATGACGCCCGCCAGGGTGTCGGTGCGGAACCGCCGCCCGAGCACGGACGCGGCGCCCAGACAGTCGGCGACGGCACCGTCCAGCAGGTCAAACCGCTGCCGGAGCGAGGCGTGCAGCCCCGGTGACATCCCGCTGACGTCGTGGCCCCCGGCCCACAGGCGCGCCGTCTCCTGTACGAAGAAGGGGTTGCCGCCCGTGCGGTGCAGCACGTCGGCGACGAGCTTGCCGTCCGGTGCGCGTCCCGCCGTGCGGTGCATCAGTTCGGCGACGTCGTCGGCGCCGAGCCCGCTCAGCGTGAGGGTCGTCGCCCGGCCCGCCAACGACTGCAGTCGGTCGCGGAGGGAGTGGTCCGGCCGCTCGACCTCGACGAGCCGGCAGGTCGCGACGATCAACACGCGCTCCAGGGAGAGGTGCTGGGCCGCGAACTCCAAGAGGTCGAGCGACGCCGTGTCGGCCCAGTGCACGTCTTCCAGCACCACCAGCACCGGGTGGTGCTGCGATGCGGTGACCAGCATGGTCGTGACGGCGTCGAACAACTCGAACCGCCCGGACTCCTCGGCCCGGCCCCCACCGTCAAGCAGCACCTGCCACACCACGCCGGCAGCCTCCGACGCGGCCTCCCACGCCTCCGCCCGCAAGGTCCTGCGCAGACCGCGTATGACCTGCGTCCAGGGCCAGTACCCCGGAGTGCCGTCGGCGCCCCAGCACGACCCGCGCAACACGGCCAGGCCCGCACGCCTCGCCTCATGCACCGCGCACCCGGTGAGAGCCGTCTTGCCGATCCCGGCCTCACCGGCGACCAACAGCAGCCCACCCTGCCCCCCACGGGCCCGCTCCAACTGCCCCCGCACGGCCCGCAGAACATCATCCCGCCCCAACAGCCCCTGCCCGCCACCACCCTCCCCCGGCCCCACGCCCACGACCGCCCCCGCCCCAGCCCTCGCAACGTCCCCATCCGGCGACAGCCGTCGTCTCACCGAAAAGCGTAGGGCGTGTTCGAAATCCGGATCAACTCGACCAAAGGGGTGAACGAGGGTCGGCTCCCCTTCAGTGGGCCTGTGCCTTCGACGGTTACCGGGGCCGCCCGGTTTTTTGCGGAGTGTGGCGCCTCCGGGCCGCCAGTAAAGGGCGCTCCTGCGTCGCGTCGGCTGCGCCGATTCCGCTCCGCTCCACCCTTGACTGCCGTCCCTCCACCGCACGTTGACTGTGACCCGGACGGCCAGGGGTGGGGGCTTCGGGATCGCGGGGTTGGTTCAACCCCTTTCATCGCCGACTGCGGGCCGGTCCATCGTGAGTCGACGCCACGGTGGGGGCTGGGCCGGCTTCGCTGCTCGGGTCATCGGCTCTCGCTGCCGGGTGCGGACCGGTCCAACGTGAGTGCCCGTTACGGTCCGCGTTCGGTCTCCCCCATTGCCACCCCGGTCGGGGACCTACTTTGAGAAAGTTGTGAATCCGGTCGGCGCGCGCCCCCCTGTCACGCCCCACGCGCCCGTTGCGCATGCTCATCCGTCCCGGAAATCGCGCACAGCAGGCCTGGGTGTCGGGGGCGTATTGGCCGTGACGGGGGGCGCGCGGCACACTCATTCGCAACTTTCCCAAAGTAGGTGCCGCCGAGCGGCGAAGCCGAGGCGGCTGGCCAAGCCCTCACCGTGGCACGCGCCCACGTTGGACCGGTCCGCACCCGGCAGCGAGAGCCGATGACCCATCCCAGGGATCCCGTCGGCCCCACCCCTGGCCGTCCGGGTCACAGTCTGCGTGCGGTGGAGGGGCGGGAGTCAAGGGTGGAGCGCAGCGGAATCGGCGCAGCCGACGCGACGCAGGAGCGCCCTTTACTGCCGGCCCGGAGGCGCCACACTCCGCAAAAAACCGGGCGGCCCCGGCGACCATCAACGTCTCCTTCGGGGGGTGCGGGGCAACAGCGGGGCCGGGTGGCCTCCCTGTCAGGCGAACAGCTCCCCGTTGACCACGGCGCCGACGAAGGGTGCCCACGCGGTCGCCGGGACGACGAGGACGGGGCCGTCCGTGACCTTGGAGTCCCGGACGGGCACGACGCCGGGGAGCCCGTCGGCGACCTCGACGCAGTCGCCGCCGGTGCCGTTGCTGCTCTTACGCCAGCGGGCGGCGCCGGGGAAGTGTTCGGCTATCTCGATACAGTCGCCTCCGTCGCCGTTGCTGTGGCTGCTTTTGCGCCACACGGCGGTGCTCAAGTCAATGTTGTGGCTTGCCATTTCGGTAATCCTCAGCCGCATCCTCGATCATGGCGAGGGACGCCTCCGGCGGCAGTGCGGCGGCCCTGAGCCGATCGTATGCCTTGCGGTACGGCTTCACGAGGGTCGGATCGTCGATGCAATCGCCGTGGTACGGACCCTCCGTGTACATGAGCGGCGGCGCGTCGTCGAACTCCATGAACTTGAGCGTTAGCCCCATGAAGGGGCGGGTCGGAGCGTTCCACAGGAGGATCTGTGGAACGATCCGGCGGCGCTTCGCCAACATGGCGATGTGTTCCAGTTGTGCGGCCATCGCCGCTGGCGGGAGGATCGGTTCCCGCAGCAGGGACTCGTGCAGAATCGTCCAGTACTCGGGCTGCTTGGGATTGTCGAAGAGCTTGGCCCGCTGCAGCCGGGCGTCAATCTTCGCGTCGACCTCCTCCGGTAGGTCCAGTGGGTGCGTGCAGTGGATGACCGCCTCCGCGTACACCCTGGTCTGCAGGAGCCCGGGGATGAGGGTGGTGCTCCACTCCTCAATGATCCGCGCCCGGGGCTCCGCCTCCAGGACCTGCACGAAGTACGCGGCGTGCACACCGGACCGGGCCTTGCGCACGTCCTCACAGCGACGCTCGAAGAATCCGTCAGTCTCCAGAAACTGGTCGACGTGACGAGCCAGTTCGAGCGGCATTCGGCGCTCGCCCCGCTCGATTTCGCTCAGATACGACGCCCCGAAGTAGCTGCCCGCCACCGTCTCCTGGAGCGTGCGGCCCGCCGCCTCCCGTTTCCAGCGCAGCTCCTTGCCGTAGAAGGCGGGGACGCTCGCCGAGCCGTCGATGTCCTTGCGCGCTGCCACAGTTGACCGCCTCCACACTTCGCACTGTGGAATCCAAACCCCTGTCACGCTACGCCGCCCCACGTCACTGTGTGACCAAGTCGTCACAGAGCGCACGGAAGGCGTACCCATGCAAGACCTGGACCTGGACCCGGCCCCGGACTTCGAACTCTCCCTGCTCGCCGTTCCCAAAGCGGTGCCCGAACTCCGCCGCACCCTGGGGGAGTCCCGCTACGGCCCGCACCCCGACCTGCAGCTCTGCGCCAGCGAGTTGCTCAGCAACGTGATCACGCACCTCGGCGAGGGAACCCCCGTGAAGGTGAGAGTCACCGGCGGCGCCGGACGGATCCGCGTGGCGGTCACCGATCCCGATCCGCGCGCCTGGCCGGTGCTGCGCCGGGCGGGCCGGGACGACGAGACGGGGCGCGGCCTCGCCCTGCTGGACGCCGTCTCGCTGCGGTGGGGCGTGGAGCAGGGGCCCGACAGCAAGACGGTCTGGTGCGAGCTGGGGGAGGCGTAGGTGCCGAAGCGGCTCGCGCACCGGCTCTTGGGCCGGCTGCTGCCCGGGGCGGGTGTGCGCCGGGCAAGCGGAACGGCGGCCGGCGCTCGCCCCCGCGCTGACCCCGCGCTGAAGGGAACACAGCAGTGGGGCCCGCCCCCCTTCAAGGGACGGGCCCCACAGGGCCGTTCAAGAACACCGCGGCGGCGGTCACTCCTCGACCGTCAGCCCCTTGCGAAGCTTGACGAGAGTTCGCGACAACAGGCGCGACACGTGCATCTGCGAGATGCCGAGCTCCTCGCCGATCTCCGACTGCGTCATGTTGGCGACGAAGCGGAGGGAGAGGATCTTGCGGTCGCGCGGCGGCAGCTCGGCGATCAGCGGCTTCAGCGACTCGACGTACTCGATGCCTTCGAGGCCGTGGTCCTCGTAGCCGATGCGGTCCGCGAGGGCACCCTCGGAGTCGTCCTCCTCGGGCTGCGCGTCCAGGGAGCTCGCGGTGTAGGCGTTGGAGGCGGCCATTCCTTCGACGACCTCGTCGTTGGAGATGCCCAGGCGCTCGGCGAGCTCGCCCACCGTGGGCGCGCGATCAAACTGCTGGGCGAGCTCGTCGCCCGCCTTGGCGAGGTCCAGTCGGAGCTCCTGCAGGCGGCGCGGGACCCGCACCGACCAGCTGGTGTCGCGGAAGAAGCGCTTGATCTCGCCGACGATCGTCGGCATGGCGAAGGTGGGGAACTCGACGCCGCGACTGAGTTCGAAGCGGTCGATGGCCTTGATGAGGCCGATCGTGCCGACCTGGATGATGTCCTCCATGGGCTCGCTGCGGGAGCGGAACCGGGAGGCGGCGAACTTCACCAGGGCGAGGTTCAGTTCGACCAGGGTGTTACGGACGTACGCGTATTCGTGCGTCCCTTCCTCAAGCGATTCGAGGCGCTCGAAGAGAGTCTTGGACAGGGCCCTCGCGTCCAGCGGCCCCACCTCGTCGAACGGCGGGATCTCGGGCAGGTCGTCGAGGCCTTCGAGTCCGTCCTGAGCGGGTATGGACCCGCGCTGAGCGGGTACGCACTCGGGAGCGGGGCCCGGGATCTCGGTGGCGGAGTGGTGCGGCGGGAGTGTCGACGTCGCCTGGTCAGTATGCGATTCGTCGAGCCGGGGTGACATGGTGTCCTCCATCGTTCTCGGCATATGGCTGCCGATGCCAATACGTGCACTGCGGTGTGCGGCGCCTCCAAAGCCGTCCGTGTCGATTGATGTCTCTTCTACCCCTACCCGCTTCCGCGTGCCGGTCGCAAGTGCGTTCTGTGGCTAAATGTCCGAATTCGGGGGGATGTTCGGGTACCCCGGACCGCCAGGAGGGCGTAATGTTCAGGGGCGTCATCAACAGCCACGACGGTCGGAAGAGAGTGACGATGGACCGCGGGACGGTCGGCAGCGCACACAGGGGCCGGCTTCTGGTCGAAGTCCGGAAGGTGGGCACGAGTGCCGTCGTGACCCCGGCGGGTGAGTTGGATCACCACACCGCCGACGTGTTGCGCGAGCCGCTTGAGAACTGCCTTACGGACGGCTATTCACGACTGGTCGTCGACTGCTCACGCCTTGAGTTCTGTGATTCCACCGGGCTCAACGTGCTGCTCGGTGCTCGGCTGAAGGCCGAGGCGGCGGGCGGCGGCGTACATCTGGCGGGGATGCTGCCGGTGGTCGCCAGGGTCTTCGAGATCACTGGGGCCGAGGCGGTCTTCACGCTCCACGAGACGCTCGAAGCGGCTCTGGACGAATGAGTCCGCATGAATCGGCGCTGGTCACACGCGACAGTTACGTTTCAGTTGCCTCTGCGTGATCATGGCGTTACCAGCGTCACACGGACCGCGCCGAAGAAGTGGGTGTTCTCACGGTTCGTCCGGGCAGGAGAGACCTGGATCCGTCGACGGCGGTCCGCACCATCAAACAGTCAGAACGGCAAGCAGCCGATGTCCCCTACTCGCCCAGAGTTCTCAACTTGTCCAGAGTTCAGAGCCCTCAGTCCTCTTGTCGGTGAGGTGAAGCGCTGATGAGCACCACCCGGCCTTACTCGCCGGGCGACCGCGGCCCGGATTCCGAGGCCGCAGTCGCGGACGCTCCCGCGGACCGGATCTCCGGGACGCCCTCCCGGCAGGTCCGCAGACTGAGCCTGAACGGGGCGAGCGGCATCGTCCCCCTCGCGCGCGACTACACGCGCGAGGCGCTCCACGCGTGGGGGTGGCTGCCCGCGGAGGGCGCCGACCGGCGCGCCGCCGCCGAGGACGTGCTCCTCGTCGTCTCCGAGCTCGTCACCAACGCCTGCCTGCACGCCGAGGGCCCCGACGAGCTCTGGCTCTCCAGCGACGGCAAGGTGCTGCGCATCGAGGTCTCCGACCGCGGCACGGGGCAGCCCGCGCCGCGCACCCCGCACCGCGCGGGGCGGCCCGGCGGGCACGGAATGTTCATCGTCCAGCGGCTCTGCCTGGACTGGGGCGTCGTGCGGAGCCCCGGAGGCACGGGCAAAACGGTCTGGGCGGAGCTGGGCGCGCCCGCGTAGGGTGCGGTGCCGCCTGTCTGGCGCGCCCGTGTGGGGTGCGGCCGGTCTGGCGCCCGCGTGGCGCGCCGCTTGTTCGGCGCCCGCCTGGCGCGCGTGGCCTGTCCGGTACCCGCGTGGCGTGCCGCCTGTCTGGCGTCCGCCTGGTTTCTTGCGCCCGGCGGTTGCCCGGCGCCGACGTCCGCCTCAGGGCCGCCTGGATTGTCCGCCCGGCTGGGGGCGCCCACCCGCGGGCCGGGCCTGGGCCACGGGTGTTACCCACGGTTAGTACACGCGTCGGATCGCCATGGATCCGGCGCGTCCTTTGTCTTCCCTCGACAAGGTCCCGGGCGTACCTTGAGCGCCCAATCTGATGTGCCGTCAGTAACACGAGCAACTCCGCACCGCGGCACGCCACGACCGGCATGAGGGGACAAACGAGGTGTCGCACACGAAGAAACCGGCCGCGCTCGCGCTCGCCACCGTCCTGGCCGGCGGCTCAGCGGTGCTGCTCGCCGCCCCCGCCGCGCAGGCCACCGTCCAGGACGTCAACTACCAGTGCAAGACGCCCATCGGGAACAAGGGCGCCGTCTCGCCGATCGACATCAAGAGCGTCAAGAGCGGCAGCGGCTACAAGCTCACCATGTCCTTCCAGAAGGGCGTCTCCTCCAGCCCCGTCGAGCTCGGCAAGGGCGCGATGAAGCCGAGCGCCGTGATCAAGGTGGGCGGCGCCGACAGCGGCACCGTCGCCGTCTCCGGCGCCCCGAACTCCGAGGCGATCCCCGCCAACACCCCCATCAAGATCAGCGACCTGTCGGGCACGTACACGCCCAAGAAGAGCGGCAAGGTCACCTTCACGGCGGGCGTCCTCACGATCAAGGCGCTCGGTACGACCACGACGTGCACGCCGTCCAACAACCCCAAGCCCTCCCTGGAACTGGACGTCAAGGGAGCGGGCGGCGGCTCCGACAGCGGGTCCGACAGCGGCTCCGGCAACGAGGCCGACACCGGCAGCACCACGGGTGGGTCCGACGCGACCGGCGGCTCCGACAGTGCCGCGTCCGGCGGCGCGGAACTCCCGCAGACAGGACCGGCCGACTCCGCCGTCGCCCTCGGCACCCTCGGCGGCACCGTCCTGCTCGCGGGCGCGGCGGGCGCGCTCTGGCTGACCCGCAGGAACCAGGCGGCGCGCTCGCGGTAGCGCGCGGGACACGGGACGGACCGACACCGCGTACGCGCTACGTGCAAGTGGATCAGGCCAGAGGATCAGGAGCCGCCGATGCCGCCTAAGCCGCCGACGCCGCCGATGCCGCCTGAGTCGCCGAGGCTGCCGAAGCCGCTTGAGCCGCCCATGGTGCCGACGCCGCCGACGCCGCCGAAGCCGCTGGTGACGTCCTCCGCACGGGCCGCGCTGTGCGTGGTCGCCCTCGTGCTGGCGGCCGCGGCCCCCGCGCACGCGGACGGCGGCGGCGCCGCGGACTGGTCCGTCGCACCCTCCGCGGGCGCCGGTACGCGTCCGGCGAAGGACGGGCGGCCCTCCTTCTACGCGGAGGGCGCCCCCGGAACGGTGCTCCAGGACACCCTGTCCGTCACCAACCCCGGCCCGAAGCCCCGCACGATCTCCCTGCGGGGCGCGGACGCCCGCAACACCGGCTCCGGCGCGTTCTCCGTCACCCCGGCCAAGGAGAGGCCGAAGAAGACCGGCGCGTGGATCACCTTCGCGCAACGGCAGGTGAAGGTCCCGCCGCGCACCCGCGCCGAGGTGCCGTTCACGCTGACGGTGCCCGCGAGCGCGGTGCCCGGCGACCATCCGGGGGTGATCGTCGCGAGCGGCGGCGGCCGCACGGTGGGCGTGCGCGTGCACCTGCGCGTCGGCGGGCCCACCCTCTCGGCGCTCACCGTCGAACGCGTCAAGGTCGACGCCGACGCCGAGCGCATCACGTACGACCTGGTCAACCGCGGCAACACCGTGCTGACCCCGAAGCTCGCGGTGCACGCGGAGGGCGTACGCGGCACGCTCGTCGACCGCCCCGCGCGCACGCTGCCGGTCGAGCTCCTGCCCGGCCGCCGGATCTCCCTGACCGAACCGTGGCCGGACCCGCCGGCCCTCGACGCGGTCGACGTCGAGCTCACGGCCACGGCGGCGGGCGGCGCCCGCGACACGGCCTCGGCCTCGGCCCGCTTCGTGCCGTGGGGCGCGGTGGCGGGCGGCGGCGCCCTGCTGCTCGCCGTCGCGGGCGGGACGACGTATCTCGTACGCAGACGGGGACGGCGTCAGGAGGAACCGAAGCCGCCCGAGGCGGTGGCCGAACAGGCGCAGGGGGAGCGGGAGTTGGCGCGGACGGGCACGGGCACGGGCGCGGGGACGGGGATGGGGACGCGGACGGGAGACGGACTGTGAGCGGGAAGAAGAGGCCCGGCCCGGCCGCCGGGGCCGTATTCGCCACACTCGCCGTACTGACGCTCCTCAGCCTCACTCTGAGCCTCTTCCTGCTGCCGCAGATCGGCGCATCCGCCACGCCTGCCACAGCCGCCCCAACCGCCACAGCCACCCCGACCGCCGCCGACAAACCCACCGTGAAGCTCTCCACGTCCCAGGCGGGCAAAGGCGGCTCGGTCACCGTCGAGGGAGAGGGCTGGCGGCCCGACGCCCTGCTGATGATGCTCGTCTGCGGCCGGGCCGCCCCCGGCAAGGGCGTCATCGGCGGCACCAACTCCTGTGCCAACTCCGAGGGCCGGGCCGTCACCACCGACAAGGACGGCACCTTCGACAAGAAGCTTCCCGTGGCCGAGCCGCCCGAGCCCTGCCCCTGCGTCGTCCACGTCTCCACGGTGACCGGCGAGAACCAGCAGGTCGACGCGGTACTGAAGGTCGCGGGCCACCCCGTGAAGCCGCTGCCGCGGCAAGCGGATGGCGGCAGGCTCTCTGTCCTGACCGACACCCGTCTGGAGGGTTCCAGCGGGGTGCTGACCTGGTTCGGCGCCCCGCCGCAGCGGACGCTCCAATTCACCGTCGGCAACGTCGGCTCCGCGCCCGTCAAGGACCCGGTCTTCCAAGTCGGCACCTCCCACGGCGTGTTCGCCCCGGAGTGGGACGAACATCAGTGGCGCGGCACCATCGCGCCCGGCAAGAAGGCGCAGATCAAACTGCCGGTGGAGCTGTCGGCGGGCGCGCACGGCGACTACCTGGTCTCGCTGAAGTTCGGCGGGAAGGTCCTGGCCGAGCAGCCGTGGGGCGTGGGCCGCCCCTGGGGCGTGACCCTCTTCTGGATCCTGCTCGGCGTCGTGGTGCCCGCGGCCGTCTTCCGCATCGGCATGGCGGTCGTCGACCGGCTCCGCCCGAACCGGCGCCGCACCTCGCACGGCGGCCGCCACCGTACCGGCCGGCGCCTCACCGAACTAGCCGCGCGATGGCCGCAGTTGAGGCTGGTGCAGGGCGCGGTCGACGCGGACCGCAGGGACCACCGGAAGCCGGGCGGCTCGCGTACGTCGTCCCGCACGGCGCCGACGCCGACGTCGGCGCCGCCCACGAAACCGACGGGGGGACCCGGCACGGGCGGCTCCGGCACGACCGGCGCCCTGCCCTGGTTCACCCCCGACACAGACCCCGGCGCACCCGCAGGCCGGCTCTCCGCACCGTCCGACGACAGTCCGACGAAGGGAACCACGTGATCACGCAACGACGGAGAGCGGGCGCGGCCTCGGTCGCGCTCCTGCTGGGCGGAGCGGGCATCCTGCTCACCGCGGGCCCGGCGCAGGCCGCCGAAGTCGCCTACCGGACGGAGTGCGTCCCGCCGCCGATCTCCAACCTGCCGCCCGTGCAGGGCACGACCCAGGTGGAGATCACCGCACCGGCCACGGCGAAGGTCGGTGACGAGGTCGAGGTGGTGTGGAAGACGACGCAGGCCGCGTCGAAGAACCCGGACGTCCTCGACCTGGCCGAGAACACGGTGCAGCCCACCGGCACGGTCAAACTCTCCGGCGGCCAGACCGGGGACCTGAAGATGACGGGTGAGCGCAAGAACCCGCCCATCAAGAAGAACAGCCCCATGATCCTGTCCGACATGAAGGGCAGACTGAAGCTGACCGCGGCGGGGGAGGTGACGCTCACCCCGGACGCGTACAACATCAACGTCAGCAAGCCGATCTCGACCGACACGAAGTGCACGCCGAAGGAGCAGGTGAAGGCGGGCGCGACGATCAAGGTGACGGGGGCGGGGGGCAGTCCGGGCGGTACGTCGAGCGGCGCGTCCGGCGGAAGCACTTCCTCTGGCGGAAGCACCTCCTCTGGGGGGAGCACCTCCTCTGGCGGGAGTACCGCCGGCGGGAGCACCTCCGGTGGCGGTGACGGCCAGACCGACTTCCCCGGCAAGGAGGTCCAGACGCCCTACAAGTGCAAGACGCCGATCGGCGACAAGGAAGCGACCTCGCCGGTCCAGATCAACGCCAAGAAGGACGGCGGCAGTTACGGCTTGACCGTGCAGTTCAAGAAGGCCGTGATGGACAGCCCGGCCGACATCCCCGCGAACTCCGTGAAGCCGTCGATGGAGGTCGAGCTGGGCGGCGCGGACAAGGGCACGGTGCATGTGGAGGGCCCCACGAACAAGGAGCCCATCAAGTCCGGCGACCCGATGACCATCTCCGACCTCACCGGCACGTACAAGCCGGGCGCGGACGGCAAGTCGACGTTGTCGCCGGGCGTCCTGACGGTCAAGGCCCTCGGCACGACGACGACCTGCACGCCGGTCAAGAGCGAGGTCTCCTTGGAACTGGACACGTCGGCCCAGCCGGGCGGAGCGTCCGGTTCCGGCGGCGGCTCGGCGGGCGGCTCCCCGGCCACCGGGGGCGCCTCGTCCTCGGGCGGCGGCCTCGCGGAGACGGGTGCGGGCGACAACGGAGCGTTGCGGGCGCTCGGCTTGGTGGCCGGCACGGTGATCCTCCTTGGCGGAGCAGTCTTCACCTTCCTCCCCAGGCGCCGGGGCGGCCTGCGCTAGCCCTCCGGGCGGGGGGGCTTGGGCCGGTGAGCTGCTGCGGGCCGTGGCTGGCTGGTCGCGCAGTTCCCCGCGCCCCTGGGGACCCTGCGGCAGCGCCCCCGCAGCCGCACGCGAACCGGCGCAGGCAGACGCGTCTGCGTGGCTTGGGCCCGTGATCCGGCCGCGGGCCCGTGGCCGGCTGGTCGCGCAGTTCCCCGCGCCCCTGGGGACCCTGCGGCAGCGCCCCGCAAGGGGCGCGGGGCTCTGACATCTGAGGCTCCGCCGCGCGGGCGGGTCTTTAGGGGCGCGGGGAACTGCGCGACCGGCCCACGGCGGTCCGCAGGCGCCCGTGAGCTGGCGTTGGCAGGTGCGGGGGCGAGCTTTTAGGGGCGCGGGGAACTGCGCGAGCAACTCGGGGTGGTCCGCAGGCGCCTGAAAACCGTCGCGGGCAGATGCGGAGGCGGGCTTTTAGGGGCGCGGGGAACTGCGCGAGCGGCCCACGGCGGGCCGCAGGCGCCCGTGAGCCGGCGTTGGCAGATGCGAGGGCGGGTTTTCAGGGGCGCGGGGAACTGCGCGA
The DNA here is from genome assembly GCF_040654255.1 of Streptomyces sp. NPDC050732. NCBI lineage: Bacteria > Bacillati > Actinomycetota > Actinomycetes > Kitasatosporales > Streptomycetaceae > Streptomyces > Streptomyces sp. NPDC050732. The sequence continues at coordinate 54,426 of NZ_JBFAHP010000034.1, forward strand.
GTGGGTGCAGATGGTTCGCAGGTGGCTGCGGGCCGTCGTGGGCGGACGCGGGGGCGACCCGGCCGCCAGGGTCACGCGTGGGAGCGGAGCCAGCGGAGGACCGAGCGGGACGTGGCCGGGTCCCGGAGGAGCGGGCCCCCGTGCGCGGGGCCATCCACCGTACGGACCGTCACATCCGAAAGCCCCGCCCCCCGCTGCGCCCTCGCAAGCTCCGCGGAGTGCACCGACGGCACAAAATCCCCCGCCGAGTGGACGAGCAGCAGCGGAGCGTCATCCGCGCCGGAGGCGTGGGAGGCGACGGTCAGGTCGGCCCACCGCGCCGAACAGCCCCGCCCCGCCGCCCACGTCGGCACGCACCCCGCAAGCCGCTCCGCGGCCCGCCGCAGCGCCCGCCGCTCAGCGGACGCCCCCCGCTTCGCGCCGTCGAGCCACGCGCGGTACGGCGACGCCACGGGGGACAGCGCGACGACACCCCGCACCCGCGCACGCCCCGCCCCGTACGCCCCGGCCTGAAGGGCCAGGTGCCCGCCCGCGGACGAGCCGAGGACGAGAGGCAGGGCGCCGCCGTGGAAGCCCTGCACCCAGCGCAGCGCCGCGTGCACGTCGTCGCGCTGCGCGGGCCAGACGGCATCGGACGTGAGGCGGTAGTCCGTGTCGTACACGGTGAACCCGCGCGCCGCGAACCACCGCGCCCGGCCGCTCCAGTCGGTGTCCTTCGCCCAGTAGCCGCCGTGCACGATCATCAGGGCGGGGCCCTCATCGCCGTACACGGTGACGTTCTGGCGGGCATGGCTGCCGTAGTGGAAGAGCCGCCCCGGCGGTGGCTCGGGGGCAGCCTGAGCGGCGGCACTGGAGGAGAGCAACGCCCCGCACACGGCGAGGGTCAGCAACGTACGACGCATGGCCATGCCCCAGATGCTGCACCGCCCCGCGCCCCAGCATCCGGAGAAACGCCAAGGGCCGCCGCACCGGGTGGTGCGGCGGCCCTCAGTTCGAGCGAAGCGAGCGAGTCGATCAAGCCGACCGAATCGAGCGTGACGGTGTGCGGGTCAGCGCACGTCGCCCATGAGCCCGCTGACCTTCTTGCGCGCCATGTAGACCGAGATGCCCGCGAGCACCGCGGCCGTGGCCTCCAGGGCGACCATGCCCCGGCCGTTGAGGTCGACGCCGGCGATGGCGAGCATGCCGGTCACGCTGTCACCCGCGGTGACGGCGAGGAAGAAGACACCCATCATCTGGGAGGCGTACTTCGCGGGCGCCATCTTCGTGGTCAGGGAGAGGCCCACGGGGGAGAGGCACAGCTCGGCGACCGTGTGCATCAGGAAGATCAGCACCAGCCACCACATGGTGACCTTCGTGTCGCCGGTGGCCATGCCCATCGGGACGAGGAACACGAAGAACGAGGCGCCGGCCATCGCCAGGGCGAAGGAGAACTTCACGATCGTGCTGGGCTCGCGGTCGCTGCGGGCCATCTTGATCCACAGGGCCGCGAAGACCGGGGCGAGCAGCATGATGAAGCCCGGGTTCAGCGACTGGAACAGCGTGTTCGGCATCTCCCAGCCGAAGATGTCCCGGGAGGTGTGGGAGTCACCGAAGAGAGACAGCGTCGACGCGCCCTGGTCGAAGATCATCCAGAAGATCGCGGCGGCCACGAAGAACCAGATGAACGCCGTCATCTTGGTCTGCTCTTCGGTGTTGAGCTCCTTGTCCCGCTTGATCTTGACGAGGACCGCGACGGGGATCAGCAGACCGGCGACGGTGATCGGGAGCAGCGCCCAGTTCAGGGTCAGGCGGTAGACGTCGGTGAAGGCCACGACGAGGTAGAACGCCGCGATGACGGCGACGGCACCCAGCGTCTTGACGATGACGCCGCGCTTTTCCTCGGCGGACAGCGGGTTCGGGACCTTGCTGCTCTCCGCGGACAGGTGGCGGGAACCGACCATGAACTGGATCGCGCCGAGCGCCATGCCGATCGCGGCCAGGCCGAAGCCCAGGTGCCAGTTGACCTTCTCGCCGAGAATGCCGATGGCGAAGGGCGCGGCGAAGGCACCGAGGTTGATGCCCATGTAGAAGATGGTGAAGCCACCGTCGCGGCGGAGGTCCTTCGGGTCGCTGTAGAGCTGGCCGACCATCGTCGAGATGTTGGCCTTCAGCAGACCCGAGCCGACCGCGACCAGGGCCAGGCCGACGAAGAACATCGCCGAGCTCGGCAGCGCGAGGCACACGTGACCGGCGACGATCACGCAGCTCGCGATGGCGACGGTCTTCCGGGCGCCCCAGACGCGGTCTCCGATCCAGCCGCCGGGCATGGCCATGAGATAGACCATGGCCACGTAGACGGAGTAGATGGCCGTGGCGGCCGCCGCGGTGTACGCAAGGCCGCCGCCCTGGCTGCCGGTCGCCGCGTCGGCGCCGCCGGAAACCAGGTAGAGCACGAGCAGGGCGCGCATGCCGTAGTAGGAGAACCGCTCCCACATTTCGGTCATGAACAGAGTGGCCAGGCCGCGGGGGTGGCCGAAGAAGGTCTTCTCGGTGCCAGGGGTGCTGGCGGAGTCCTTCGTCAGGCTGGACGCCATGGGTCGATCCTCGTGGGTTCGGGACGCGCGCGGCAGGAGCGTGAGCGCGCCCGGTGGGGGGCGGTCGGCACCGTCGTCGTACCGCCCGACCCCACGCCCGGGGGAGGTTCTCGCCTCCGCGTGAGGAGGTGAGGAGCGGTGACTCCGGGATCCACACCCTGGGCGCATCCTCGCGCGCAGGGCCCGACCACAGGTCATTCCTTTCAAGGCCAGCAGAACCGGCCCGCACATAAAAGAGACCTAAGGCCGCACAGTGGGCCAAAGGTCCTTGAGTAGTGCATGAGGCGTTGGGTCACCATACGACACGTCAGGGATGCATATGGAAGGACTTGAGAGATGGATCACAGGTTTCGCTGCAACCAACAGCGCACAATCAAAGGTGTTTCCTAAGATCACTTCCCAGAGCCGCAGGCTCGGCCCTCCACTGTGCGATCACCTCCCGGGCGTTGTCCACAGCGGACTACCATCACCCCATGACCCGTGTACTGCTCGCCGAGGACGACGCGTCCATCTCGGAGCCGCTGGCCCGTGCCCTGCGCAGGGAGGGTTACGAGGTCGAAGTCCGCGAGGACGGCCCGACCGCTCTCGACGCAGGCCTGCAGGGCGGTGTGGATCTTGTCGTACTAGATCTGGGGCTGCCCGGGATGGACGGCCTTGAGGTCGCCCGCCGGCTGCGGGCCGACGGGCTCACGGTGCCGATCCTCATCCTGACCGCGCGCGCCGACGAGGTGGACACCGTCGTCGGGCTCGACGCCGGCGCCGACGACTACGTGACCAAGCCCTTCCGCCTCGCCGAGCTGCTCGCCCGGGTCCGGGCCCTGCTGCGGCGCGGCGCCACGGAGCACAAGGAGGCGCCCGCCACGCACGGCGTGCGCATCGACGTGGAGTCGCACCGCGCGTGGATGGGCGAGGAGGAGCTCCAGCTCACCGCCAAGGAGTTCGATCTCCTCCGGGTCCTGGTGCGCGACGCGGGCCGCGTCGTCACCCGCGACCAGCTGATGCGCGAGGTCTGGGACACGACGTGGTGGTCCTCCACGAAGACCCTCGACATGCACATCTCCTGGCTCCGCAAGAAGCTGGGCGACGACGCGGCGAATCCTCGCTACATCGCGACGGTACGAGGCGTAGGTTTCCGCTTCGAGAAGAGCTGACCTCACCCCTGCGGGGGCGGTGCGCGCAGGTTGCCCGCGCCCCTGACGGGGCCCGGATCCGAGAGACTGTGCAGATGCGCCGTCGCCTGATCAACAGCACCCTCGCCGTCGTCCTCGTAGTGATCGCGGTCTTCGGGGTGAGCCTCGTCATCGTAGAGACGAGGACCATCAGCAGCAGCGCCCAGGAACGCGTCGACTCCGAGGCGCTGCGCCTCGCCAGCATCGTCGACAGCCGGCTGATCAGCGAGGAGAAGATCACCGGCGCCATCCTCCGGGACCAGGTCGCCACCGACCGGTACGCGCGCATCGAGATCCCGGGCCGCAAGCCCATCGAGATCGGCACCCGCCCCACCGGCGACGTCATCAGCGCCACCCGCCCCGGCGAGCAGCGCGAGAAGGTCACCGTCCAAGAGCCGCGGGCGGCGGTCACCCGCGAGGTCGGCCGCACCCTGCTGATCATCGCCGCCGTGGCGCTGCTCGCCATCGTCGCGGCGGTACTGCTCGCCGTACGCCAGGCCAACCGCCTCGCCTCCCCGCTCACCGACCTCGCCGAGACCGCGGAGCGCCTCGGCTCGGGCGACCCCCGTCCCCGCCACAAGCGGTACGGCGTACCGGAGCTGGACCGCGTCGCCGACGTCCTGGACTCCTCGGCCGAGCGCATCGGCCGCATGCTGACCGCCGAACGGCGCCTCGCCGCCGACGCCTCGCACCAGCTGCGCACCCCGCTGACCGCGCTCTCCATGCGCCTGGAGGAGATCACCGTCACCGACGAGCTGGACACGGTGAAGGAGGAGGCGACGATCGCGCTGGCCCAGGTCGAGCGGCTGACCGACGTCGTGGAGCGGCTGCTCACCAACTCCCGTGACCCGCGCACCGGTTCGGCCGTCGCCTTCGACCTGGACGAGGTCGTCAAGCAGCAGTTGGAGGAGTGGCGCCCCGCCTACCGCAGCGCGGGCCGCGCCATCGTCAGCTCCGGCAAGCGGCACCTGGAGGCGGTGGGCACGCCGGGCGCGGTCGCCCAGGTGCTCGCCGCGCTGATCGAGAACTCGCTGATGCACGGCGGCGGCACGGTCGCACTGCGGACCCGCGTCACCGGCAACCAGGCGGTCATCGAGGTCACGGACGAGGGTCCCGGCGTCCCCGCCGACCTCGGCGCCCGCATCTTCGAGCGGACCATCAGCGGCCGGAACTCGACGGGAATCGGCCTCGCGGTGGCGCGGGATCTGGCCGAGGCGGACGGTGGCCGCCTCGAAATGCTGCAGACGCAGCCGCCGGTCTTCGGGCTCTTCCTGTCGCGTACGCCGCCGTCGAAGGGCACGGACGGCGAAGCGGAGGACAAGGACAAGCCGGTCCGCTAGCGGATGGAGACGGTTCGCTAGCGGACGGAGACGGTTCGCTAGCGGACCACGGGCTTCTCGTCCGTCTTCTCGCCGTCCGCCGTCTCCAGGAACGATTCGGCATGGGCGGTGACGGTCTCGCTCACGGGCAGCGCCTTGAACACCCAGGTGCGGTACGACCAGAAGCGGAAGAGCGTCGCGATGCCCATGCCCAGGAACTTGAAGAAGTTGGCCTGGAGCCGGCCGTCCCAGCCGAACCAGTACGTCGCGGCGTAGAGCACACCGTTCTCGATCACCAGGCCGACCGCGCTGAACAGCAGGAAGAGCGTGAGTTCCTTGGTGCGCCCGGTCTTGTCACGGTCCCTGTACGTGAAGTAGCGGAACCCCACGTAGTTGAAGGCGATGGCGACCACCGTGGCGACGACGCTCGCGCGCACCACATGGAGGTCGGTGACGTGCCGCACGAGGTTGAAGACACCGAAGTTCACCAGCGTCCCGACCGCCCCCACGGCCCCGAATTTGGCGACCTCACGCCAGACCTGGTCCAGCCGCACGCGCAGTGCGCCCCGTTCCGTCATGGTGTCGCCCCAGCCCCCGTCGATTCCGTACCGGTCGTTCGTACCGGTCGTGTACGTGCCGACGGATTGGTGATTCGGTCGTGTCGACCCAGCCATGCTAACCAGCGGGCCTCCCCGGCGCGCGCGGGCGCCCGGACACTGTGCCCGCGCTGTGACGACAGGCGCCAGGAGGTGCTGGATCCGGCCGTTGCCGGGTGGCCGATACCGGCCGATACCCTGGGGGCGTGACGTTCCCGGTAGTCGGCATGGTCGGCGGCGGTCAGCTCGCCCGCATGACCCACGAGGCGGGCATCCCCCTCGGCCTGAAATTCAAGCTCCTCAGTGACACCCCGCAGGATTCCGCGGCGCAGGTCGTCGGCGAAGTCGTCATCGGCGACTATCGCGACCTCGACACGCTGCGTGACTTCGCGCGGGGCTGCGACGTGATCACCTTCGATCACGAACACGTACCCACCGAGCATCTACGGGCCCTGGAGGCGGACGGCATCCCCGTGCGCCCGGGGCCCGACGCGCTGGTGCACGCCCAGGACAAGGGCGTGATGCGCGAGAAGCTCACGGAGATCGGCGTGCCGTGCCCGCGCCACCGGATCGTGAGGGACCCGGCCGACGTGGCCGCCTTCGCGGCCGAGGGGGCGGGTGACGGCGGTGACGGGTTCCCGGTCATCCTGAAGACGGTGCGTGGTGGCTATGACGGAAAGGGGGTGTGGTTCGTACGTTCCGTCGAGGACGCCGAAGACCCCTTCCGGGCCGGTGTCCCGGTGCTCGCCGAGGAGAAGGTCGACTTCGTGCGCGAACTGGCGGCGAACGTCGTCCGCTCGCCGCACGGCCAGGCCGTCGCCTACCCCGTCGTCGAGTCCCAGCAGGTCGACGGCGTCTGCGACACGGTCATCGCCCCGGCCCCCGGCCTGAGCGAGGCGCTGGCCGGCGAGGCCCAGGAGCTGGCGCTGCGCATCGCCCAGGAGCTCGGCGTGGTCGGCCACCTCGCGGTCGAGCTCTTCGAGACGCCCGACGGCCGCATCCTCGTCAACGAACTGGCGATGCGCCCGCACAACTCCGGCCACTGGACGCAGGACGGCGCGATCACCTCGCAGTTCGCCAACCACGTCCGCGCCGTCCTCGACCTGCCGCTCGGCGACCCGCGCCCGCGCGCCAAGTGGACCGTGATGGCCAACGTCCTCGGCGGGGACTACCCCGACATGTATGCCGCGTACCTGCACTGCATGGCCCGCGACCCGCAGCTCAAGATCCACATGTACGGCAAGGACGTGAAGCCCGGCCGCAAGGTCGGCCACGTGAACACCTACGGCGACGATCTGGACGAGGTCCTCGACCGCGCCCGCCACGCAGCCGGCTACCTCAGAGGAACGATCACCGAATGACCTCCCCCGTTGTTGGCATCGTCATGGGCTCGGACTCCGACTGGCCGGTGATGGAGGCCGCCGCCAAGGCCCTCGACGAGTTCGAGATCCCCTTCGAGGTCGACGTCGTCTCCGCGCACCGCATGCCGCACGAGATGATCGCGTACGGCGAGCAGGCCGCGGACCGCGGCCTCAAGGCGATCATCGCGGGCGCGGGCGGCGCCGCCCACCTGCCCGGCATGCTCGCCTCGGTGACGCCGCTGCCGGTCATCGGCGTCCCCGTCCCCCTGAAGTACCTGGACGGCATGGACAGCCTCCTGTCCATCGTGCAGATGCCCGCGGGCGTCCCGGTGGCGACGGTCTCCGTCGGCGGCGCGCGCAACGCAGGGCTGCTCGCGGCCCGCATCCTCGCCGCGCACGACCCCGAACTCCTCGCCCGCATGCGGGAGTTCCAGCAGGAGCTGAACGACCAGGCCACGGAGAAGGGCAAGCGGCTGCGCGCCAAGGTCGAGGGAGCGGGTTCCGGATTCGGCTTCGGCTCGGGGAAGTGACCGGCACAGTGACGGGTATGACGCATCCGGAGAAGCTGGAAGAAGCACGGGCCCTGCTCGCCGAGTTCCCCGTCGCCGACGGCCACAACGACCTGCCGTGGGCGCTGCGCGAGAAGGCCGGTTACGACATGGGCCGGCTCGACATCGCCGCCGACCAGACGGGCAGGCTCCACACGGACATCGCCCGGCTGCGCGCGGGCGGCGTCGGCGCGCAGTTCTGGTCGGTCTACGTCCGTACGGACCTGGCCGGCGACGCCGCGGTCAGCGCCACGTTCGAACAGGTCGACTGCGTCGACCAGTTGCTGACGCGCTACCCCGCGGACCTGGCCCGTGCCCTGACGGCCGCGGACATGGAGCGGGCCCGCGGCGAGGGCCGCATCGCCTCCCTGATGGGCGCCGAGGGCGGCCACTCCATCAACAACTCCCTGGCCACACTGCGGGCGTTGCACACCCTCGGTGTCCGCTACATGACGCTCACGCACAACGACAACATCGCGTGGGCGGACTCGGCGACGGACGATCCTGGCGTCGGCGGCCTCTCGCCCTTCGGCCACGAGGTCGTGCGCGAGATGAACCGCATGGGCATGCTCGTGGACCTCTCCCACGTGGCGGCGACGACGATGCGGGCGGCCCTGGACACCTCCGTGGCGCCGGTGATCTTCTCCCACTCGTCCGCGCGGGCGGTGTGCGACCACCCGCGCAACATCCCGGACGACGTCCTGGAGCGGCTGCCCGGCAACGGCGGCGTGGCGATGGCGACCTTCGTCCCGAAGTTCGTCCTCCAGGCGGCGGTCGACTGGACGACGGCGGCCGACGAGAACATGCGGGCCCACGGCTTCCACCACCTGGACACGACACCGGAGGCCATGAAGGTCCACGCGGCCTTCGAGGAGCGCAACCCCCGCCCCGTCGCCACCGCCGCGACGGTCGCCGACCACCTCGACCACATGCGCGAGGTGGCGGGCATCGACCACATCGGCATCGGCGGCGACTACGACGGCACGGCGTTCACCCCGTCCGGCCTGGACGACGTCGCGGGCTACCCGAACCTGCTCGCGGAACTCCTGACCCGCGGCTGGTCGAAGCCCGACCTGGCGAAGCTCACGTGGCGGAACACGGTACGAGTGCTGGGCGCGGCGGAGGACGTGGCGCGGGATCTGCAGTCCCGCGGGGGCCCGTCCATCGCCACACTTGAGCAGTTGGACGGCTGAGTACTGCTGTACGCCGATGGGGTGCCACCCGGCCGGGCGGCACCCCATCGACGTATCAACTCGTCCGCGGTTACGGCAGGTTCCGCGCCATCACAATGCGCTGCACCTGATTCGTGCCCTCGTAGATCTGCGTGATCTTCGCATCACGCATCATGCGCTCGACCGGGTAGTCCCGCGTGTACCCGTACCCGCCGAGAAGCTGCACCGCGTCCGTCGTGACCTCCATCGCCACGTCCGACGCGAAGCACTTCGCGGCCGCGCCCTGGAACGTGAGGTCGCTGTCGCCGCGCTCCGACTTGGCGGCGGCGGCGTACGTCAGCTGGCGCGCGGCCTCCACCTTCATCGCCATGTCGGCGAGCATGAACTGGACGCCCTGGAAGTCGCCGATCGGCTTGCCGAACTGCTTGCGCTCCTTGACGTAACCCTTGGCGTAGTCGAGGGCGCCCTGCGCGATGCCGAGGGCCTGTGCCGCGATGGTGATGCGGGTGTGGTCCAGGGTCTTCATGGCGGTCGCGAAGCCCGTGCCCTCCTCGCCGATCATGCGGTCGGCGGGGATGCGGACGTTGTCGAGGTAGACCTCGCGGGTGGGGGAGCCCTTGATGCCGAGCTTCTTCTCCGGCGCGCCGAAGGAGACGCCCTCGTCGCTCTTCTCGACCACGAAGGCGCTGATGCCCTTGGAGCGCTTCTCCGGGTCGGTCACGGCCATCACCGTGTAGTACTCGGAAACGCCCGCGTTGGTGATCCAGCGCTTGACGCCGTTGAGCACCCAGTAGTCGCCGTCGCGCACGGCCTTGGTCTTCATACCCGCCGCGTCCGAACCGGCGTCCGGCTCGGAGAGGCAGTACGAGAACATGCCCTCGCCGTTCGCCAGCGGCGACATGTACTTCTTCTTCAGCTCCTCGGAGCCGGAGAGGATGACGGGCAGCGAGCCGAGCTTGTTGACCGCGGGGATCAGCGACGAGCTGGCGCAGACGCGCGCCACTTCCTCGATCACGATGACGGTCGCAAGCGCGTCGGCGCCCGCGCCGCCGTAGCTCTCCGGGACGTGCACGGCGTGCAGGTCGTTGGCGACGAGCGCGTCGTGGGCCTCCTGCGGGAAGCGGGCCTCCTCGTCCACCGCGGCGGCGAACGGGGCGATCTTCGCCTCGGCCAGCGAGCGGATCGCGTCCCGGAGCATGCCGTGCTCCTCGGACGGGCGGTACAGGTCGAAATCAGCCGATCCGGCCAAGGTCTCTCACGCTCCAAGGATGCTAATTACCGTTAAGTAACCCAAATTTTAGTGGCGCCTCCGGTGCGAGGGATACGTGAGCTTGGCGACAACGGGGACACAGCGGGAATCGTGCCCGGTGAGAGGCTTGGACACGCGCGAACTATGCTCGGTCAGCGCACTGAAGCCTCAGACCCCTGGAGCACCGCATGGCCCTCAAGATCACCGTGATCGGCACCGGCTATCTCGGCGCCACGCACGCCGCGGCCATGGCCGAACTGGGCTACGAGGTGCTGGGTCTCGACGTCGTGCCCGAGAAGGTCGAGCTGCTCCAGCGGGGCGAGGTCCCCATGTACGAGCCCGGCCTCGAAGAGCTCCTCCGCAAGCACGTCGCGGGCATCGAGGGGTCCAGCGGCCGGCTGCGCTTCACGATGGACCCGGCGGAGGCCGCCGACTTCGGCGACGTCCACTTCATCTGCGTGAACACCCCGCAGAAGCACGGTGAGTACGCCTGCGACATGTCGTACGTCGACACCGCCTTCGAGTCGCTCGCCAAGCACCTCACCAGGGCTGCGCTCGTCGTCGGCAAGTCCACCGTCCCGGTCGGCAGCGCGGACCGGCTCGCGGCGCGCCTCGCCGAGCTCGCCCCGGCGGGCGACGAGGTCGAGCTGGCCTGGAACCCGGAGTTCCTGCGGGAGGGCTTCGCCGTGCAGGACACGCTGCACCCCGACCGGATCGTGGTCGGCGTGCGCAGCGAGCGCGCGGAGAAGCTCCTTCGCGAGGTGTACGCGACACCGATCGCGGAGGGCTCGCCCTTCGTCGTCACGGACTTCCCGACCGCCGAACTCGTGAAGACCTCCGCCAACTCCTTCCTCGCCACGAAGATCTCCTTCATCAACGCCATGGCCGAGGTGTGCGAGGCGGCGGGCGGCGACGTCGTGAAGCTGGCGGAGGCCCTCGGCCACGACGACCGGATCGGCAAGAAGTTCCTGCGGGCCGGGATCGGCTTCGGCGGCGGCTGCCTGCCGAAGGACATCCGGGCCTTCATGGCGCGCGCGGGCGAGCTCGGCGCCGACCAGGCCCTGACCTTCCTGCGCGAGATCGACTCCATCAACATGCGGCGGCGCGGCCAGATGGTCGAGATGGCGCGCGAGGCGCTGGGCGGCGGCTCCTTCCTCGGCAAGCGGGTCGCGGTCCTCGGCGCCACCTTCAAGCCGGACTCGGACGACGTGCGGGACTCCCCGGCCCTGAACGTGGCAGGACAGATCCACCTCCAGGGCGGCCAGGTCACCGTGTACGACCCCAAGGGCATGGTGAACGCCCGCAGGCTCTTCCCCACCCTCGGCTACGCGGACACGGCGCTGGACGCCGTCCGGGGCGCCGACGTCGTCCTGCACCTCACGGAGTGGCGCGAGTTCCGCGAGCTGGACCCGGCGGAGCTCGCCTCGGTGGCGGCGGCCCCCATCGTCCTCGACGGCCGGAACGCGCTGGACCCCGTGGCGTGGCGGGCCGCCGGCTGGACGTACCGCGCGATGGGACGTCCGGCCGCATAGGGGTGAATATGGGGTGAGTGGGAACTCGTCCGTCCCGGCGCCCGCCGTGGCGCCGGGGACGCGAGAGACACGAGCCCCGAGACGCGAGGAGACGAGATGGACACCACGCGACCCATCGCCGAACTGCGCAACGTCGTCTTCGACTGCCCCGACCCACGAGCCCTCGCCGAGTTCTACGCCGCGATCATCGGCGGCACCATCGAGGACGACGGCGACTGGGTCGACCTCGTGACGCCCGGCCGCGTCAAGGTGTCGTTCCAGAGGGTGCCTGACCTGCACCCGCCGGAGTGGCCGCGCGCCGACGTGAACGCGCAGCAGGTCCACCTGGACCTGGACGCGGGCCGCACCGTCGAGGAGATCGACGCCGCCGAGGAGAAGGTGCTCGCGCTCGGCGCGCGCCCCCTCGACCTGGACGACGACGGCGGCAAGCGCGACTTCCGCGTCTACGCCGACCCGGTCGGCCACCCGTTCTGCCTCTGCAAGATCCCCTGACCCGCTCCCGGCGAGCGGGACGGGCTCTCAGCCGTCCAGACGGTCCCTCGTCGCCGTCGACGCGGGCCGCCGCTGCCTGGCGGCCCGCGCCGTGAAGTCCGCGCCGCGCAGCGCGCGTTGCACGTTGCCCCAGGTGAGCAGCGCCAACTCGGCCTCGGGCCAGTCGCGTTCGATGAGCTCGGCGATCAGCCGCGGATAGCTCGACGGGTCGGGGAGACCGTGCGGGTGCGCCTCGTAGGTGTCGTACGTACCGGAGATGCCGACGCACTCCGGCCCCGCGACCCGGCGTACATGATCGAGGTGGTCCGCCACGTCCCGCACCGAGGGGCCGGTGCGCTCGGCGGTCAGCGGCACGAGGCACAGGCCCTTGGCGTCGCCCACCGCGGCCAGCATCTCGTCCGTGAGGTTCGCCGGATGGCCGTTCAGGGCGCGGGCCCCCGAGCGCATGAAGACCACCGGGGCCTTGGAGACGGCGAGCACCCGCCGCGCCGTCACCTCGGCCGCGCCGGACAGGTCGGCGAGGACCCCGAGCCGGTTCATCTCCCGGACGACCTCCTCGCCGAACGGGGTGAGCCCGGCCGTGCCCGCCCATGACGTGCCGGAGAGGGTCACCACGCTCAGGCCGAGGCTGTGCAGCATGCGCAGGGTGCCCAGGGAGTCGCCGAGCGCGGTGCCGCGGGCCGGGCCGATGAGGGTGGCGATGCGGCCGCAGTTGCGCGCGTCGGCGGCCTCCGAGGCGTTGTGGGCCATCCGCAGGGCCTCGGGGTGGGCGGCGACGACCTGCTTCACGAGGTCGATCTGGTCGAGTGTGGCGCCGATGGTGCGGTCCGCGCCGTCGGCGGCGTGCCCCTCGGGCACGTGCACGGACCAGAACTGCGCGCCGACCCGGCCCCCGCGCAGCCGCGGGACGTCGCTCTCCAGGACGCTGTCGCCCGTGTCGAAGTCGTGCCAGGCGAGTTGGCGCAGCGCCCAGGGCAGGCCGCTGTATCCGTCGGCGACCGGATGGGCGGCGAGCAGGGCGCGGGCCCGCTCGGCGGGGTCGGCGCACCGGATCGGCTCGGGGTCCGGCTGCGGTTCGGGGCCGGGCTCGGGGTCGGGCGGGGCGAGGGGCGGGTCGAGCGCCCCCGCCTCGGCGGTGGTGTTCAGTTCCTCCTGCAGGTCTGCCATGGCGGGTGCTCCGGACGTCGGCGGGTGGCAGTTCGAATAAACCGTGGCACGGAGCGGCCACGGCTTCGCGGCGGACGGAGCGTTCGGAGTACCCGCCGGTCCCGGCTACCCGGAGACCGTGACCTTCTCGTCGTTGTTCAGCTGCTCGACGAGCTGCTTGACCTTGGCCTTGTCCCAGAGGACGTTGCCGCCCGCCATGCCGGCGACCGGGATGTTCATCGACTTGCCTTCGCCGCCGGTGACGCCCTTCATCGCCCAGAACATGGAAGCCACGTCGAACAGGCCCATGTCCTTGTCGACGACCAGGGTGTCCAGGCCCGCGCCCATCGTCGGGTAGAGCTTGAACGGGTTCATGACCGTGCCGGGGGTCGCGGCCTGGTTGGCGAGGGACGCGAGGAACTTCTGCTGGTTCTTCGTGCGGTCCAGGTCGCTGCTGAACGCGTGCCGGGTGCGGACGAAGGCCAGGGCCTCCTGCCCGTTGAGCGTCTGCTTGCCGGCCTCGAAGTCGGCGCCCGAGTACTTGTCCTTGAATGCCTTGGGGATGTCCATCTCGACGCCGCCGACCGCGTCCACGATCTTGGCGAAGCCGCCGAAGCCGATCTCGGCGTAGTGGTCGATCCGCAGGCCGGTGTTGTACTCCACGGTCCGTACGAGGAGCTCGGGGCCGTCCTCCGCGTACGCGGCGTTGAGCTTCGTCTGGCGGCCCTGGTTCGGGTAGAGCTTGCCGGACTCGGCGCCCTTGAAGGAGGGGATCGTGACGTTCGAGTCGCGGGGCAGCGAGATCATGGTGTTCCCGCCGTCGTCCGCGACGTGCAGGATCATCATCGAGTCGGTGCGCTTGCCCTCGGCGGAGCCCGTGTGGAGCTCCTTCTTCTCCTCGTCGGACATGCCCTCGCGGCTGTCGGAGCCCACGATCAGGTAGTTCGTGCCCGCGCCGCCCTCGGGCCGCTCGATGACCTTGGAGAGGTCGACCTCGCGCTTGAGCTTGGAGTCGGCCCAGAAGTACGTGGCGACGGAGGTCACGACCAGCACGCTCACGAGCGTGATCGAGCCCCACTTGACGCGCTTGCGCCAGTTCGGCGCGGGGCGCGCGGCGCGCGGCGGCTGTCCGGTGCCGCCCTGGCCGCCGGCGGGCTGGCCGTAGACCTGGCCGGTGTTGTAGCCGCTGTCGTACGCGTTGGCCGGACCCTGGCCGTACGGGTCCTGGCGCGGGGTGCGCGGCTCGAAGACCTCGTCGCGGGCGTCGCCGTACGGCTGTCCGTCGCCGTACTGCCGGTCGTCGTACCCGTCGTCGTACGCGGGCTGCTGCGGGACCCCGCCGGGCGGCGGACCGGCCGGACGTGAGGGCCGGCCGCGCTGGACGTGCCGCATCGCGCGGGCCCCCTCGGGCTGGGAGTTCCCGCTGCCGCGGCCGTATCCCCGGCCGCCACCCTGATCGTCAGGCCAATCGCTCATGTGGCCCAGTGTGCCGCTTCGGGGGCCGCGCCTTACAGGGCGGTCGGGAATTCGGTTCAGGGCTGTTGCAGAGCTGATGCAAAGCGGCCGACGAGGAGTCGGACATACGTCCGACATAGGGTGGAGGGCATGACAGACCAGGCTCCCCGTTGGGCAGCGTCCATTCCGGGGGAAAACGACCGGACCCCCGGGGCGATTCCGGGCAAGCCGACCTCGGCCTCCCGCACCACGCTCAGCCACATCATGACCCACAACGACACCAACCTCCTCGGCACGGTGCACGGTGGCGTGATCATGAAACTGGTGGACGACGCGGCGGGAGCCGTCGCCGGACGCCACTCGGGCGGGCCCGCTGTCACCGCGTCGATGGACGAGATGGTCTTTCTTGAGCCGGTCCGCGTGGGCGACCTCGTTCATGTGAAAGCCCAGGTCAACTGGACCGGACGCAGCTCCATGGAGGTCGGTGTCCGGGTCCTCGCCGAGCGGTGGAACGAGTCGACGCCCGCCCAGCAGGTCGGCTCGGCCTACCTCGTCTTCGCGGCGGTCGACGCGGACGGCAAGCCCCGCACGGTCCCGCCGGTCGTCCCCGAGACGGACCGCGACCGCCGCCGCTACCAGGAGGCCCAGATCCGCCGCACCCACCGCCTGGCCCGCCGCCGGGCGATCAAGGAGCTGCGGGAGGCACGGGCCGCCGAGGGCTTCGACGACTGAGGCGACAGAAGCGATCGGCGCCACTTAGGGGTGTGCCGGTCAGGGATGTCAGGGGCAGACCACCTGATCCCCGGTGACCACCCCGAACTCGCCCTCGTGGACGTCCTCGGCCCGCACCGGCCGTACCGCCCTGAAGTCCTTGCCCGCGATCACCTTCAGCGTGGCGCCCTGCCCGGGCACCTGCCGCATCTCGCACCCCGGCAGCGCCGTGGCCAGTGTCTTCGCCGACCGGTCCCACCGCGGGTCGAACGCGACGACGGTCCGCTCGACGGGCCTCGCAGGGGCGCCCGGCACGTTCCCCGGCACCCCCGTGGTCCGGAAGCCGGTCGCCCGCAGCCCCGCGTCGACCTGCTGCCCGAGCCCCGGCGCCCCGGTGCCGTTGTCCACCTGGACCCGGATCTGCTGCGGTGCGACATCGACCAGCGTGCCCTTGGCCCGGACACGGTGGGGCGCGAGCGGCCGGTCCTCGCGCAGCGCCTGGAACAGCCTCGCGGACTTCTCCGGGTGCCACTTCAGGGTCGAGCCGATGCCCGGCACGACCTGTCCCGTGGGGCTCAGCGGCACGGTCGTGAACTCCGACGACGATGGCGAGAAGCCCCGCATCGCCCGCCCGAGCTCCAGCATCTCGTCCGTGCCGAAGCCGCCGTCCGCCCGCACCGAGCCGAGCAGCGTCCGCGTCACGTCGCGGAACTTGACCGGGTTCAGCAGCACCCCGCCGCTCGTCGCCTTTGCGATCAGCGCCGCGAGGAAACGCTGCTGGCGCTGCATGCGGCCCAGGTCGGACGCCCCGTCGACGTACCGGGAACGGACGTACTGGAGCGCCTCGCCACCGTTCATGAGGTGGGTGCCCTCGCCCAGGCTGAGCCCGGTGTGCGAGTCCTTCAGCGGCCGCGCCGTGCAGATCTCCACGCCGCCGAGCACGTCCACGGTCTTCATGAAGCTGAGGAAGTCGACCTCCAGATAGTGGTCGATCTTGACCTTCGTCATGTGCTCGACGGTGCGCACCGTGAGGTTCGGGCCGCCCTCCGCGTAGGCCGCGTTGAGCTTGTTGGGGTGCGCGCGGTGGTTCTTGCGGGTGGTCAGGTCGGTGTGCGCGGGCAGGTCGGCGTAGCTGTCCCGGGGCAGGCTCACGACGCTGGCGCGGTTCCGGTCCTCCGAGATGTGCACGATCATGATCGTGTCCGTGCAGTGGCAGGGGGCGCCGCCGAGGCGGTACTTCGCCTTCTCCTCGGGCGTGATCTTGTCGCGGCCGTCGGTGCCGACGAGCAGGACGTTCATGCCGTTGCCCTGCGCGGGCCTGTTCTTCATGTCCCGGAAGGCGTCCACCCGCCTGATGCCCGTGTCGAGGCTGGTGACCACGGAGTGCCCGATACCGGCCGCGACGAGCACCGCCACCGAAAGACCGGTCACCGCCCGCATCACCCAGCGCGGCCGCTTCCCCCGCCCCGCGCGCTTCCGGACGGGCCTTCTGTCCGGTGGGCCGGGGCGGCGCGGTCGTGGCGTGGGGGAGCGGGGCGGTGTGGGCACGTTGGGGAGCACCTCCGCGTGACGGGCCGTGGCGCGGGCGTGGACGAGCCGGTGACCCGAGAAACGTAAGCCCATACGAAATGCGGCCCGGGGTAGCGACCCGGACGGCGCGCACCCGTGTCCCCCATTCGCGGTAACGTGACGCGTGATGAACGCGAAGTCCGAGGCGCAGCCTCCAGCCGTATCCGTGATCATGCCGGTCCTCAACGAGGAGAGGCACCTGCGCGAGGCCGTGCACGCGATCCTGCAGCAGGAGTACGCGGGCGAGATGGAGGTCGTCGTCGCGCTCGGCCCCTCCACCGACCGCACGGACGAGATCGCCGCGGAGCTCGTCGCGGAGGATCCCCGGGTGCACACGGTCCCCAACCCGACGGGGCGCACGCCCGCGGCGCTCAACGCCGCGATCAAGGCCTCACGCCACCCGATCGTGGTACGCGTCGACGGCCACGCCGCGCTCTCCCCGGGCTACATCACGACGGCCGTCCGCCTCCTGGCGGAGACCGGCGCGATGAACGTCGGCGGCATCATGCACGCCGAGGGCCAGAACGACTGGGAGCACGCGGTCGCCGCCGCCATGACCTCGAAGATCGGCGTGGGCAACGCCGCCTTCCACACCGGCGGCGAGGCCCAGCAGGCCGAGACCGTCTATCTGGGCGTCTTCCGGCGCGAGGCCCTGGAGCAGCAGGGCGGGTACAACGAGGAGTTCATCCGCGCCCAGGACTGGGAGCTGAACTTCCGCATCCGCGAGGCCGGCGGCCTGATCTGGTTCTCGCCCGAGCTGAAGGTCTCGTACCGCCCACGCCCGAGCGTCAAGGCCCTCGCCAAGCAGTACAAGGACTACGGCCGCTGGCGCCACGTCGTCGCCCGCTACCACGAGGGCTCCATCAACCTCCGCTACCTCGCGCCGCCGACCGCGGTCTGCGCGATCGCCGCGGGCGTCGTCGTGGGCGCGGCCCTCACCCCGTGGGGCTTCGTCGTCCCCGGCGGCTACCTCGCGGCGATAGTCGCCGGCTCCGTCCCCGCAGGCAAGGGCCTGCCGCTGAAGGCGCGCCTGCGGATCCCGGTGGCGCTCGCGACCATGCACATGTCGTGGGGCTGGGGCTTCCTCACCAGCCCGCGCTCACTCGCCAAGAAGGTCATCGCCTCACGCCGCCCCGCCGTACTCGGAGGAACCCAGGCGGCCCAGGAGGCCTGAGACACCGCGTGGGGGCCCCGGCAGTGCGCCGGGGCCCCCACGTCTGTCCGTCCAGGGGCTACCAGGTGAAGGCCGGGTCCACCTTCATGCACGCCTTCTTGTCGGACCCGCTGAGGGCGTCCGCCGAGTCCGGCGTCGTGTCGTCCTTCTTCTTCGCCTTGGGCGGGGCGTCGCCCTCGCGCCAGTCGGCGCCGACGACCAGCGTCACCCCGGAGACGTCCGTCGACTTCTTCGCCGCGCTCAGCGGCAGCCCGAGCGACTTGGCGACCCGCTGGGCATCGCCCTCCAGCTCCTTGCTGGGGTAGCGGACGACCGTCTTCTCCTCGGCGAGCGCCGTCGCGGAGTCCGGTGTCGCCTTCGCGAAGCCCTTGCCGACGAGGAGCTGCGCCACCGTGCTCGCCCGGCCGCTGACCGGCGGCTCCACGTCGCTGCGGGTGCCGTTCTGGACCTGCACCGCGATCTTGTCGTCCGCGGCCGCCGGGTCGTCCGACGCCTTCTCCTTGGCCGGCTTCTTCGTGCCCTTGCCGTCCAGCGGGATGTCGTCGCGTACGAGGCGGAACAGCTGCTCGGCGTCGCCGGGCTTGGGGATGACGCGCGCGCCGACGTACTCGAACGGCATGGTGGTCATCGTCGTACGGCTCGGCGAGACCTTCTTGAGCTCGTTGCCGAGGTCGTACAGCTCCTTGATGTCGCCCAGGCCGTCGTCGACCTTGAGTGCCCTCGTCGCCTTGTCGGCGAGCCTGCGGAGCTTGTTCGGGCTGGTCAGACCGGTGTTCTCACGGAGCTTGCGGACCAGCGCGTTCATGTACATGTGCTGGGCCTTGGCCCGGCTGATGTCGGTGCCGCCCTCGAAGCCGTAGCGGGTGCGCAGCCACTGCAGGGCCTGCTCGCCCTTGATCTCCGTGGTGCCCTTCTTCAGCTTCAGGCCCGAGCCCTTGCCGCCGCTGGTGCGCGAGTGGATGTTCTTGTCCACGCAGACCGGCACGCCTCCGATGGCGTCCGCCATGGAGACCACACCCGAGAAGTCGACCATCATGAAGTGGTTGATGTGGATGTTGGTGAGCTTCTCCCAGGTGGCGACCGTGCAGCCGGGGCCGCCGCGGCCCAGGGACTCGTTCGTCATGTACCGCGGCCCGGTCTCCGGATAGACCTTGCCGTCGTCGGGGTCCGTGCACTTGGGGATCTGGAGCAGGGTGTCGCGCGGCATGCTGACCACGGACATGTTGCTGCGGTCGGCCGAGAGGTGCAGCAGCATCTGCACGTCCGCGAGCGGCGGCGAGCCGAAGGTGTCCTTGGCGCCGCCGAGCTTCTGGTTCGCCTTGGAGTCCCGCGCGTCCGACCCGATGAGCAGGATGTTCAGCGGCGTCTGACCGGCGGCGTTGGGCGTGGGCTCGGGGGCCCGGTGCTCGCCGAGGTTCAGGTCGTCCGTCTCTATGTTGCCGTTGAGGTACTGGTAGTAGAGGAATCCGGCGCCGGCCGTGCCGAGTATCAGTACGGAAAGGACCGTCGCCGACCAGCGCAGGACGCCGCGCTTGCGGCGCGGCGGACGCTCGCCGCCGCTCGCGCCGCGCCGGTGCCTGCCGTTGCCCTCCGGCGGCTCGCCGCCGTTCTCCGGAGTCCTCCCGGAGCGCGCCGCGCCGTCGCGCGCACCGCCGCTCCGGCCGCGATCACTCGCGTGCGGGGCACGCCGTCGCGCCCCCTCCTTACGCACGCTGTTCTGCCTCATCCCCAGCCCCTCCCCGCCCCGTTCCTGAACTGCGGTCGCTCCATGGCGCCTTGGCGCATTGTTAGACGCAGAACGACAGCTTCAGGTCACTCGGCACACACAGTCTTGTCCGCTTCGACCTTCTTCAGGTCCTTCGGCGCCTTCGTCGGTACGTCAATGGGCACCCCCGCGCCCTTGAAGTCGCCACCGAGTGTCAGCTTCATGGTCGGGAGACCCTGCGCGTTCTTCACGCTCTTGCCCGGCTTCAGGGCGCCGCCCGACAGACCCATGATGTCGGCGAGCCGGCGGGCCTGGTCGGCCTGGTCCGGCGCGTATTCGAGCGTCGTCTTCTTGATGACCGAAGGCGCGTTCCCCAGTTGGCTGGACTTGAGCACGCCCTCAGTGTTCTGCAGCCACGTGAGAGTTGTCTGAGCGGCGCCCGTCTTGCCGCTGCCGTTGTAGATGTCGACCCGCACGTCGGCGGCGTCGGCCTTGGGGCCCTTGAGGCGGGCGGCCACCGCGGCCTTCTCCTTCTTCTGCTTCTTCTTCACCGCGGTCAGCGACTCGTCGGCGCGCATCATCGCGAAGAGCTGCTCGGCCTTGCCCGGGGCGGGCACGACCGTGGCGTGGACCTTCTCGCCGGGGGTGTCGATGACCGGCACGGTGGTGAAGCTCAGGTTCTTCATGTCGAGCTTGCCGAGCTCCATGCCGAGGTTCTTGAGCTTCATGATGTCGGCGATCTTGGAGTCGACGGTGAGGGCCTCGGTGCCCGCCTCCGCGAGGCTGAACATCTTCTTCGGGTTGGAGAGGGTGTCGCTCGACTTGAGCTTGCGCATCAGCGAGCTGAGGAACTGCTGCTGCAGCTCGATCCGGCTCAAGTCGCCGCCGTTGCCCACGGAGTGGCGCGTGCGGACGTACGCGAGCGCTTCCTCGCCCTCGATCGTGTGCTTGCCCTTGGGCAGCTTCAGGTGCGACTTGGGGTCGTCGATGTCCTTGGCGAGACAGACCTCCACGCCGCCGACGGCGCTGGAGAGGGTCTTCACCGCGTTGAAGTCGGCCACCATGAAGTGGTCCACCTTGATCCCGGTGATCTTGGTGACCGTGCGCATGGTGCAGCTGGGCGTGCGGTCGTTCTGGCCGAGGCTCTCGTTGAAGCGGGCGTTCTGGCTGCCCGGGATGACCTTCTCGCTGCCGTCTTCCTGCTTCGTCGGGCAGTCCGGGATGTCGACGAGCATGTCGCGCGGGATGCTCAAGGCGGTCGCGTTCGTCCGGTCCTTGGAGACGTGCAGCAGGATCGTCGTGTCGGCGTGCCCGGCACTGCCCTCGTCGCCGTACCCCTTGTTGCCGCTGCCGCTGCGCTTGTCGGTGCCCATCACCAGGACGTTGATGGGCCGGTCCTTGCTGAAGCCGCCGGTGCCCGCGCCGTCATCGTCTATCGACGTGATGTTGTCGTTCAGGTGCTGGTAGTAGAGGTAGCCGCCGGTGCAGCCCGCGACGAGCAGGAAGGCCAGCGTGCCGCCCGTCCAGACCAGCACCTTCTTGCCCTTGGACTGGTTCCTGCCCTTGGACTTGCGCGGATTCTGCTTGCGCCGGCCACCGCCCCCCGGCTCCGGCTCCTTGACGCGCCGTCTGCGCTGCCCCGGCACTTCCCGGCGCTCGTCGCGCTCTCCCTGACGGGGGCGCTCACGCCCCGGCGCCGAGCGGCCGCGGCCGCCCTGGCGGGTTGACGAAGCACGGGGTTTCGGGACCGCCGACTGCCCTGCGGAAGGGCTCAGTCGCAGTTCGTAATCGCCGGTGTCCGGGTTGAGCACCCACTGGTCTGCGGGGTCGATGTTCTCTGCCCGCCCACGGCCTTGCGCGTCCACGGTTTTCTGCGTCCTCCGTCGGGGCCACGCGGCGCCTTTCCCCCCTCAAGAAGGCGCTCGGTCAGTCGTTCCAGCGGTGCGTGGCCGAGAGGCCCGGCGCACCGGATCGCTCACACTATCCGCCCAGTTCAGCGCCGAGCGACGCCGGTGACAAATTCCACTCCCCTACAACTGGGCAATCCGCCCTATTTCTTTGTGGCGCGCGGCCTTCCCTTGGGGATCGTTTTACTCACAGGTGGAGCGCGCGGCCGTGTTGCCCCGGAATGTCGGCGCGGGGGACGGCGTATGCGACGGGTCGTCCGGCTTCTGATCGCTCCAGTCCTCACCGGAGCCCCCGTACTCCTCCCCGTACTCCTCCTCGTAAGCCTCTTCTCCGGAGGAATCCTCTTGTGCCTGCCCTTCCTGCGGCTCCCGCTGCTCCTGCTGCTCCGGCCTTTCGCCCGTGCCGGGATCGGCGGGCCGGTGCGGGGCGACCTCGACCGGGGTGTCGTTGCGCAGCCGCGTGAAGAGCTGTTCGGCGGCGGGCTCGACGAGTTCGTCGCGGTTGGCGTCGTAGGCGTACGACTGCCGGGGGACGGTGAGGAACTGCACCCGTTCTGTGGGGATATTGCGCATCCCGCGCACCAGTTCGTACAAACCCCGCAGACTCGCGAGTGCGGGGTCGGTCGTCAGCGAAGAAGTCGCCGCGTCGAGAACCGGATAGAGCTTCGTCGGATTCAGCAGGACGTCATTGCTCTGCACCTTGTTGACGAGCGCGGCGAGGAACTCCTGCTGGCGGTCCATCCGCTCGGTGTCGCTGCCATTGCCGAGGCTCTTTCGGGCGCGTACGTAACCCAGCGCCTGTTCGCCGTCGAGCGTCCGCAGCCCCGGCGCGAGCTTCACGTGCGCGTCGCTGTCGTCGATAGGCGCTCTGAGGCAGACCTGTACACCGTCGACCGCGTCCACCATGTCCTTGAACCCGGCGAAGTCGACGACCATGTGGTGGTCGACGCGGATCGTGGTGAGCTTCTCGACGGTACGGATGGCGCAGGCCGTCCCGCCGACGGCGAACGCCAAGTTGAACTGGGCGAACCGGGGCTGCGACCGGGAGCCGTCCGCGCCGCGACAACCAGGGATCTCCACCATCAGATCGCGCGGGATCGACACGGCGGTCGCGCTCCGCCGGTCGGCGGCCAGGTGCAGCAGGATCGTGGTGTCCGAGCGCTGGGTGCCGGGGTCCCTGCCGTACTTGCTGTTGACCGGCCCCGCCCGGGTGTCGGAGCCGAGGAGCAGGATGTTCTGGGCGCCCCGCACCAGCGCGGTCGGACGCTCCTTCTCGAAGCGCGCCAGCTCGGCGGCCGCGTCCGTGTCCTTGGTGATGTTGCCGTTGAGCTTCTCGTACGCCACCCAGCCCACGCCGCCCGCACCGAGCACCAGGACCGCCACGCCGAGCGCGGTCCAACGCAGCCACCGGTGCCGGCGCCGGACGACCCCCACCCCACTGGGACTGGCCCCCACCCCCGGCCCGTACGTGCCCTCCGACGCCCCCGCCTCCCCGCCCCCTCCAGCCGGCGTCCCACCGCTCTCGGTCACGTGAACGTCCACCCCTCATGACTGCGTAGATGCATGGCCCGCACTACGACCATGACCCCCCAACCCCCGACCGGCCTCCGGACCCGCACCAGGCGTGCGCTGAATGGGGGACGGGAGGGGTGGGGTGGGGGGAGCTCAGGGGGGCGGGCCTGTGCCGCGTACGGCTGCGCCGGGGGGGGGTAGTTCAGGGGCGCGGGGAACTGCGCGACCAGCCACGACGCACCCGCACCGGAAAAGAGGTCCCTACGGCAGCTGGCGAGCGGAGGGGCCGGTCCCGGGGCGCGGGGCGGCGCCGCGTAGGCACGACCGGCAGGCGAACCGGCCCGCAGCGTGCGACGAGCCGGGGGGCATTTCAGGGGCGCGGGGAACTGCGCGACCAGCCACAACGAACCCGCACCCGAAAAGAGGGCCCTGCGGCAGCTGGCGAGCCGGGGGGCCGGTCCCGGGGGCGCGGGGCGGCGCCGCGTGGGCACGACCGGCAGGCGAACCGGCCTGCGGCGTGCGACGAGCCGGGGGGCATTTCAGGGGCGCGGGGAACTGCGCGACCAGCCACAGCGCACCCGCACCCGAAAAGAACCGCCCAAGGCCCCCGGCCAGTCACCGCACGGTGACCGTCACCCGCTCATCCGCCACCCGCTTCCGCAACCCCTCCTCAGAAACGTCCAGACGCCGGCACAACACCACAGACCCCCCCACCGCCAACGCCCCGTACAACCCCGCACTCAGCCCCTCCCACGAGTCGTACGGCAACCCGGAAAGAATCCGCTCCCCGGGCCCCAGCCCGAACCCCTCCGCGTCCACGCGGGCCCGCGCCACGACCTCCGCCCCCGTCAGCTCCGTCCCGCCGACGGCGAGCGCGACCTCGTCCGGATCCACCGGCGCGTACGGCGCGAACCGGTCCCCCTGCCCCGGCACCTCGACCGCGTAATCGGCGAAGCCATCCGGTGGCTGCGGAAAGCGCCCGCCGAGCGGCCGCAGCGCGAGCGCCACCCGCTCCCCGGAGCAGGCGCGCGCGGCGTCGAGCGAGTCGGGTCCGCTGACGACGAGGTCGGCCGACGCCGGGTCGCCGCCCACGTCCGCGACCACGCCCACCGACGAACAGGCGAGCAGCCACACGGCCGTCTGCCAGTGCGCGGGCAGCAGCAGGACGGCCCGGTCGCCGGGCTCGGCGGCGAGATCGCCCTGGAGCAGATTGGCGGTCTTGGCCACCCAATTGGCGAAGGTGGCCACGGACAATTCCACGCGTTCACCGGTGGCGTCGTCGTAGAAGGTGACTAGGGGGCGGCCCGGGTCCGAGGCGAGCGCGGATCGCAGCAGGTCGGCAGGGGTGCGGTCGTTGGCGTTCACGGGCGCAAGCGTACGCGGGCGCCCGCGCGCCCCCCGGCGTGGCGGGGGAGCGGGACCGCCGGATCACCCGCTCCGGGCCGACGGCCCGTCAGTTTCCCAATGGACAGATATGTGCCGTTATGTCAACGATCAGCTGTATGCGTGGACTTCTAGCTTCCTCGATCGGCGTCACGTGCGCGGCCGCCCTTGCCCTGCCCCTCACCCTGCCGGCGTCCGGCGCCAGAGCCGCGACCTCCGGCGTACCGTCGGCCGCCGGGCCGGCCGGTCCCGCCGCGGAGGCGATCCCCGGCACCACCCAGTCCCTCCCCCTCGCCCCGCTCGGCTCCGACCGTTCCCTCGGCCCGACCGGGGCCCAGGAGCAGGGCCTGGCCCGGCGCGACGTCCGCCCCTTCTCCCTGGTGGGCGTCGTCTGGAACGACCCTGACGTGGACCTGCACGGCACCGTCCAGGTCCGTACCCGCGCGGTCGGCACCACCACCTGGTCCGGCTGGCAGAGCGTCGAGACACACAACCACGAACACGCCGCCGACCCCGGCACCCCCGAACGCGGCTCCGGCGCGGTCCGCGGCTCGACCGCACCCCTGTGGGTCGGCGCCTCGGACGGCGTCGAGATCCGCGTACGAGCGGAACGGCCCGCTCCCACGAACCGCACCGACCCAGCACGCCCCGATACCGACCCAGCACGCCCCGATACCGACACCGCACGCCCCGATACCGACACCGCCCTCCCGGATACCGGCACCGGCACCGCACTGCCCCATGCGGACACCGCCACCGCACCCTCCCCGACCGGCCTGCTCCCCGAAGGGCTGCGCCTGGAACTCGTCGACCCCGGCGACGAGCCCCCGCCCCAGGGCGCCACCCAGGTCCTCGACGCGCCGCGGACCAGCGTCGTGTCCGCCGAGAGCGCCGCGGCCTCCGCCGTGAACGCCGACCTCGCACCCCTCGACGCCGCGGCCATCCCCGAACTGACGAAGCGGCAGACGGAGGACGACCTGATCGCCGCCCGCGGCGGCCCCGAGGCCGTCGGCAAGGCGCGCCCGTACGTCGGCCCGCGCCCGCGCATCATCACGCGCAAGGGCTGGGGCGCCAACGAGAAACTCCGCGAGAAGAACTTCGCGTACACGAAGACCGTGAAGGTCGCCTTCGTGCACCACAGCGCGTCCGGCAACCACTACCGCTGCTCCCAGGCCGGCTCCGTGCTGCGCTCCATCTACCGCTACCACGTCAAGAGCGGCGGCTGGCGTGACCTCGGCTACAACTTCGCGGTCGACAAGTGCGGAAACATCTACGAAGGACGTGCCGGAGGTGTGGCCAAGCCGGTCCTCGGGGCCCACACTCTCGGATTCAACAGCAACAGCACGGGCATCGCCGTCATCGGCTCGTACAGCACCGTCAACCCGCCGAAGGCGGCCGTGAAAGCCATCGCCCGGCTGACCGCGTGGAAGCTCGGCCTGTACGGCGGCAATCCGCGCGGCACCACATACCTGAAGTCGGGTGGGGGCAATCTGCACAAGAAAGGCAGGAAAGTCCGGCTCCGGGTGATCTCCGGACATCGGGACGGGTTCCGCACCGAGTGCCCCGGTAGACGCCTGTACCAGAAGCTCGGCACGGCCCGCTCCACCTCGGCCCGGCTCCAGGGCCGCTGAGCTCCGACGCACCCCGCGAACTGCACGAACTGCACGATCTGCACATCCGTCTGCATACACTGGCCGGCCGAAACCCAAGTTCGGCCGGCCCCAGCAGGAAGCAGAGACGACAGGTGACAGAAGCGATCCTCCTGGTCGGCGGCAAGGGAACCCGGCTGCGGCCCCTCACGGTGCACACCCCCAAGCCGATGGTCCCGGCAGCAGGCGTCCCGTTCCTCACCCACCAGCTGGCGCGGGCCCGCGCGGCGGGCGTGGACCACATCGTCCTCGCCACCTCCTACCTCGCCGAGGTCTTCGAGCCGTACTTCGGGGACGGCTCGGCGCTCGGCCTCCACATCGAGTACGTCACGGAGACCGAACCCCTCGGCACCGGCGGCGCCATCCGCAACGTCGCCTCACGCCTGCACTCGGACCCCGAAGAACCGGTCCTCATCTTCAACGGCGACATCCTCACCGGCCTCGACATCCGCGCCCTCGTCGCCACCCACGAGGAGTCCGGCGCCGACGTCTCCCTGCACCTCACGAAGGTCGACGACCCGCGCGCCTACGGCCTGGTCCCGACCGACCCGTCGGGCAGGGTCACCGCCTTCCTGGAGAAGCCGCAGACCCCCGAGGAGATCGTCACCGACCAGATCAACGCGGGCGCGTACGTGTTCCGCCGCTCGGTCATCGACACGATCCCCGCCGGGCGCCCCGTCTCCGTCGAACGTGAGACCTTCCCCGGCCTCCTCGCCTCCGGCGCCCACCTCCAGGGCATGGTCGACTCGACGTACTGGCTGGACCTCGGCACACCCCAGGCGTTCGTACGCGGCTCGGCCGACCTGGTCCTCGGCCGCGCCCCCTCCCCGGCGGTCCCCGGCCGCTGCGGCGACCGCCTGGTCCTGCCCACCGCCACCGTCGCCCCCGACGCGAAGCTCACCGGCGGCACAGTGGTCGGCGAGAACGCGAGCGTCGGCGAGGGCGCCCGGATCTCCGGCAGCACGATCCTCGCCGGCGCGGTCGTCGAACCCGGCGCGGTCGTCACGGACTCCCTGATCGGCGCGGGCGCGCGGATCGGCGCCCGCTCGGTGCTCTCGGGAACGGTGATCGGCGACGGAGCGACCGTCGGCGCCGACAACGAACTGCGCGAAGGCGTCCGCGTCTGGTGCGGGGCCACGCTCCCGGCGGGCGCGGTCCGCTTCTCCTCGGACCAGTAGAGCGCTACCGGGCCGAATCCGGCCCGCCGTCCCCTACCCTCATACAGATGTCGTCCCGTTTCGCCCCGCGCCCCACCCGCACCACCGTGCGCGGCGGCGAAACGCCGACACCCGGCGGTGTCCCGAGCCCTGCGGTGCCCTCGCACACCCGCACCTGGCGGCCGCCGTACCCCCTGGACCTGGGCCTCACCCTCGGCCCGCTGCGCCGCGGCCCGGCGGACCCCACCTTCCGTACGACCCCCGACGGCTCGGTCTGGCGCGCCAGCCGCACGCCGCAGGGCGCCGGCACCCTCAGGGTCGCCCTGCGCTCCGGCTCCGTGGAGGCGGAGGCCTGGGGGCCGGGCGCGACCTGGCTCCTCGACCGGCTGCCCGCGATGCTGGGCGCGTCGGACGACCCCGGCGCGTTCGTCCCGCGCCACCGCCTGATCGCCGCGGCGGTCCACCGGCGGCCCGGCCTGCGGCTGACCCGTACGGGACTGGTCATGGAATCCCTGATCCCGTCGATCCTGGAACAGAAGATCACGACGGACGAGGCCTACCGCGCCTGGCGCCTCCTGGTCCGCAAGTACGGCGAGCCCGCGCCCGGCCCCACCCCCGCGCAGGCCCGCATGCACGTGATGCCGGAGCCGCGCACCTGGGCCCTGATCCCCTCCTGGGAGTGGCACAAGGCGGGCGTGGACAACAAGCGGGCCTCCACGATCCTGCGTGCGGTGTCCTGCGCGGCCCGCCTGGAAGAGGCGTCAGCCATGGACCCGCCACAGGCCCAGGCCCGCCTGGAACTGATCCCGGGCATCGGCCCCTGGACCTCGGCGGAAACCGTCCAGCGCAGCAACGGCGCCCCCGACGCGGTCACGGTCGGCGACGTCCACCTCCCGGGCATCGTCGGCTACGCCCTGGCCGACAACCGCGACGCCACCGACCCCGAGATGCTCGCGCTCCTCACCCCTTACGAGGGCCAACGCCACCGAGCCACCCGCCTCATCTACCTCACCGGCCACACCCCACCCCGCAGGGCCCCCCGCATGCGCAAAACAAACATCGCAGCCTGGTAACCACCCCTTAGCGCCCCCTCAGAGGCACGAGAAACTGCCTTCAGGGGCGCGGGGAACTGCGCAAAAAACCCGACGACCGGCACCCGACAACGCTCCGGGGGGGCCACCTTCAGGGGCGCGGGGAACTGCGCAAAAAAACCCACGACCCGCACCCGAAAGCGCCCCGGGAGGACCCACCCTCAGGGGCGCGGGGAACTGCGCAAAACACCCGCCCCCACCCCCGCACGTCCCCTACCGAACAACAACAAAGTCCTCCACGACCCGCTCCCCCCGCGCCCCCGGCGCCCCCACAGGATGCCCCACAGCAACCGCCCCCATCGGGTCCCAAGACCCCGGCAGCCCAAGCACCTCCCGCACGACGTCCCGGCAGAACATGGTCGACGAAACCCACGCCGACCCCAGCCGCTCCCCGGCCAGTGCGACCAGGAAGTTCTGCACTCCGGCCCCCGCCGCGACCACGAACATCTCGCGCTCGGCGGCATCCCGCCGCGCGTCCCCGTACGTATGGGAGCCGTCCATCACCAGGCAGGGCACCACCAGATAGGGCGCCCGGCGCAGGACGTCCCCGCGCCGCACCCGCTTCGCGATGGACTCCTCCGACTTGCCGTCCCGCCGCAGATCCGCGATCCACGCGTCCCGCATCGCGTCGAGCAGCTCGATCCGCGACGCGGCGGACTCCAGGAGGACGAACCGCCAGGGCGTCGTGTGGTGCGGCGCCGGCGCGGTGACCGCCGCGGCGACGGCCCGCCGCACGGCACCGGGGTCGACCTCGTCGTCCGTGAACTCCCGCACGGTCCGCCGCTGCGTCACCGCTTCCCGCACCGCCTCGGACGTCCCGAGCCGGAACATGTCGTCCCGCGCGGCCCGCACCAAGGCCCGGGCCCCTTCGTCCACGGAGCCCTCCGCGGAGGGCTCCACACCGCCGCCCACCACATGCGGCAGCCCCCGCACCACGGCGACGGGCAGCCCGGCCGCCTTGCCCTTGACGAGGTCTCCCGCCGCGGCGAGCTCGTCCGCCGTGGCGACGACGGTCGCGCTCAGCGGATTGCCGTACGCGTCCTCACCGCCCCGCAGGTCGTCGAGGACCCGCACTCCGGCGGCCCCGATGGCGACGTCGGTGAGCCCGGCCCGCCAGGGCCGCCCGAAGGTGTCGGTGACGATGACGCCGACGTCCACTCCCAGCGCGCCCCGCAGCCCTTCCCGTACGGCACGGGCCGAGGCGTCGGGGTCGGTCGGCAGCAGCAGCACGGTCCCGGCCGGGGTGTTGGACGCGTCGACACCGGCTGCGGCCATCACGAGCCCCTGCCGGTTCTCGACGATGCGCAGGGGCCCGCGCCGCGCCACGACCCGCACGGTCTCCTCGTCGATGGCCGCCTCACGGTCGGCCGCCTCGACGATCCGCCCCTCCGCCTTGCTGACGATCTTGGAGGTGACCAGGACGACGTCCCCGTCGGCGAGCGTCGGCTCGGCGGCCGCGATGAGCTTGGCGAGGTCGTCGCCCTCGCGCACCTCGGGCAGTCCGGGGACGGCCCACACCCGGTAGGACGGTGCCGTCACGCGCGTACCTCCGAAGCCAGGGCGAGGGCCTCGCGGGCCATCTGCGCGGCGGCGTCGATGTCGCTCATCATCAGCGGAACGGCGCGGCACCGGATGCCGGCGCTCTCCACCCGGTCCACCGCTCCCGCGTCGACGGTGTCGACGAGCCAGCCGTCGAGCAGTCCGCTGCCGTAGTGCTCGGCGACGGCGGCGGCGCTGGTCTCCACGCCGACGGCGGCGAGCACCTTGTCGGCCATGCCCCGCACGGGGGAGTCGCCGACGATGGGGGAGAGGCCGACGACCGGCACGCCCGCGTCGGCGATGGCCTCGCGGATGCCCGGCACGGCGAGGATGGTCCCGACGCTCACGACGGGGTTGGACGGCGGGAAGAGCACGACGTCGGCCTCGGCGATGGCCGCCAGGACGCCGGGCGCGGGCTTGGCCTGCTCGGCGCCGACGGGCACCACGGCGTGCGCGTCCACGGAGGCGCGCAGCCGGACCCAGTACTCCTGGAAGTGCACGGCCTTCTGCTCGCCGTCGATCGTGACGGCGACGTGCGTCTCGATGCGGTCGTCGGACATGGGGATGAGCCGCACTCCGGGCTGCCACCGCTCGCACAGCGCCTCGGTGACGGCGCTGAGCGGATATCCGGCGCCGAGCATCTGCGTCCGCACGATGTGTGTGGCGAAGTCCCGGTCGCCGAGGCCGAACCACTCGGGTCCGACCCCGTACGCCGCGAGTTCTTCCTTGACCTTGAACGTCTCGTCCGTACGCCCCCAGCCCTGTTCTTCGTTGATGCCGCCGCCGAGGGTGTACATCACGGTGTCGAGGTCGGGGCAGACCTTCAGTCCGAACAGGTGAATGTCGTCACCGGTGTTGCCGATGACCGTGATGTCCGCGTCGGGCGCGGCCTTCTTGAGCCCGCGGAGGAATCGGGCGCCGCCGATGCCGCCGGCCAGAACCACAATGCGCATGGCCCCCAGCATGTCAGGCGGGTACGACACCGCGTCAGGCGGTTACGACATCCTCCGCGGCGTCCGGGGCGACGGAGGCGGCGCACCGGGCGGCGTGCATCGGCATCTCGGTGAGGCCGGGGTAGTAGATGTGCAGGCTGACGGCCGGTTCCAGGGAGTCGTTGACGACCTCGTGGACGTACCCCGGGGCGAAGACGCGCTGGGCGCCAGCGCCGAGCGCCCTGGTGCCCCGCTCCGTGCGCTCGGTCAGCTCACCCTCAAGGAGGGTGAGCACACCGGAGGAACGCCCGTGGTCGTGCAGGCCGCTGCCCTGTCCGGGCACCCAGGAGAGCAGCCACACCTCGTAGCCGGGCCCGGTGCGCAGGCGGTGGTACCAGCGGCTGGTGGCGTCGTACTGGACGAGGTGGGCCCACTGGGAGCGGTCGGCGGCGATGGTGCGGGCGAGGCCGACGAACTCGGCCACGGTGGCGGGGTGCTCGCGGGCGGGCTGCAGGAGGTGCGGGACTTCGAGGATGTCGCCGGCGATCTGGAGGTCGCTGTCGCTGTTCATGGTGCGGTGGTTCCTCAACGTAAGAGTGCTGGGGTGTCGCGAAGGAGGGTGCGCCTCTGCGTACGAGCGAGGCACGGCATGCAAACGAGGTGCGGCAGGCAAAGAGACGTGCGGCTCAACAGCTGGATGGGCTCAACAGCTGGAGCAGGAACAGCGACAGCGCGCGTGGGCAGCACCGATGGAACCGCAGGTGCGGGTCATCGAAAGAGCCAGGTTCGCGAGCATGCCCACCAGAAGAGCGGCTCACACCTATAGCTGTCAACTCGATGTCCAGTATGTGGGCTATGTTTCACCTCATCCGGTTGTTCTGTCAGGCGAAAGGTTTGTGCAGCCGACCCTCCGGACACATGGCGCAGCAACCGGCACTCAAACATCGACGTCCTCCCTGATGTGACCCGAGCGAGACCTGACTGAGATCGCGTTTCGGGGGAACTCGTTGGCGGGGCGCCGGACGGGTCATCGAGGGTGTCATGGTTTATGCCGATTTGAACACTTTCCGCATACCCTTGGTTCCGCAGAGTGAATAAGGGGCCCAATAGCAGATCTCGGCTTGACTGGCCCGGATCGGCGCACTTGTAATTTCACTCGTGTCGTTCATCCGAAACCGGTGACGGCCGCACCACGGGGACGCACAGACAGACGAGGGGCGCACATGACCGAGCTGGTTCAGGAACTGCTGGTCGAGGACGCGGACGAAGAACTCGGCTGGCAGGAGCGCGCACTGTGCGCCCAGACCGACCCCGAGTCCTTCTTCCCCGAGAAGGGCGGCTCCACGCGCGAGGCCAAGAAGGTCTGCCTCGCCTGTGAAGTCCGCTCGGAATGCCTTGAGTACGCACTTGCGAACGACGAACGTTTCGGCATCTGGGGCGGCTTGTCCGAGCGAGAACGCCGCAGACTGAAGAAGGCCGCGGTCTGAGCGCCACGCTCACCCCGCGTGCCGACGACCGATTCGCCACACATCTCCCTCGAACAAAGCGCGACGAACGGCCCGTCACCCGTGGGTTATCCACAGGCGGCGGGCCGTTCCGGTGCCAGCCGTTAGTGTGGGGCCCCGTCCGAGACGACCCGGCGCCCCAGCGGGGCGCGGGCGTCCACCGCAGTCCAGCGAACCGGGGCCCGTACCTCGATGTCCGTGCACAGCCATTCGGCAGCCCACGACGCTGCCACCGGGTTCGACCCGACCCGCCCGCCCGAGTTCCCGCGGCATGTCGTGACCGCCGTCCTCGTCTCCCACGACGGCGCCCGCTGGCTGCCCGACGCCCTGGCGGGGCTGCTCGGCCAGGAGCGGCCCGTGCAGAGCGCCGTCGCCGCCGACACCGGCAGCGCGGACGACTCCGCCCAACTGGTCACCGAGGCCCTCGGCGCCGACCGCGTGCTGCACCTCGCCCGCCGCTCCGGCTTCGGCACCGCCGTCGACGAGGCCGTCCGCACCGCCGCGGTCCTCACCCCCGAAGAGCTGCCCTATCTGAAGCGCCCCAGCGGCTGGGACCCGGTGAGCCGGAGCTGGCGCGACGACGCGTACGACCTGCCCGACCTGCCGCACGGCGAGCCCGTGCAGTGGCTCTGGCTGCTGCACGACGACTGCGCGCCCGAGCCCGACGCCCTCGCCGAACTGCTCCGCGTCGTGGAGAACGAAAGAGAGCTCGGCAAGGACGTCGCCGTCGTCGGCCCCAAGCTCCGCGGCTGGTACGACCGCAGGCAGCTCCTCGAAGTCGGCGTCTCCATCGCCAACAGCGGCCGCCGCTGGACCGGCCTCGACCGGCGCGAGCAGGACCAGGGCCAGCACGACCACGTGCGGCCCGTCCTCTCCGTGTCCACCGCGGGCATGCTGATCCGCCGCGACGTCTACGAACAGCTCGGCGGCTTCGACCGCCGGCTGCCCCTCATGCGCGACGACGTCGACCTGTGCTGGCGCGCGCACGCCGCGGGCCACCGCGTCCTCGTCGCCCCCGACGCCGTCGTCCGGCACGCCGAGGCCTCCTCCCGCGAGCGCCGCACCGTCGACTGCGTCGGCCGCACGGCGACCTCGCCGCACCGCGTGGACAAGGCCGGCGCCACCTACACCCTGCTCGTCAACGCCCGCTCGGCCGTGCTGCCCTGGGTGCTCTTCCGCATCGTCGTCGGCACGCTCGTGCGCACCTTCGCGTACCTCGTCGGCAAGGCCCCGGGACAGGCCATCGACGAGGTCGCGGGCCTCCTCGCCACGCTGCTGCGGCCCGGCCGGATCCTCGGCGCCCGCAAGCAGCGCGGCAAGCCGCTGCCCGACGCCGGCGAGATGCGGCCCCTCTTCCCACCGCCGGGCGCCACCGTGCGGGCCACCTTCGAACAGGCCGCGGGCAGTCTCGTCGGCCGCACCGAAGCCGACGCCCCGGCCGGCGCCGGACGGCACGGAGCCGTCGAGTCCGGACCCGGCGGCGACGACGCCGACTTCCTGGAGGTCGAGCAGTTCGCCCGCCTCAAGCGCATCGCCCGCAAACCGGGACCGATCCTCTTCGTAGTACTCCTCTTCGCGTCGCTCATCGCCTGCCGCGCCCTGCTCGGCACCGGTGCGCTCGCGGGCGGCGCGCTGCTGCCCGCACCCTCCGACTCCTCGGACCTGTGGGCGCGTTACACGGACGCCTGGCACCCTGTCGGCACCGGCGGCACCCAGGGCGCCCCGCCCTATGTGGCGCTCGTCGCGAGCCTGTCCACCCTCTTCTTCGGCTCCACCGGGCTCGCGGTCACCGTGCTGCTCGTCGGCTCCGTCCCCCTGGCCGGCTTCGCCGCGTACTTCGCCTCGCGCCCGCTCGTCACCTCGCGGCTGCTCCGCGCGTGGGCGTCGATCGCGTACGCCTTCCTGCCCGCCACCACCGGCGCCCTCGCAGGCGGCCGCGTGGGCACCGCCGTCCTCGCCGTCCTGCTGCCGCTCATCGCGCGCGCGGGCATCGCGGCGAGCGGCCTCGCCAACCCGCGGGGCGCCCGCGGCACCTGGCGCGCCACCTGGGCGTACACCCTGCTCCTGACCCTCGCCACGGCCTTCACGCCGATCGTCTGGCCGATCGCCCTGGTGCTCGGCCTCGCCCTGCTCGCGGTGCGCCGCGGCGACATCGCGGCGTACGGACCGCGCTTCCTCGCCGCACTCGGCACCCCGCTGCTCGTCCTCGCGCCCTGGTCCCTCTCGCTGCTGCCCTTCGGCTTCTTCCAGGAAGCGGGCCTGGAGTTCGGCACCGGCTCCGCCACCGCCCTCGACCTGCTCGGCGCCAGCCCCGGCGGCCCCGGCACCGTGCACGGCCTGCTGCTCATCGGCATCGTCCTCGCCGCGCTCGGCGCCCTGCTGCGCGGCGAGCGGCAGCTCGCGGTCCGCACCGCCTGGGCCGTCGCCCTGGTCTCCCTGGTCTTCGCCGTCCTGTCGAACGGCTCGGCGTGGGCAGGACCGGCCACCCTCGGCTACGGCATCGCGCTCCTGGCCGCCGCCGCGCTCGGCGCCGACGGGGCACGCGCGCGTGTCGCCGAACAGAGCTTCGGCTGGCGCCAGCCGGTCGCCGCGCTCATCGCGTTCGCCGCGGCCGCCGGGCCGCTGCTCGTCGCCGCGGGATGGATGATCGGCGGCGCCGACGGCCCGCTGGAGCGGCGCGATCCGGTGCAGGTGCCCGCGTTCGTCGCGGAGGAGAGCGGCACCGAGGACCAGGCCCGCACCCTCGTCCTCGGCAGCGACTCCGCCGCCCATGTCTCCTACACGCTCGTACGGGGATCGGGCGCCCGGCTCGGCGACGCGGAACTCGCCGCGGCGGCCCCCGACGACGAGCGGCTCGACAAGATCGTCGCCCGGCTGATCGCGGGCTCCGGCGCCGACCAGGCCGACCAGCTCGGCGGCTTCGCCGTCCGGTACGTCCTCGTACGCGACGGAGCGCCCCGCCAGATGAGCCGCACCCTGGACGCCACCCCTGGCCTGACCCGGCTCAGCCAGGAGGACGGCAGCGCCCTGTGGCGCGTGGACCGGCAGGTGGCACGCGCCGCCGTCATCCACAAGACCGGCGACCCCGAGCCCGTCGCGGCAGGACCCGTCGAGCTCCACACGAAGATCGAGTCCGGGGACGCGGGCCGCGTCCTGCGCCTCGCCGACTCCGCCGACCCGGGCTGGACGGCGACCCTCGACGGCCACCCGCTGCCCCGCACCACCGTCGACGGCTGGGCCCAGGGCTTCGAACTGCCCACCGCGGGCGGCCACCTGGACGTCACCTTCGACGCCCCGCTGAGCCACACGGCCTGGCGGTGGGCGCAGGGCGCGCTCGCCGTCGTCCTCGTGGTGCTCGCCCTGCCCGGCCGCCGCCGCGACGTCGACGACGACCTCCCCGAGGAGCCCGTCGTCCCGGCCCAGGCCGTCGAGGGCGAGGGCCGCAGGGCGCGCAGGCTGCGGGCCCAGAGCGAACAGGCCGCACAAGAGGCCGGCCAGGACGTACCGCCTCCTCCTTCGGAGGAGGCCTACGCCGCGGTCCCGCACCAGCAGTCGCAGCCCTACGAGGAGTACGGCAGCGGGCAGTACCAGGGCGAGCAGTACCCGGGCGGGCAGTACCCGGCCGGCGCGCCGTACGAGCAGCCGGCGTACCAGGCGGACGCCTATCAGGGCGGCCAGTACGACCCGTACGCGTCCTACGGAGGCGCGGGCGGTGTCTCCGGCGGTGTCTATGGAGGCGACCAGCAGTACGGACAGTCGTACGACACCTCGTACGGCACGCCGCACGACGCCTCGTACGACCAGCAGCAGCCCCCCATGCCGCCGCCGCCCCCGCGCCCGCCCCACGGCCACGGCCACGGCACCGACAGTGAGCGCCCCGACGGGAGCCAGCAGTGAACCGCACCACCCAGTCCCTCATCGCCGTGGTCGTCGCCCTGGGTGCCGTCACCGGGTTCGCCGCGTTCGGCGGGACGGACGGCACGGACGACGCCGGGGCGAAGGCCGCCGCACGGCTCCCCGTCGAGCGCACCAGCCTGCTCTGCCCGGTGCCCAGCTCCTCCGACCTCGCCGAGACCTCGTACACCGCCTTCACACCGAAGGCGAGCGGCGCCGCGGCCACGGGCAAGGCGGAACTGCTGCCCGTGAGCAAGGCGTTGACCGACGCGGCCAAGGAGAACGACAAGAAGGCCAAGCCCTTCCTCACCCAGAAGACGCCGGGCGAGCCGGTCGCGGGCGAGGCGTCGGGCGCCGAGGCGCCCGCCCTCATCGGCACGGCCGACGGCGGGCTCGCCCCCGGCTGGACCGTGCAGCAGACCACGACGTACGCGGCGGGCAGCGGCCGCGGCATGCACGGCACCCACTGCACCGCGCCCGACACCGACTTCTGGTTCCCCGGCGCGAGCACCGCCAAGGACCGCAGCGACTACATCCACCTGACGAACCCGGACGACTCCGCCGCCGTCATCGACGTCGAGCTGTTCGGCCCGGACGGCGAGGTCACGTCCGCGGTCGGCGACTCGATCCAGGTCCAGCCGCACTCCAGCGTCCCGGTGCTGCTCTCCACGCTCGCCGACAAGGCGTATCCGAACCTCACCATGCACGTGATCGCGCGCAGCGGCCGGGTCGCGGCCGCCGTGCAGTCCTCCGACGAGAAGCTGGGCGGCGACTGGCTGGCCGCGTCCACCGACCCGGCGGACAGCCTCGTCCTGCCGGGCATCCCGAAGGACGCCACCTCGGTGCGCCTGGTCGCCTACGCACCCGGCGCGCGGGACGCGGACCTGAAGGTCCAGCTGGCCTCCCCGAACGGCACACTCACCCCGGCCGGGAACGAGAACCTGCACGTCAAGTCCGGCATGACGGCCGCCGTCGACCTCGGCGACGTCACCAAGGGCGAGGCCGGCTCGCTGCTCCTGTCGCCGACCGACACACCGGTCCCCGTGGTGGCGGCGCTGCGGGTGACCCGCGGCAAGGGCAGCAAGCAGGAGACGGCGTTCATCCCTGCGACGGGCGAGGTGGGCACGCGCGCGACGGTCGCAGGCAACGGCGCCAAGGACGCCACGCTCTCGCTGGTCGCGCCGGAGAAGTCGGCGAAGGTGAAGGTCACGGCGTCGGCAGGCACCGAGGGCGGCTCCCCGGTGACGAAGACGTACACGGTCAAGGGCGGCACGACCCTGGAGATCGCGGACCCGCCGAGGCCCGACGGGCTCAAGGGTGCCTACGCGCTCACGGTGGAGCCGGTGTCCGGCGGCCCGGTCCACGCGGCGCGGACGCTGTCACAGCCGGAGGGCGGCCTCCCCATGTTCACCGTCCAGACGCTGCCGGACGACCGGGGGACGGTGGCGGTGCCGAGGGCAGAGCGGGACCTGGCGGTGCTTCAGAAGTGAGGGGTCAGTCCTCGTCCCCGTAGCGCGGGTCCACCGACTCCGGGGACATGCCGAGCAGCTCCGCGACCTGCTCGACGACCACCTCGTGCACGAGGTGCGCGCGTTCGTCGCGTCCCTTGGTGCGGATCTCCACGGGACGGCGGTAGATGACGACGCGGGCGGGCCGCCCCTCGGACGCCGTGATCGTGCCGCCCAAGGGAACCACCTCGTCCTGCCACTCGACGCCCGCCCGGCCCAGGGGCGGCACCTCAAGCACCATGAACTCGATCTCCGTGAGCTGCGGCCAGCGCCGCTCAAGACGCTCCACGGAGTCCTGCACGAGATCGGTGAAGGCCTCGCCGCGGCTGGCGGACAGCGGCACCTGAGGCGGCGCCACGGGGCCGCGCATGCCTCGGCCGTGGCGGTCGCGGCGGCGCGGCCTCGGGTCTGCGGAGCGGGGCTCTACGGGGTCGTCCATCACTGACGAAGAGTAGTCCCCGAGATCGCCCTTTCCATGGGGGGCACGACATGTTCCATGTGGGGCACGACATGTCGCTTCCTGACCGTTCCGGGCACGGTTGGACTCAATTCCGTATCTCTCCTGGACCGTCGAACTCGCGCCAAATGACGTGATCCGCGCCATGTGATGACCGGATCCAGCACCACGCGCCCCTGTGGCCACTGGCGTCCACGCAGGTCAACGACGTGCGCGTCCGGGGCGCCGACGCATCGCCCCGGACACGACACGGTGGAGTGACCTCATGGAGAGTCGTCGCGGCCCGCTCAAGAGTGCGGTACCGTCCAACATCGTGAGCCCTGTACGTCGCTGTTCGCGCACCGCTTGCGGCCGTTCCGCCGTCGCGACGCTGACGTACGTCTACGCCGACTCGACCGCGGTCCTCGGCCCCCTCGCCACCTACGCCGAACCCCACTGCTACGACCTGTGCGCCGAGCACTCCGAGCGCCTCACCGCACCCCGCGGCTGGGACGTCGTCCGGCTCGCCGACGCCTCGGGTCCGGCCCGCCCCTCCGGCGACGACCTCGAAGCCCTCGCCAACGCCGTGCGCGAGGCGGCCCGCCCGCAGGAGCGCGCGGCCGAGGCCGGCGGCGGCGCCCGCCGGGACCCCATGGAGGTCGCACGCCGCGGCCACCTCAGGGTGCTGCGCTCACCGGACTCCTGAACCGCCTACCGCGCGAGTTCACGGCCCGCCACAGCCCGTCGGCACGCCCGTCGCCCCGGAAGCCCCCTTCACCGGATCTTCGCCGTCCGGCACGTTGACGCACGTTCACCCAGGCCCTGACGATTTCGCCACCCCACAGCCGGGAGGCGTCCTGTGTTCGTGCAGCAACTGGAGCCCGTCGCCGACTCGCTCGGCCTGTCCGCACTCGTCGCGACCCTGCCCCTCCTGACCGTCCTCGTCCTCCTCGGCGCCGTCCGCATGAAAGCGCACCGGGCAGGGCTCATCGGCCTCGCCGTCGCCGTCCTGGTCGCCTGGCTCGCGTACGGCATGCCGCTCGGCCAGACCGCCTCCAGCGCCGCGCAAGGGGCACTCTTCGGGCTCTTCCCCATCCTGTGGATCGTCGTCAACGCCCTGTGGGTGTACCGCATGACGGTCCGCACCCGGCACTTCGACATCCTGCGCCGCTCCTTCGGCAGGCTCTCCGACGACCCCCGCATCCAGGCCCTCGTCGTCGCCTTCTGCTTCGGGGCGCTCCTGGAGGCACTAGCCGGCTTCGGGGCGCCGGTCGCGATCAGCGCGGTCATGCTCGTCGCCCTCGGCTTCGACCCGGTGCGCGCCGCGGTCGTCGCCCTCGTCGCCAACACCGCACCCGTCGCCTTCGGCGCCATGGGCACCCCCGTCCTGACACTGGCCCAGGTGACGGGCCTGCCGCTGGACACCGTCGCCACGGTCGTCGGCCGCCAGACACCCCTGCTCGCCCTCGTCGTGCCGCTGCTCCTCGTGGCGCTCGTGGACGGGCGCCGCGGGCTGCGCGAGACCTGGGTGCCCGCCCTCGCCTGCGGACTCGCCTTCGCCGTCGCGCAGTTCGCCGCGTCCAACTACGTCTCCGCGCAACTCGCCGACATCGGAGCGGCACTGGCGGGCGCGGGCGCGCTCATGGCCGTCCCGCACGCGCGCAGGCCCGCCCCCGAACCCGTCCGCGCCGCGGTCCTCACCGGCGCGCGCAGCGAAGACCTCGACCACGACGACCCGCGCCCCGAAGTGCTGCGCGCCTACGCCCCGTACGCCCTCATCGTCGCCATCTTCTCCGTCGCCCAGATCCCGGCCGTCAAGGACCTCCTCGCGAAGGCGACCCGCACCTTCGACTGGCCCTTCCTGAACGTCGGCGACCCCTCCGGAGACCCGGTCGGCGGCAACGTCTTCTCGCTGCCGCTCGTGGCGACCGGCGGCACGCTCGTGCTGCTCGCCGGCGTGGGCACCGCGGCGGTCATCGGGGTGCACGCGCGCGTGGCGGTGCGCGAATGGGCCGCCACCGTCCACGAACTGCGCTTCGCGATCCTCACCGTGACCGCCGTCCTCGCGCTCGCCTACGTCATGAACCTCTCCGGCCAGGCCGCCACGATCGGGCACTACGTAGCCGCCGCCGGCGCGGGACTCGCCTTCCTGTCACCGGTGCTCGGCTGGTTCGGCGTCGCGGTGACCGGCTCCGACACCTCGGCCAACGCCCTCTTCGGCGCCCTCCAGGTGACGGCCGCCCAGCAGTCGGGCCTGTCGCCGGAACTCCTCGCGGCCGCCAACAGCTCCGGAGGCGTCCTCGGCAAGATGATCTCCCCGCAGAACCTGACGATCGCGTGCGCCGCCGTCGGACTCGCGGGCAAGGAGGGCGACCTGCTGCGCAAGGTGCTGCCCTGGAGCCTCGGCCTGCTCCTCGTCATGTGCCTGATCGTCGTCGGACAGAGCACCGCGGTACTCGGCTGGATGCTGCCGTGAGCCCGCTCGGACGCCACCGCGGTGCGGCTGTGGCCGAGGCCCGGCCTGCTGTCGGTCCCAGCGGGTAGTTTTGTGGTGCGCGGAGGGCTCTCCGTCCTCGCTGAACTCGCAGAACCTGCAGAGAGGGTTGGCCGTGACTGCTGATCTGTCCCAGATCGTGAAGGCGTACGACGTCCGCGGGGTGGTCCCGGACCAGTGGGACGAGTCGCTCGCCGAGCTGTTCGGGGCGGCTTTCGCCAAGGTCACGGAGGCGGACGCGATCGTGGTCGGACACGACATGCGCCCCTCGTCGCCCGGCCTCTCGCGCGCCTTCGCGCGGGGCGCCGCCGCCCTCGGCGTGGACGTGACACAGATCGGCCTGTGCTCGACGGACCAGCTGTACTACGCGTCGGGCGCCCTCGACCTGCCGGGCGCGATGTTCACCGCGTCGCACAACCCCGCCCAGTACAACGGCATCAAGATGTGCCGCGCCGGCGCCGCCCCCGTCGGCCAGGACACCGGCCTCGCCGACATCCGCGCCCTCGTGGAGCGCTGGAGCGAGTCCGGCGCCCCTGAGAGCGCCGCGACCCCCGGCACCCTCACCGAGCGCGACACCCTCACCGACTACGCCGCCCACCTCCGCGGCCTCGTCGACCTCACCGCCATCCGCCCCCTCAAGGTCGTCGTCGACGCGGGCAACGGCATGGGCGGGCACACGGTCCCCACCGTCTTCGAGGGCCTGCCCCTGGAGCTGGTGCCGATGTACTTCGAGCTCGACGGCACCTTCCCCAACCACGAGGCCAACCCCCTGGACCCGGCCAACATCGTGGACCTGCAGAAGCGGGTGCGCGAAGAGGGAGCCGACCTCGGCATCGCCTTCGACGGCGACGCCGACCGCTGCTTCGTCGTCGACGAGAACGGCGCCCCGGTCTCCCCGTCGGCCATCACCGCCCTGGTCGCCTCCCGCGAGCTGGCCAAGCACGGCGGCAAGGGCACCGTCATCCACAACCTCATCACCTCCTGGTCGGTCCCGGAGGTCGTGAAGGAGAACGGCGGCACGCCCGTGCGCACACGCGTGGGCCACTCCTTCATCAAGGCCGAGATGGCGCGGACCGGCGCGATCTTCGGCGGCGAGCACTCCGCGCACTACTACTTCAAGGACTTCTGGAACGCGGACACGGGCATGCTCGCCGCCCTCCACGTCCTCGCGGCCCTCGGCGGCCAGGACGGCCCGCTCTCCGCCCTCGTCGCCCAGTAC
This sequence comes from Streptomyces sp. NPDC050732, assembly GCF_040654255.1. NCBI lineage: Bacteria > Bacillati > Actinomycetota > Actinomycetes > Kitasatosporales > Streptomycetaceae > Streptomyces > Streptomyces sp. NPDC050732. The sequence goes on from NZ_JBFAHP010000034.1 coordinate 96,426, forward strand.
GACCGGTACGCGGGCTCCGGAGAGATCAACTCCACGGTCGACGACCAGACCGCCCGCCTCGCCGCGATCAAGACGGCGTACGAAGGCAAGGACGGCATCACCCTCGACGAGCTGGACGGCCTCACCGTCACCGCCGCCGACTGGTGGTTCAACGTACGCGCGTCGAACACGGAACCCCTCCTGCGGTTGAACGTCGAGGCACGCGACGAGACGACCATGGCCAAGGCGCGCGACGAGGCCCTCGCCATCATCCGCGGCTGACCTCCGCACCCGCGGACAACCGGCCGCCGCGGGAAGGTCGCGGCAGCCCGGCCGCGACCTTCCCGCACCCCCACGCACCGTCCCGCACGGAGGTAGGCTGACCAGGCCGCATCCCGTGCGCCACCGCGGCGCACCCCACCGCATCCGCTCGAAGGGACCCACCCCATGCCGCTCGAAGCCGGCCTCCTGGAGATCCTCGCCTGCCCGGCCTGTCACGCCCCCCTCAAGGAGACGGACACCGAGCTGATCTGCACGGCGGACGCCAAGGAATGCGGCCTCGCCTACCCGCTCCGCGACGGCATCCCCGTACTCCTGGTCGACGAGGCACGCCGCCCCGCATAGCGGCACCCGCCCGGCACCCCCGGGCCACCCTGCAGGAAGCCGCGCACGGCGATCGGAGACCTCACCCCATGCTCGACGAGTCGCTGCTCGACGACCCAGAGGCGCTCGCCCGCGCCGACCGCCGAGGACTGCTGCGCGGCGCCGCGGAAGCGGGCGCCCGCGTCCGCACCGCGGCCCGGCACGCCACGGAGGCGGGTCTGACGGAGCTCAAGCCCGACGGCCGTCCCCGCGCCGTCCTCATCGCGGGGCCCGGCACCGCCGCCGCCTGCGTCGCCGACATTCTCGACGGCCTCATCGGCACCGGCTGCCCCGTCATCCGCCTCGCCCCGAGCGGTGTCGCCCCCGCCGCGGGCGCCCTGCGCTGGACCCTGCCCGGCTGGGTCGGCCCGGTGGACCTGCTCCTCATCGCCACCCCCGACGGCACCGAACCCGGCCTCTCCCTCCTCGCCGACCAGGCGTACCGCCGCGGCTGCACGGTCGTCGCCGTCGCCCCCGCGCGCACCCCGCTCGCCGAGAGCGTGGAGGGCAGCCACGGCCTCACCGTCCCCATGGCGACCTCCCCCTACGGGGCGTACGAAGGCCCGCACGACGACGCTACCCGCGGCTCCGCCTCGTACGAGGCACGCCGCGTCGAGGACGAGGCCGCGCCCGGCGCCCCCTGCACCCTGTGGGCCCTCCTCGTCCCGCTCCTCGTGCTCCTCGACCGCACCGGACTGGTCGCCGCCCCCGCCGACACCCTGCAGAAGGTCGCCGACCGCCTCGACCGCGTCGCCGAGCGCTGCGGCCCCGCCGTCTCCACGTACAGCAACCCCGCCAAGACGCTCGCCGCCGAGCTGGCCGACTCCCTCCCGCTGATCTGGACCGAGGGCCAGTCCGCGGGAGCCGCGGGACGCCGCTTCGCCGCCACCCTCGCCGAGCAGGCCGGGCACGCCGCGCTCGCCGCCGAACTGCCCGAGGCGCTGCCCGCGCACGGCGCCGTCCTCGCCGGCAGCCCCACCGGCGGCGACGACACCGACGACTTCTTCCGCGACCGCGTCGACGACCCGGCCGCCCTCCGCGCGCGCGTGGTGCTGCTCCGCGACCGTCCAGTGGACGCCGGAGGCCTCACCGCGGCCCCCGCCGCCCGCGAACTGGCACACGGCCACGACATCGCGCTCAGCGAACTCGAACCGGAGGACGGCGACGAACTGGAAGCGCTCGCCGAGCTGATCGCCGTCACGGATTTCGCCGCCGTTTACCTGGCGCTCGCCTCGGGGGCCGGATCATGACCACTGCACCGGTCACCTCGAAGGCCCGGCACGCGCACACGCAGCAGTACCCAGTGCAGTAGTACCCAGTAAGGGAGAGCCCCTCCGTGGACCGCCTCACCAACACCATCCGCCCCTACGCCTGGGGTTCCACCACCGCCATCGCGGAGCTCACCGGCGCCGAGCCGAGCGGCGAACCGCAGGCCGAGATGTGGATGGGCGCCCACCCGGGCGCGCCCTCGCGCACTGAGCGCGGCGCACTGAACGAGGTCATCGACGCGGCCCCGGAGCGCGAGCTCGGCAAGGCGGCCGCCGCCAAGTTCGGCCCGCGCCTGCCCTTCCTCCTCAAGATCCTCGCCGCGGGTGCCCCGCTCTCCCTCCAGGTCCACCCCGACCTCGCGCAGGCGAAGGAGGGTTACGCCGACGAGGAGCGCCGCGGCGTCCCGGTCGACGCCCCGCACCGCAACTACAAGGACGCCAACCACAAGCCCGAACTGATCTGCGCCCTCACGCCCTTCGACGGCCTGTGCGGCTTCCGCGCCCCCGCCGAGACCGCGGCCCTCCTGGAAGCCCTGGAGGTCGACAGCCTCAAGCCGTACGTCGACCTGCTGCGCGCCCAGCCCGAAGAGGCCGCCCTGCGCGAGGTCCTGACGGCCGTGCTGACCGCCGACCCCGAGGAGATGGCCGAGACGGTCACCGAGGTCACGGCCGCCGCCCGGCGCCTCGGCGGGATCTACGCGCCCTACGCGGGCATCGCCCACCACTACCCCGGCGACCCCGGCGTCATCGCCGCCATGCTCCTCAACCACGTCCAACTGCAGCCCGGAGAGGCCCTGTTCCTCGGCGCCGGCATTCCACACGCCTATCTCAACGGCCTCGGCGTGGAGATCATGGCCAACAGCGACAACGTCCTGCGCTGCGGCCTGACCCCCAAGCACGTCGACGTACCCGAACTGCTGCGCGTCGTCCGCTTCGACGCCACCGACCCAGGCGTCCTGCGCCCCGAGGCCTCCGAGACCGGCGAAGAGGTCTACGAAACCCCGATCGACGAGTTCCGCCTCTCCCGCCTCGTCCTGCCCGAGGGCGCCGCCCCGCACGACCTCACCGCCCCCACCCCGCAGATCCTGCTCTGCACGGCGGGCTCGGTCCGCGCCGGCGAACTGTCCCTGACGCCCGGCCAGTCCGCATTCGTCCCCGCGGGTGAAAAGGCCGAAGTGTCCGGCCCCGGCACGGTTTTCCGAGCCACCGTGGTGGCCTGACGCACCAAGGCCCTCCCGTGCTGCAACAATGACCCACCGCAAAGGGCGGGCAAAGCACCGCCGACAGCGTGGTCGATACGTACGAAGGCGAAGGGGAACCCCGCACTCATGAGCGCGTCAGGCGGAACAAAGGCGATTGTCGCGGCACTGGCCGCGAACCTCGCGATCGCGGTGGCGAAGTTCGTCGCGTTCATCTTCAGTGGCTCGTCCTCGATGCTCGCCGAGAGCGTCCACTCCCTCGCCGACTCCGGCAACCAGGGACTGCTGCTCGTCGGCGGCAAGAAGGCGCAGCGCGAGGCGACCCCGCAGCACCCGTTCGGCTACGGCCGCGAGCGCTACATCTACGCCTTCCTCGTCTCCATCGTCCTCTTCTCGGTCGGCGGCATGTTCGCGATCTACGAGGGCTACGAGAAGATCAAGAGCCCGCACGAGATCGAGCACTGGTACTGGCCCGTCGGGGTCCTGGTGTTCGCGATCATCGCGGAGAGCTTCTCCTTCCGGACCGCCATCAAGGAGTCCAACGCGACGCGCGGCAAGCTCACCTGGACGCAGTTCGTCCGCCGCGCCAAGGCGCCGGAGCTGCCCGTCGTCCTCCTGGAGGACCTCGGCGCCCTCGTCGGCCTGATCCTCGCCCTCGGCGGCGTCGGCCTCGCGCTGGCCACCGGCGACGGCGTCTGGGACGGCATCGGCACGCTCTGCATCGGCGTCCTCCTCATCGCGATCGCGATCATCCTCGCGGCGGAGACCAAGTCCCTGCTGCTCGGTGAGGCCGCGGGCCTCGAAGAGGTCGGCAAGATCGAGAAGGCCCTGGTCGACGGCGACACGGTCACCAAGGTCATCCACATGCGCACGCTCCACCTCGGCCCCGAGGAGCTCCTCGTCGCCGCCAAGGTCGCCGTCCAGCACGACAACACGGCCGCCGAGGTCGCCACCGCGATCAACGCCGCGGAGGAGCGCATCCGCGCCGCGGTCCCGATCGCCCGAGTGATCTACCTGGAGCCGGACATCTACAACGAGTCGGCGGCCGCCGCCGGCCAGAACCCGGCGAAGGCGCCCGGCGGCCACTGAGCCTCCTCGTCCGTACGCGATGGGGCCCCGCACCGGTGTGGTGCGGGGCCCCATCCCCGTATCCGGACGCACCCCGGCCGCTACCGGACCTCGCGCAGCACGTCGAGGACCGCCGCGTCGTCGGGCGCGGCCTCCAGCCGCTCCCGGAAGCCCGTGTCCATCAGCTTCCGCGACAACAGGGCGAGAATCCGCAGGTGCTCGTCCCCGGCGGCCGCCTCCGGCACGGAGATCATGAAGATCAGCTTGGCCTTCGTACCGTCGAGCGAGCCCCACTCGATGCCTTCCGGCGACCGCGCGAACCCGACAACCGGGGCGTCCACGGCATCGGTCTTGGCATGCGGGATGGCGATCTCCTCGCCGAGCCCGGTGGTGCCCTGCGCCTCACGCCGCAGCGCGGTCCGCACCAGCTCCTCCACGTCGTTGACCTTGCCGGTGGTGGCGAGCAGCGCGGCCATCTCGCGGATGGCGGCCTCCTTGTCGCCCGCGTTGAGCCGGACCTTCACGGTCTGTCGGTTGAGATATCCGGAGAGGACCTCGTCCTTCTCCTCTTCGTCGTCCTTTTCGTCGGGCTCGGCGAGCGCCGCCTCGGGCACACCCGGCGCGTCGACCGGGGGAGCCCCGCGCCGCTTGCGCTCACTGAGGTCGACCAGCGTCACGGTCGTGAGCGCCGTGACGACCGCACCGACGGCGATGGCCACGAAGAACATGGGTACGCCGCCCACCGCGCCAAGGATCGCCACGATCGGCCCGCCGTGCGGCACCGCGTCCTTCACGCTCGCCATGCCGGCGATGGCACCGGCGACGGCGCCGCCCAGCATGTTGGCGGGAATGACCTGCGCGGGCCGCGCGGCGGCGAACGGAATCGCGCCCTCGGAAATCCCGAAGAAGCCCATGAAGAGCGACGCCATCCCGGTCTCGCGCTCCTGCTCCGAATACAGCTTGCGGCGGAGCAGCGTGGCGAGGCCCTGACCGAGCGGCATCACGGGGATGGCCGCGGCGCACATGCCCATCACGGTCTGGTTGCCGGTCGCGATGAGCCCCGTACCGAAGAGGAACGCGGTCTTGTTGACGGGGCCACCCATGTCGAACGCGATCATGAGGCCGAGGATCGCCCCGAGCAGGATCGCGCTGGTGCCCGTCATCCCGCTGAGCCAGCTCGTCAGATGCTCGAACACCCAGGAGATCGGCTTGCCGATGACGTAGATGAAGAACAGCCCGAGAGCGGTGGTCGCGACGATCGGGATCACGATGATCGGCATGATCGGCTGCACGAACTTCGGGACCTTGACCATCTTGATCCACTGCACCAGATAGCCGGCCAGGAACCCGGTGACGATGGCCCCGATGAAGCCCGCGCCCGCCTTGGAGTCGTACAGCTCCCCGGTATTGGCGATCCACCCGCCGATCATGCCCGGCACCAGCGCGGGCCGGTCCCCGATCGCGTACGCGATGTACCCCGACAGGATCGGCACCATCAGCGTGAAGCCGATGACCCCGATGGCGTTCACGTGCGCCCAGAAGGTGCCTTCCGGAATCACATAGCCCTTGGACGTCGCATCGCCGCCCAGCGCCAGCGAGATCGCGATCAGCAGACCGCCGACCACGACGAACGGAATCATGTACGAGACGCCGTTCATCAGCGCCTTGTACGCGACGCTCCGCTCCCGACCGCCCCCGGCGCCCCCTGCGGGGCCCCGCGCGGCGCCGTCGGCACCGCCCTCACCGTGCACGGGAGCGCTCCGCACCCGCTCGATCAGCTGCTCGGGGTGGCTGATGCCCTCGGACACCCCGACGGACAGCACGCGCTTACCGGCGAACCGGCTGCGGTCCACGTCCTTGTCGGCTGCGATGATGATGCCGTCGGCGTCTCTGACATCGTTGTCAGAGAGGACGTTCTCGGCCCCGATGGAACCCTGTGTCTCCACCTTCATGTCGATGCCGAGGCTCTCCGCCGCCTGCGAAAGCTTCTCGGCCGCCATGTACGTGTGGGCGATACCGGTCGGACAGGCGGTCACGGCGAGCAGCTTCAGCCTCCGCTGCCCGCTGGTGTCCCCGCCTATGGGGGGTTCGGCCGGACTGGTCACGTGGATCTCCTAACGCCTTTGCCACACAAGATCGCGCACATGTTCCCGATCTCAAGGCATCCTGCAACACATAAGCGCAGGATCAAAAGTGCAAAGGTCCCATATCGTCCGCCTCTGACGGCCTATCCGCCGAACATCATGTCCGCGGAGGCGGGCTGGGGCTTGCTGGGCCAATCGGTGTAGCTTGGGGACGAGCCAGACGTCGCTGCTGATGGCGGTCGGGCGGTCCACGCACGGACTGTCCGAGGGAGAGAGGGCCTCCGACGGACTGCGCTGCGCGCGTCGGTGCACCGTGTGCCCGATGCCGCAGGTCAGCCATGTCCACCCTCGACCCATCCACGAGGAGCAGCTCACTCATGACTCTCATCAACGGCAAGGACTTCAAGGTCGCCGACCTCTCGCTTGCGGCGTTCGGCCGTAAGGAGATCACGCTGGCCGAGCACGAGATGCCCGGTCTGATGGCGATCCGC
>NZ_JBFAHP010000035.1:0-99484 GCF_040654255.1 Streptomyces sp. NPDC050732
CCTTCTCCAACCAGCTGATGGCGATACTCCGCCTGCTGGTGGGGGGGGCCGGCCCGCCCCCCCCCCACCCCCGGTGGTTCACCTGTGCCGGCCGTGCCCTACAGCTTCGGGTGGGCGTTCCTCATGAGCTCCTGGAACTGTGCGGAGAACCAGTGCCCGGAGACCGGCGCGTCGGGCAGCGCACCGGACTTGTTGTAGCCGTTGCGCGCGTTCCCGTTGTACGTGGGGTCGCACATCCGGTCGAAGCCCTTGCCCTCGTCGTTCGGGATCTCCTTGCTCGATCCGTCGGACTCGCCCGGCGGCTTCATCCACACGTAGGCGTCGATGCCGGCCGCGGGTGCGGCCTTCGGGCGCTCGCCGAGGCCCGCGCCCGACTGGTTGCACCAGTTGCCGATGTGGACGCGGCGGTCGTAGCGGCCGCCGTTGACGTAGGAGTCCACGTCGGTGGTGGGGCCGGGCCGCGTGGGCCGTGCCGTGCCGCCCCAGCCGTTGCGGGAGGTGTCGATCAGCATGCCGATGTCGGACCGGAAGCCGGTGGACACCAGCTGGTTGCGGAAGGCCTGGGCGAAGGAGAGCTCGTCGGTGTAGCGGTTCCAGTCGACCCACTTGGACTCGCGGACCGACCTGCCGTTGACGGAGTCGGTGATCCTGAAGTTCTCCTCCTTCAGCGCGCTGTAGTTGGCGGTGTTGGTGATGAAGCCGTGCACCTTGTCGACCGTGCTGCCCTCGGCGGTGGCCGCCTCGCGGAAGATCTGCGCGGAGGGGCCGAAGTTGTCGTCCCAGCCGATCCAGCCGTGGTGGCCCGCGTCGACGTAGTTGTAGACGTTCGGGACGGCGCCGAGCTTGTTCAGGGCGTAGCCGACGCCCTTCACGTAGTTGCCGTTGGCCTTCATCACGTCGCACTGGGGGGTCGCGGTGGGGCGGCCGCCGGTGTTGGTGACGAGGTTGGGCAGGGAGTCGATCTCGACGGTCGTGACGATGCGGAGGCTGGCGTACTTCGGGTCGGCGAGGATCCTCGCGATCGGGTCGATGTAGTCCGTCTTGTACTTGTCGATCTCGGTGGGGCCGAGCTCGCCGTTGGAGGCGAGGGCCGCGCAGTCCCGGCCGGGCAGGTTGTAGATGACCAGCTGGATGACGCCGGCGCCCTGCCGGACGGCCGTGTCGAGGTGGTCGCGCAGGCCCATCTTGCCGTTGGCGCCCTCGATGGCGGCGATCCGGTCGAGCCAGACGCCGGTGGGCTGGTTGGCGATCCGGCTGCCGCCCGGTTCGGCGTTGGCCTTCGCCCGCCATTCGGGGTTCACGTAGCCCTTGGCGCCCGCGTAGGGGTTGTCGACGCGCGCGGCGGCAGCGGTGGCCTCGGCCGTGGTGTCGCCGGTGAGTGCGACGGCGGTGCCGCCGCTCACGGCGAGCACCGTGGCGAGTGCGAGGAGGAGCGTGCGTGATCTGTGGTGTGTGCGGCTCATGGTGAGTTCGGTGCCTCTCGATGTGGGGCCGGGTGGGGCCGGATGTCGGGTCAGGTGCCGGGTCAGGTGTCGAGGGCGCGCAGATGGTCGCGCAGCCCGATGCCGAACGGGGTCGGAGTGCCGTCGTAGGAGCTGATCAGGGCCGGACCCGATGAGCAGTCCCAGGCGTTCCAGGTCCAGCCGAGGTACGAGAGCCCGCGGTCGTCGAACCACTTCATGACGCGGTCGATGAACCCGTGGGAGCAGGTGTTCTCGCCGATCTCGCCCGCGACGAGCGGGACGCGGGCGGCGACGGGGGCGAGGGTGCGGTTCCAGCAGTCCTCGTCGGCGCAGGTGTTGAAGTTGTAGACGTGCCAGGCCGCGGCGAGATTGCGGGCGGGGTCGCGGGGCGCGTGTCGCAGCCAGCCGCTCAGGTCGTTGGCGTACGCGATGCCGGCCGCGAGGACGAGGTTCCTGGCGCCCGTGGCGCGGACGGCGTCCAGCAGGTCCTGCATGCCGGCGACTTCGTAGCCGATGCCGGGGCAGCGGCCGCCGTCGCGCCAGCAGGTCCAGGCGTCGGCGGTGGTGGGGGTCGCGCGGTCGGGGTAGGGCTCGTTGAAGAGGTCGAAGACGACTTCCGGGTCGTTCTTGTACGTGCGGGCGACCGAGGTCCAGAACTCCGGGGTGTACCGGGCGTTCGGCATCGGCTTCTGGCAGCTGGCGTGGACGTCGTGGCAGCCGGCCGAGTTGCCGGTGTACTGGCCGTGGGACCAGTGCAGTTCGACGACGGGTGTCATGCCGTGCTTCTGGACGCGCTGGACCAGCTCGTCGATCGCGGCGCGGTAGTTGGCGCCGCCGTACCGCGGGTCGATGTTGCCGGTGCCGAGCCAGCACTCTTCGTTGAGGGGGATGCGGACGGTGTTGGCCTTCCAGTCCGCGATGGCCCGGACGGAGGCGTCGTCGACGGGGCCGTCGAAGAAGCCCCAGCCCTGGACGCAGGCGAACTCGCCGCCGGAGCGGTTGACGCCGAGGAGGCGGCGGGTGTTGCCCGCCGCGTCGACGAGCTTGTTGCCGTGGGCGCGCAGGACGGGTGGAGCGGCGGTCGCGGCCGGCGCGGCCGCGGTGGGCTCGGCCGCGCTCGCCGTGGGCAGGGCGGACGGCACGGTGAGGCCACCGGCGGTGAGCAGGACGCCGGCCAGCGCGACGAGCAGACGTGACAGGCGAGACGGGCGTGAAAGACGTGACAGGTGGGGCAGGCGGGAGGGACGTCGCATGAGCGACTCCTTCGAGGTCAACTCGGTGTCGGCACAGCCGATTTCGAGGCCAACTGAACGGAATCGCTCCCACTGTTGAACGCGGAAGCTATCAGTGAGTTGCCGCCGGGGCCAGACGGGTTCGCGCATTCTCCGGAGATTTACTTGTCGAATTCATTCGACAGGCCCGGCGTCGAATGAATTCGACGGTCCAATGCACGCCCACTCCCTTGACATGTTCTTGTAACACGTTGACTTTGGGAGCGCTCCCACTGGTTCCCCGCTCCCACCTCTTGGAACTCACCCCCCGACGCACCCACAGGAGGGATCCGCGCATGCGCGCCTTCCCCGGATCACCGGAACCCGAAGAGTCAAGACCCCCGCTCAGCCGGCGCCGCCTGCTCGCGATCGGCGCCGCCGCCGTCGCCGTCCCCGCCGCGACCTCCCTGACGTCCGCAGGTCAGACGGCCCACGCGGGCGAGGCCCGGGTCGCCGCGAACGAGTACGAGCAGCGCTTCCTCGACCTCTACGCGAAGATCACCGACCCGGCGAACGGCTATTTCTCGCCGGAGGGCATTCCGTACCACTCCGTCGAGACGCTCATCGTCGAGGCCCCCGACCACGGCCACGAGACGACGTCCGAGGCATACAGCTATCTGATCTGGCTGCAGGCCATGTACGGCAAGGTCACGGGCGACTGGAGCCGTTTCAACGCGGCGTGGGAAACCATGGAGAAATTCATGATCCCGACCCGCGCGGACCAGCCGACGAACAGTTTCTACAATCCTTCGAAACCGGCCACGTACGCTCCCGAATGGGATCAGCCCTCCCAGTATCCGGCCCGGCTCGGTCCGTCGGTCGCCGCCGGCAGCGATCCGCTCGCGGCCGAGCTGAGGAGCGCGTACGGCACCGACGACGTCTACGGCATGCACTGGCTGCAGGACGTCGACAACACGTACGGCCTGGGCGGGGCCGGCACCGCGCCGACGTACATCAACACCTTCCAGCGCGGCGCGCAGGAGTCCGTGTGGGAGACGGTCACGCAGCCCTGCCGCGACGCGTTCACCTACGGCGGCAGGAACGGCTATCTGGACCTGTTCACCGGCGACTCCTCGTACGCGAAGCAGTGGAAGTTCACCAACGCCCCCGACGCCGACGCGCGCGCCGTCCAGGCCGCCTACTGGGCGCACAAGTGGGCCTCCGCGCAGGGCAAGGCGGGCCAGGTGGCGACGACCGTCGCCAAGGCCGCCAAGATGGGTGACTACCTCCGGTACGCCCTGTTCGACAAGTACTTCAAGAAGGTCGGCGACTGCACGAGCCCGTCCGGCTGCGCCCCGGGCAGCGGCAAGAACAGCTCGCACTACCTGCTGTCCTGGTACTACGCGTGGGGCGGCGCGCTCGACACCTCGGCGGGCTGGGCCTGGCGCATCGGCTGCAGCCACAGTCACGGCGGCTACCAGAACCCCCTGGCGGCGTACGCCCTGAGCTCGTACGCGGCGCTCGCGCCCAGGTCGGCCACCGGCAGGGCGGACTGGCGCCAGAGCCTCACCCGCCAGCTGGAGTTCTACCGCTGGCTGCAGTCCGCCGAGGGCGCCATCGCGGGCGGCGCGACCAACAGCTGGCAGGGCAGGTACGCGCAGCCGCCCGCGGGCACGCCCACCTTCTACGGCATGTACTACGACGAGAAGCCCGTCTACCACGACCCGCCGTCCAACCAGTGGTTCGGCTTCCAGGCCTGGTCGATGGAGCGGGTCGCCGAGTACTACCACCAGACGGGCGCGTCCAACGCCAAGGCCGTCCTCGACAAGTGGGTGGCCTGGGCGCTGTCCGAGACGACGGTCGCCGCCGACGGCACGTACACGTTCCCCTCGACCCTGCGGTGGAGCGGCGCGCCCGACACCTGGAACCCGTCGAGCCCCGGGCGCAACAGCGGGCTTCATGTGTCGGTCGTGGACCGCACCAACGACGTCGGCGTGGCCGGTGCCTACGCCCGCACCCTCGTGTACTACGCCGCCAGGTCCGGCCACGCGGCGGCGAAGCGGACCGCCAAGGCGCTGCTCGACGGCATGTGGGCGCACCACCAGGACGCGCGGGGCATCGCGGTGCCGGAGAAGCGGGCCGACTTCAGCCGCTTCAAGGACGCCGTGTACGTGCCGAACGGCTGGAGCGGCACCATGCCGAACGGCGACCCGATCAACGCGTCGTCGACGTTCCTCTCCATCCGCTCCTTCTACAAGAAGGACCCCGACTGGCCGAAGGTCGAGGCGTATCTGGCGGGCGGCGCGGTGCCCACCTTCACGTACCACCGGTTCTGGGCGCAGGCGGACATCGCCCTGGCGCTCGGGGCGTACGCGGAGCTCCTCGTCTAGCCCTGCCGCTCCGTGTACGGGCCGGCCGGAAGCCCCCGCCGGGGGCCCGGCCGGCCCCTCCCCGTCCTCCTCGTGAAGGGAACCCCCATGCCCCTCGGCCCCCGCGTGTCCCCCGTCCCCCGTGTGCGGAGAGCGCGCACGCTCCCCGCCCTCCTCGGTCTGCTGGTCGGCTTCCTGGCCGGCGGGCCCGTGACGTCCGCGGACGCGGACGCCTCCGCCGCCACGGCGGCCGCCCCCGCCGCCGTGCCGTACGACTGGAAGAACGTCCGCGTCGACGGGGGCGGCTTCGTCCCCGGCATCGTCTTCAACCGCTCCGAGCCCGGCCTCGCCTACGCCCGCACCGACATCGGCGGCGCCTACCGCTGGCAGGAGTCCTCCCGGTCCTGGAAGCCGCTGCTCGACTCGGTCGGCTGGGACGACTGGGGGCACACCGGCGTCGCGAGCATCGCCTCCGACTCCGTCGACCCCGACAAGGTGTACGCGGCCGTCGGGACGTACACGAACGACTGGGACCCCGGCAACGGCGCCGTGCTGCGCTCCGCGGACCGGGGCGAGACCTGGCGCAAGGCCGACCTGCCCTTCAAGCTGGGCGGCAACATGCCGGGGCGCGGCATGGGCGAGCGCCTCGCCGTCGACCCGCACGACAACAGGGTGCTGTACCTGGGCGCGCCGAGCGGCAAGGGCCTGTGGCGCTCCACGGACTCGGGCGCCACCTGGCGGCAGGTGACGAGCTTCCCCAACCCGGGGAACTACGCGGAGAACCCGGCCGACACCAGTGGCTACGCCTCCGACAACCAGGGCGTCGTCTGGGTGACCTTCGACGAGTCGACGGGGAAGGGCGGCGGCAGGACGCGGACCATCTACGTCGGGGTCGCCGACAAGCAGAACGCCGTCTACAAGTCGACGGACGCGGGCGCGAGTTGGACGCGGGTCGGCGGCCAGCCGACCGGTTATCTGCCGCACAAGGGTGTCCTCGACGCCGAGAACGGCTACCTCTATCTCGCGTACAGCGACAAGGGCGGCCCGTACGACGGAGGCAAGGGCCAGGTGTGGCGGTACGCGACGAGGAGCGGGGAGTGGAAGAACATCAGTCCGGCCGCCGAGGCCGACACCTTCTACGGCTACAGCGGCCTGACCGTCGACCGGCAGCGTCCGGGCACGGTCATGGTCACCGGCTACAGCTCCTGGTGGCCGGACACGCAGATCTTCCGCTCCACGGACAGCGGCGCCAAGTGGGCGTCGGCGTGGGGCTATTCGTCGTACCCGAACCGTGAGAACCGCTACACGATGGACGTCTCGTCCGTGCCGTGGCTCTCCTGGGGCGCGCACCCCACTCCGCCCGAGCAGACGCCCAAGCTCGGCTGGATGACGGAGGCCCTGGAGATCGACCCGTTCGACTCGGACCGGATGATGTACGGCACGGGAGCCACCGTCTACGGCACCGAGAACCTCACCCAATGGGACGCGTCCGGAGGGAAGTTCACCATCGAACCCATGGTGAAGGGCCTGGAGGAGACCGCGGTCAACGACCTCGCCGCTCCCCCGTCCGGGGCGCCGCTGTTCAGCGCGCTCGGCGACATCGGCGGCTTCCGCCACACGGACGTGTCCAAGGTGCCGTCCCTGATGTACACCCAGCCGAACCTCTCCACCACGACCAGCCTCGACTACGCCGCTTCGCAGCCGAACACGGTGGTGCGGGTCGGCAACGCCGACGCGGCACCCCGCATCGGCTTCTCCACGGACAATGGCGCCCACTGGTTCGCCGGGCAGGAGCCGTCCGGTGTCACGGGCGGCGGCACGGTCGCCGCGGCGGCCGACGGCAGCCGCTTCGTGTGGAGCCCGGACGGGGCGGGCGTGCACACGGCGGCCGGGTTCGGCTCGTCGTGGACGGCGTCGAAGGGCATCCCGCAGGGAGCCGTCGTCGAGTCGGACCGCTCCGACCCGAAGACGTTCTACGGCTTCAAGTCCGGCACGTTCTATGTGAGTTCGGACGGCGGCGCGACCTTCACCGCGAAGGCGTCGGCCGGGCTGCCCGCCGAAGGTCCCGTGAAGTTCCAGGCCGTGCCCGGCAAGAAGGGCGACATCTGGCTGGCGGGCGGCAAGGCGGGGGCGGCGTACGGCCTGTGGCACTCCACCGACGCCGGCGCCACGTTCAAGAGGATCGAGGGGGTCCAGGAGGCCGACACCGTCGGCTTCGGCAAGGCGGCGCCCGGCGCCTCGTACCAGACGCTCTACACCAGCGCGAAGATCGGCGGGGTACGCGGCATCTTCCGCTCCACGGACTCGGGCGCGACCTGGGTGCGGGTCAACGACGACCGCCACCAGTGGGGTTGGACCGGCGCGGCGATCACCGGCGATCCGAACGTCTTCGGCCGGGTCTACGTGGCGACGAACGGCCGCGGCGTGCTCTACGGCGACACGGCGGCGCGACGCTCGCGGTAGCCCGACGACGCGGACGGGCGCCGGGACCGGCCGAGTGCGACTCGGCTGCTCCCGGCGCCTCTGACGTTCACCGGTCCACTGGCGGACAGCGGTGATCTCCGTACACTGACGCGCATGGCATGCCGCATCAGTGAGATCGTCCTCGACGTCGCCGACCCCGAACGGCTCGCCGCGTTCTGGAGCGAGGTCCTGGGGTACGTCGAGATCGGCCGGGAGGACGACGGAAGCATCGAGATCGGGCCGCCCGGCACCGGCTTCGGCGGTCCGCAGCCCACCCTCGTCCTCAGTCCCAGCAGCGCCCCGCGGGCCGGGAAGCTCCCGCTGCACCTCGACGTCAACGCCACCGACCGCGACCAGGAAGCCGAGTTGGAGCGGCTGCTCGCGCTCGGCGCGAAGCCCGCCGACGTCGGCCAGACCGGTGCCGAGAGCTGGCACGTCCTGACCGACCCGGAGGGCAATGAGTTCTGTCTGCTGCGCGCCCGGATCCAGCCCGTCTGACGACGGGGCCGGGCGTCAGCGGATCCGGCCCGCGCCCGCGTGCCGGCCGACGGCGTCCGGCACGCGCCGCGCGTCGTCCACGCCGGTCCGCAGGGTGGGGGTCCAGCCCGCGCCGGACTGCAGGGGCTCTGCCGGGAACTCCGCGTTGTGGGCGGCGATCAGGTCGACGGTCCTGCCGTTGACGCGGTTGCCGACGGCGGTGACCGGTGCCTCCTTCCACTTCTTGAGGACGCGCCCCGCGCCGACCCCGGCGGGCAGGGTGAACGCGTTGGCCTCGGCCACCAGTTGGGACTCGGCGCCGATGCCGAAGCTGTACTGGTAGCCG
Source organism: Streptomyces sp. NPDC050732 (assembly GCF_040654255.1). Classification (NCBI taxonomy): domain Bacteria; kingdom Bacillati; phylum Actinomycetota; class Actinomycetes; order Kitasatosporales; family Streptomycetaceae; genus Streptomyces; species Streptomyces sp. NPDC050732. Next base: position 8,330 of record NZ_JBFAHP010000035.1, read on the forward strand.
CTCGCCGGGGCCACGAAGTGGTTGTTGTAGGCGTCGACCTTGCCGAAGCGGACGCGCGGGGCCCGCTCGATGACGTTCCGGAACAGGTTGTGGTGCAGGGTGACGCGGAGTCTGCCGCGGTCGGTGGCGCCCGCGCTGTCGCTGTTGCCGATCATGAGGGTCTTGTCGTGGTCGGCGAAGACGTTCCAGGAAACGGTCACGAGGTCCGCGCCGCGCACGATGTCGAGCTCACCGTCGTGCCGCTGGTACAGCTCTCCGTAGTAGGACGGCAGCGTGCTGTCCGGGTGGGCGCCGTCGGTGAACGTGTTGTGGTCCAGCCACACGTGCGTCGAGCCGTACACGACCGCGCTGTCGTACTCGGAGTTCCAGGCCCCGGTCGCGCCGTCCGTGGGGTCCCACTGCGGGAAGCAGTCCAGCGGGCTCTCCAGGGTGAGGTTGCGGACGACGACGTTGTCGGCGTCCTTGATCTGGAGGCTGCCGCCGGTGATCCCCGCGTTCCTGCCCACGCCGACGATCGTCGTGTCGGAGGGGACGTACGCCTTGACGGCCGCGGCCTGCCGGGTGGCCGACGCGGCGCGCAGGTCCTCCTGTTCGCCGCTGACCGGCCGGTCCCTGCCCCACACGGCGGGGTCGTAGGCGGCGAGGTACTTCGCGAAGCCGTACCCCTCGGCCTCGAACGCCCCGCAGCCCGCGGCGTCGGCGCGCAGGACGCCCTTGACCTTGATGACCCTGGGGGCGTCACCGCCCGCGGCCAGTGCCGCCCGGAACTCCTCCCAGGTGGTGACCGTGAAGGTGTGCGCGGCGTCGGCGCCCGCGCCGCCTGTGGTGCCGCCGCCGGTCGACGCCCAGCCGTCGTGCGGCGGCAGGACGTGGCGGGCGGGCGCGGCGGCCTGTGCCGTGGCGCCGGTGGCGTTGGCGGTGGCTGTGGCTGTGGTGCCGAGGACGAGCGCGGTGCAGCCCGCGAGGACCGCGTGAGACGTACGCATGGTCAGGCTCCTTGTGGCCAGGTGATCCAGGACTCGGGGATCTCGTCGTCGAGGCGGCGCACGTCGCCAGGGGCGAGCACCCGGCGGTGCAGCAGCTCGGCGGCGACGAGGCGGGCCACGGCGATGGCGCCGGGCGGGTTGAAGTGGGTGTTGTCCTGCTCGGTCGCCGTCCAGTTGAAGTACTTCTTCGTCTCCTCGGCGCCGAGCTTCCGCCACAGCGCCCGTGACAGCTCCTGGATGTCGAGGAGCGCGACGTCCGCCTCCCCGGCGAGGGCGCGCATCGCCGCGGGGTAGTCGCCGTGGGTCGGCAGGGCGTTGCCCGCCGAGTCGAACCTCCTGCGCTCCACGGGGGTGAGGAGCACCGGCCGGGCCCCGCGCGCCCGCGCCCCTTCGACATACCGCCGCAGGTGGTCCCGGTAGGTCGTCCAGGGCTCGGTGTAGCGGGCCGGGTCGTCCTTCTTCTGGTCGTTGTGGCCGAACTGGACGAGGAGGAAGTCGCCGGGGGTGATCACGTCGAGGATCGCGTCGAGGCGGCCCTCGTCGATGAAGCTCTTCGAACTGCGGCCGTTGACCGCGTGGTTGGCGACGGGCAGCCAGTCGCGCAGGAAGAAGCGCAGGGCCATGCCCCATCCGGTCTCGGGCGCGGCGGACGCGTACTTCTGGGCGGCGGTGGAGTCCCCTGCCACGTACAGGGTGCGCACGCCCGGACCCGCCGCCGTCACCGGTCCTGCTCCTGCCACTCGGCCTGCGCCTTGTTGAGCTGCTCGGCGAGGCTGTCGAGGAAGTCCTTCGCGGACATCTTGCCGAGCAGCACCTTCTGGAAGTCGGGCTCGTTCTCCGCCTTGCTGATGGTGTTCCAGTCCGGCAGGTAGTACGGCAGCTGCACGATCTTCGTGGAGCCGTCGTTGAGCGCGGCGGCCGCGAGCTTGGTGGTCTCCGCCTTCTGCACCCAACCGTCCTTGGCGGCCTCGGTGTTGGCGGGGATGGCGCCGGCCGACTCGTTCCACTTGCTGTTGGAGGCGTGCGAGGCGGCGAACTCGATGAACTTCCAGGCGGCCTTCTTCTTCTTGCTCGACTTGAAGAGGCCGAGGCCGTCGACCGGGTTGGAGACCTGGACGCGGACGCCCGCGTCGGTCGTCGGGTTGGGCAGGCCGCGGAACTTGTCCTTGCCGAGCGCCTTCACGTGGTCCGCGTAGGAGCCGAGGTTGTGGCTGAGCATGCCGATCTGCCCGTTGTCCCACTGCGCGTTCATCTTGGTGAAGTCGTTGTTGAGGTCGGCGGAGGGTGTGGCCTTCTTGTAGAGGGCGACGTACTTCTTCAACGCGGCGACGTTCTTGGGGTGGTTGACGGTGGTCTCGTCGCCGTCCCAGAAGGAGCCGATGCCCGACTGGCCGTACATCGCGTCGAGCGCCTGCGCGATGGAGCCCTCGCCGCCGCGGATGGTGTAGCCGAAGCGGTTCGACTTCTGGTCGGTGAGTTTCTCCGCCGCCTCGTAGAACTTGGACCAGGTGGTGGGCGCGTCGAGGCCCGCCGCCTCGAACAGGTCGGTGCGGTAGTAGAGGACGCCGTTGCTGGCGGAGGTCGGCACCGTGTACAGCTGACGGCCGCCGCCGGCCGCGCGGACGCTGTCCACCATGCCCGTGTTCAGCTTGCCGTTCAGCGCGCTGCCGTCGAGGCGCTTGTCCAGCGGCTCCAGGGCGTCCTGCGCGGCGATCCCGGCGAGCATGGCGGCGCCGACGCCGCCGACGTCGGGCAGGCCGCCGCCCTGGATGGCGGTGTCGTACTTGGACTGGACGCTCTCCGCGGGCACCCCGACGTACTTGACGTCGATGTCGGGGTTGGCCTTCTCGAAGTCCTTGATGATCTCCTTCCAGATGTCGTGCCGGACGGCGGTGTTGTTGTCCCAGAAGGTGATCTCGCCCTTGCCGGAACCCTCACCCCCGCCGCCCCCGGCCGCGCCGCCCCCGTCGTCACCGCAGGCGGTGGCGGTCAGGGCGAGGACGGCGGTCAGGACGATGGCGGTCGTACTCGTTCTCGTTCTCGTGTTCATCGTCGGCTCTCTTCTTCAGTGGTGATCCGGAAGTGCGTGAACAGAGCGGTACCGGCGGGTCCGGTGCCGGTGGGCGCGGCCGCGAACAGGCCGAGCAGGGCGCCGACCCAGTTCCAGGGGGTGGCGGCGAAGACGGGGCCCGAGGCGCGGAATCCGTCGCCGGTGTCGGCGTGGAAGCGGCAGCGGGCACCCTCGCCGACCTCCACCCGCAGCCGTGCCGTGCCGTCCGGCGCCGGTCGCGGGCGCTCGGCGTCGCGCTCCGGACCGCCCCGCTCGGCGAACCGGTGCACGAGCAGGACCGTGCCGTCGGTGTCCCGTTCCAGGCCGATCCAGGAGTACGCGTCGCCGAGCACCGCGAACCCGGCCCGCGCGCCCGGCGCCTCCGCCGGGAGGCTCAGCCGGGTCTCCGCGACGCACGGCGCGAGCGGGAGGCGCTGGGTGAGCACGTGCGGCAGGGCGCGCGGGTCGGTCGCCTGCCGGGTGCGCACACACGCCAGTTGCAGCCCGTCCCCGGTGTGCGAAGTCGCCCATCCGTCGCGGGGGTTGGCGGTCCACTGCCACTGCCGCCCGTACCGGCCGCCGGGGAAGTCGTCGTCGGTGGCGGGCGCGGACCGGGGCTGCTCCGGGAGCAGGGGCTTCCGGTGTACGTCGACGGGGGCGCCGTCGGCGCCGAGCACCGGCCACCCTTCGGCGTCCCAGCGCATCGGCTGGAGGTGGACGACGCGTCCGTACGCGCCGCGCTGCTGGAAGTGCAGGAACCAGTCCTCGCCGCGCGCGGTGCGCACCCAGCCGCCCTGGTGCGGTCCGTTGACGTCGGTGCCGCCCTGCTGGAGCACGATCCGTTCCTCGTAGGGACCGTGGAAGCAGCGGGCGCGGAAGGCGCCCTGCCAGCCGGTCTCGACCCCGCCGGCCGGGGCGAGGATCCAGAACCAGCCGTCGTGCCGGTAGATCTTGGGCCCTTCGAGGGTGAACCAGCCGGGGATCCGGTCGCCGTCGATCAACGTCCGTCCCTCGTCGAGGAGTTCACTGCCGTCGGCGCTCATGCGGTGGCCCGTGATGCGGTTCTTCACGCCGGACCGTGACTTGGCCCAGGCGTGCACGAGGTGGGCGGTGCCGGTCTCCTCGTCCCACAGGGGGCACGCGTCGATGAAGCCCTTGCCGGGCTTGAGGAGGTGCGGCCGGGACCAGGGGCCGCGGATCTCGGGGGCGTTGACCTGGAAGATGCCGTGGTCGGGGTCGCCCCAGAAGATCCAGAACCGCCCGCCGTGGTGGCGCAGGGACGGCGCCCAGATCCCGCAGTCGTGCCGCGGCACGGCGAAGGCCTCCGCGGGTTCCAGGCGCTCGACGGCGTGCCCGATCAGCGTCCAGTTGACCAGGTCGCGCGAGTGCAGCAGAGGCAGGCCGGGGGCCCGGCCGAAGCTGGACGCGGTGAGGTAGAAGTCGTCGCCGACCCGCAGCACGTCGGGGTCGGACCAGTCGGCGGCGAGCACGGGGTTGCGGTAGGTGCCGTCGCCGAGGTCGCCGGTGGTCCGGCCCGACAGGGGTGCGCTCACGCCGTCACCGCCTTGCGCACAAGCGCCGCCGCCTCGTCGCGCTCCAGGGCGCCGTCGACGACGACGGTCACCACGCGGCGTACGACGGTGTCGCCCGGCGCGACGGGGAGCCGGGCGTCGGCGGCGAGGGAGGAGCCGACGCCGGGGTACTCGGTGGCGCGCACGAACCACGGGTCGTGGCGGGTCGTCGCGGTGGCCCCGGCGAACACCAGGGTCCAGCCGTCGCCGGACAGGGCGAGCCAGTCCGCGCGGGCGGCGTGCCCCGACGCCTCGCCGTCGGTGTCCGCGGTGAACACGCGCGGGGGCGCGGACTCCTTCGGGGCGCGCCAGAAGAAGCCGCCGTATCCGGCGCCGGGGCGGCCGTTGGTGGCGGGGCTGCCGACGGACAGCACCGCGCCGGTGGCGTTGGTGAGGGAGAAGGTGAAGTCCAACGCCCAGGCGGCGGCGGTCAGTTCGACGGCGGCGACGGTGCGGCGCTCGCTCAGCAGCACCTCTCCCCCGGCCGACCAGGTCAGGTCCTCCACGAAGCCGTCGGGGTCCTGGAGCTTGAACCCCTGGTGGCGCTGGACTCCGTGGTTGTCGAGGTCGACGGGGCCCTGGTCCCGTACGAAGGTGCGGCCGCCCCAGAAGTTGCGGCCCGCCACGTCGGGGACGGCCACGCCGACGCCGAGGTGGTGCGGGTGGTCGGCGGGGCACAGTTCGCTGACCGGGGTTCCCGCGAGGGTGGTGACGGGGTGCAGGTAGGGGCGCGGGGACAGGTGCGGGTCCAGCTCGGGCCGGTAGGCGTAGCGGCCGACGGGCCGTCCCGCGCAGCGCAGGACGAGGGATTGGTTCATGACGTACTCACCTCGTTGTGAATGTCGTCGGAGCGGGCCGGGCCCAGTCGGTGCCGAGCTCGGAGTAGAGGCGGAGGGTGTCGGCGGCGACCGTGACGAGGCCGTCGATGCCGTGCACGACGCGGCGTTCGGCGTGCTCGCCCGGGGCCGTGCTCCAGACCGGTGTGGGCAGGGCGACCGGGTCGGGGGCGGTCCTGACGGCTTCGACGACCCGCATGAAGGCGCCGGTCGCGGCGGGCGGGACGAGGAGCCGGGCGCGGCCGGTGAGGTGCTCGACCAGGTTCTCCAGGAGGTCGGTCCTGCCGTGCGTGGTGGTGTGCTCCGGGACCGGGCCCTCGCCCTCGCGGCGCACCTCCACCCGGTCCTGCCGGTACCAGAAGGTGATGCGTCCCCGGGTGCCGTGCACGACGACGTACGGTTCACCGCTCGTGTGCGCGCACAGCGTCGCCGCCACGGTGACCCGGCCGCCGTCGGCCGTGCGGACGCGCACGCACGACGTGTCGTCGGACTCGATGGCGTTGGCACGGAACAGTTCGGTCTCCACCTCGGTGACGTCCTCGGCCGCGCCGGCGTCCGCCAGGGCGAGGGCGGTGGCGACGGCGTGCGCGAGGGGGTTCGTCAGGACGCCGTCGACGACGTCCGCCCCGTCGAGGCGGCGGCGCCCCGCCCACGGCGCGCGGCGGAAGTACGCCTCGTCCCGCACCCAGGCGCCCGCCCCGCCGACCCCGGTCACGTCGCCGACCGCCCCCTCGGCGATCAGCCGGCGGATCGCGGGGACGGCGTGCGAACCGAGCGACTGGAAGCCGATCTGGACCGTGGTGCCCGCCGCCTCCGCGCCGTCGGCCATCCGCCGGAACTCCTCGTAGGAGGGGGCGGGCGGCTTCTCCAGGAGCAGGTGGACGCCGCGCGCGGCGGCGGCGAGGGCCAGGGTCGTGTGGGTGGGGATGGGGGTGCAGACGACGGCGACGGCTGCGCCGGTCGAGTCGAGCAGCCCGGCGAAGTCGTCGGACTGCTGAACCGCGCCGAACCCGGCGAGCTCCGCGCCGTCGAGCGGCCGCAGCTCGCAGACGCCGACGAGGCGTACGAGACCGGCGTGCTGGAGGCGGCGGATGTTCTCCAGGTGCCAGGCGCCGTGGCCGCGCGCCCCGGCCAGGACGACGGGCAGCGGTGGGCGCAGGTCCCTCATCCCTTCACCGCCCCGGCGCTGAACCCGGTGACCAGCCACTTCTGGATGAAGGCGAAGACGATGACCACGGGCACGGCGGCGACGACACCGCCCGCGGCGAGCGCGCCCAGGTCGACGCTGTCGGCGCCCATGAGGGTGGCGAGGCCCACCGGGATCGTCTGCTTGCCCTGGTCGCTGAGGAACATCAGGGCGAACAGGAAGTGGTTCCAGCTGTGCACGAAGGCGAAGGAGCCGACGGCGATGAGGCCGGGCCGCAGCATCGGCAGGACGATGGCGCAGAAGGCGCGGAAGCGCCCGCAGCCGTCGACCCAGGCGGCCTCTTCCAGGGAGTACGGCACGTTCTTGATGAAGCCGCTGATCAGGATCATGGAAAGCGGGAGCTGGAAGACCGTCTCCGCGATGATGACGCTGGCGAGCGAGTTGATCATCTGGAGCTCGGCGAAGATCTGGAAGAGCGGCACGAGCATCAGGGCGCCGGGAATGAACTGCGAGCACAGCAGCGCCAGCATGAAGCCGCGTTTGATGCGGAAGTCGAAGCGGGCCAGGGCGTAGCCGCCGGCGAGGGCGACGAGCGTGGTCATCACCATGGAGGCGACGCCGACGAGCAGGCTGTTCTGGAAGAAGGTGGCGAAGCTGCGCTCGGTCCACACCTTGTCGAAGTGCTCGAAGGTGACGGGCCACGGCACGAGGGACGTGGAGCCGCTGGGCCGCAGGGCGAAGAGGAGGATCCAGTAGAAGGGGATGAGGGTGAAGAGGAGGTAGAGGCCGAGGGGGAGGTAGATCTGCCAGCGGGGCGCCTCGTCCCAGGCGCGCTTCCTGCCTTTGCCCGGCCGCCTCCGCTGCCGGGCCTGCTGGAGCTGCTGCTGTTCCGTGACGGTCGCGGTGGTCATGGCGGTCACTTGTCCTGCCCCCCGAACTTGCTGAGCCGCAGATAGAGCAGCGAGCAGAAGAGAAGAATCACGAAGGCGATGGCGGTCAGCGCGGAGGCGTAGCCGAAGTCGTGGGAGTCGACGGCGATGGACGCGATGCGCAGCGGCAGGGTCGTGGTCTCGCCCGCGGGCCCGCCGCCGGTGAGGGTGTAGAGCAGGTCGACGTTGTTGAACTCCCAGACCGCGCGGAGCAGCGTGGACAGGATGATGGCGTCCTTCAGGTGCGGCAGCGTGATGTGGAAGAACTGCCGGACGCGGCTCGCGCCGTCCACCTCGGCCGCCTCGTACAGGTCCTTCGATACGGACTGGAGGTCGGCGAGGATGAGGATCGCGAAGAAGGGGACGCCGCGCCAGAGTTCGGCGACGACGACGGCGGGGAAGACGGTGCCGGTGTCGGAGAGCCACGAGGTGCCGTAGGAGCCGATGCCGGCGTCCGCGAGGTAACGGGTGATCCCGGTCTGGGAGTTGAAGATCAGCAGCCAGATCGTGGAGGTCAGCACGCCGGAGACGGCCCACGGCGAGAAGACGAGGGCGCGGGCCATCGCGCGGCCGACGAAGGTCTGGTTGACGAGCAGCGCGAGGGCGAGCCCGAGCAGGAGTTGCAGGACGACCTCGACGGCCACCCACTGGAAGCTGAAGCCGAGGGTGCGCCAGAAGTCCGGGTCGTCGGTGAACGCCGTCACGAAGTTCTCGAAGCCCGCGTAGCCGTTGCGCCACGGCTTGGTGGGGTTGTAGTGGCGCAGGCTGTAGTAGAAGACGCTGATCACCGGGTAGGCGATGAAGCCGAGCATCAGCAGGGCGGCGGGGGCGATCAGCAGGTACGGCAGGCGGCGCGGGGTCGTCCCGGTCCTGCGCCGCTTCTTGTGCGGGGGTGGCGGCGCCCCGGCGGTGCTGGGCGGCGGCTTCGCCACGGCTGCGGCGTGGGCCATGACACTACTCCGATCGTGGAGGTACGAGTGCTACGAGGTGCTGCGAGGTTCTGGGTGCGGGTGAAGCGCTTCGCGTACGACGTTCGGTATCTCGAACACGAAGAAGAGGGGCTGGGTGTGGCGGTCAGCCCGCGTACGGGTCCGGCACCGTGCCCGGCCTGGCGAGGAACGCGAAGTCGCATCCCGTGTCGGCCTGGGTGATCTGCTCGCTGTAGAGCGCGCCGTAGCCGCGCTCGTAGCGCTCGGGCGGCGCGGTCCACTCGGCCCGCCGCCGGTCCAGCTCCTCGTCCGTCACTTCGAGGTGCAGGCTGCGCGCCGCGACGTCGAGGGTGATGAGGTCACCGGTGCGCACCAGGGCGAGCGGCCCGCCGACGTGCGACTCGGGCGCGACGTGCAGGACGCACGTGCCGTACGAGGTGCCGCTCATCCGCGCGTCGGAGATCCGCACCATGTCGCGCACGCCCTGCTTCAGCAGGTGGTCCGGGATGGGCAGCATGCCGTACTCGGGCATGCCGGGGCCGCCCTTGGGCCCGGATCCGCGCAGTACGAGCACGTGATCCGGTGTGATGCCGAGCGCCGGGTCGTGGATGGTGCGCTGCATCGTGCGGTAGTCGTCGAAGACGACGGCCGGGCCGGTGTGCCGGAGCAGCCGCGGGTCGGCGGCGATGTGCTTGATGACGGCGCCGTCCGGGCAGAGGTTGCCGCGCAGGACGGCGACGCCGCCTTCCGCGGCGACGGGGTTGTCGCGGGGGCGGATCACGTCGTCGTGGTGGACGCGGGCGCCCGCGAGCTGTTCGCGCAGGGTGTCGTGCGCGACGGTGGGGCGGTCCAGGTGCAGCAGGTCCGTGATGCGGGAGAGGAACCCGGGCAGCCCGCCCGCGAAGTGGAAGTCCTCCATCAGGTACTTCTCGCCGCCCGGCCTGACGTTGGCGAGGACCGGCACGGTGCGGGCGATCCGGTCGAAGTCGTCGAGGGTGAGCTTCACCCCGGCGCGGCCGGCGAGCGCGATGAGGTGGATGACGGCGTTGGTGGAGCCGCCGAGTCCGAGGACGGTGGTGACGGCGTCCGCGAAGGCGTCCGGGGTCAGGATGTGGGACAACCGCAGGTCGCGGCGGACGAGTTCGACGATCCGCAGCCCCGACGCGGCCGCCATCCTGTCGTGCCCCGAGTCGACGGCGGGGATGGACGAGGCGCCGGGCACGGTCACCCCGAGCGCCTCGGCCGCGGCGGTCAGCGTGGAGGCGGTGCCCATGGTCATGCAGTGGCCCGGGGAACGGGCGAGACCGCTCTCCAGTTCGGTCAGCTCGCAGTCGCCGATGAGTCCGGCACGGTGGTCGTCCCAGTACTTCCACATGTCCGTGCCGGAGCCGAGGGTCTCGCCCCGCCAGTGCCCCGGCAGCATGGGCCCCGCGGGCACGAAGACGGCCGGCAGGTCGACGCTCGCGGCGCCCATGAGCAGCGCGGGCGTCGTCTTGTCGCAGCCGCCGAGCAGCACGGCGCCGTCGACGGGATAGGAGCGGAGCAGTTCCTCGGTCTCCATGGCGAGGAGGTTCCGGTAGAGCATCGGCGTCGGCTTCTGGAAGGTCTCGCTGAGCGTGGCGACCGGGAATTCCAGGGGGAAGCCGCCCGCCTGCCACACGCCCCGCTTGACGGCCTGGGCGCGGTCGCGCAGGTGGGAGTGGCAGGGGTTGATGTCGGACCAGGTGTTGAGGACCGCGATGACGGGCTTGCCCAGGTGCTCCTCGGGGAGATAGCCGAGCTGCCGGGTGCGGGCCCGGTGGCTGAAGGACCGCAGCCCCGCGGAGACGCTGTCGCCGTACCACTGGCCGCTGCGCAGTTCGCGGGGCGGGCGCCCGCCCGCGCCGGTCATCCCGCCCGTGCCGGTCATATGGACCACCCCGCGACGATGGCGGCGACCTCGGCCCGCTCCGCCGCCGGCAGGAGGCTGCTCGGGGCGCGCACGTCCCGGCGGCAGAGTCCCAGCGTGGCCAGGGCTTCCTTGACGACGGTGACGTTGTTCGCCGAGCCGTCGGCCGCGCGCAGCTCCTCGAAGCGGCGGATCCGGGCCCAGACCGCCATGGCCGCCGGGTAGTCACCGGATCGAAGCGCTTCGATCATGTGCAGCGAAAGGCTCGGGGCGACGTTCACGAGCCCGGAGGTGAAGCCGGTGGCGCCCGCCGAGAAGTACGAGGGGGCGTACGGCTCCGCGAGTCCGGCGATCCACACGAACCGGTCGAGCCCCGCGTCGCGCGCGAACCCGGCGAAGCGCACCGCGTCCGGCACGGCGTACTTGACGCCGATGACGTTGGGACAGGCGTCGGCGAGCTCGGCGAGGCGGGCGCCGGGCAGGGCCGCGTCGCGCAGGTAGGGGACGACGCCGAGACCGGGGACGGCCTCGGCGATGGCCCGGTGGTAGTCGACCCAGCCGTCGTCGGAGACGTAGGGGTGCACGGGCTGATGGACCATCACCATGTGGGCGCCGACCGCCTCGGCGTGCCGGGCGGCGGCCACCGCGGTGGGCACGTCGTGGCCGACACCGACGAGGATCGCGGCCCGCCCCGCCGCCTCCTCGACGGTCGACTCGACGACGGCGCGACGCTCGTCGGGGGCGAGGGCGTAGAACTCGCCCGTGTTGCCGTTCGGCGTGAGGGTCCGCACCCCGGCGTCGAGCTGCCGGCGCAGCAGCTTGCGGTGGGCACCGTGGTCGATCGAGCCGTCCTCGGCGAAGGGCGTCACCGGGATCGCCACGACGTCGGCGAGCGCGGCACGCCGGTCCGCGAAGGGCGGCGGTGTCACGTGGGTCACTGGAGGTCCCCTTCCGAGGGAAAGGCGCGCTGCACGAACGACGCGATGTGGCGGTGCAGCGCCTCGGCGGCACCGTCGGCGTCCCCGGCGAGGGCGAGCCGCAGGATCTCCTGGTGCTCGGTGGCCTCGCGGGCCCACGAGGGGTCGGCCGACCAGGCGACGGCGGAGACGAGGGCGGCCTGGTCCCGCACCTCGTCGAGGAGGCGGCCGAGGAGCGGGTTGCCGCAGGCGGAGTACAGCGTGCGGTGGAACTCGCGGTTGGCCAGCGAGCGTTCGGCGGCGTCCTCGGCGAGGTCGGCCCGCGCCAGGGCCTCGCGTGCGGTGTCGAGGGCCGCGCCGCGCCGGACGGTGCGGCGCAGCGCCTCGGGCTCCAGGAGCAGCCGCACGTCGTACACTTCGCGCGCCATGGCCGCGTCCACGGTGCGTACGGCGGCTCCCTTGTACTGGCTCATCGCGACGAGCCCGGTGCCCGCCAGCGTCTTGAGGGCCTCGCGGACGGGCGTCTTGGAGACCCCGAACTCACCGGCGAGCTCCGTCTCGACCAGTGGCTGTCCTGGTCGCAACTCGCCGGTGAGGATGCGGTGTTTGATCGCTTCGAGCACGAACTGCGTGCGCGAGGGGATCGGGGTCGGCACGGACGTCATGGGCACCCTCAGATCTCACGTATCGCGTATCACGTCTCATATATGACGTACGAAGTACGACGCGTAGAAGTTAAGAGGGCGCCAGGGCTTCGTCAACGCTTCTGACAAAAGAAGCGGCGACGACTTTGACCAGAGCCCTAGCGGTGGCCGAACCAGCGTGCCGCCGGTAGCAGTTGGCGGTCGTAGCCGAACAGCGCCTGGTTCTCCCAGGCGTTGCCGGAGGAGGGGTCGGCGGGATCCCAGCCGCTGCCGTCGACCGCCGTCCACGCGGGCTCCCAGTAGACGACGCCGAGTCCGCGTCCGCCGGGCACGGCCTCGACGACGTTCATGACGTCGCGCAGGTTGGCGGCCTGTCCGGCGGGGGTCGCGGGGTAGCCGGCGGCGAGCTGGTCGGTGCGGGCCAGGTTGTTCTCCAGACCGTCGCCGTTGGCCAGGGTGTGCGCGTAGGCGGTCTCGGCGACGAGGACGGGCTTGCCGTAACGGGCCGCCGCGTCGTCGAGGTTGGCCTGCAGTTCGTTCAGTGGCCCGTGCCAGTAGCCGTAGTAGGAGAGGGCGATGACATCGAAGGGCACGCCACGCGAGACGGCCTGGTCGAACCACCAGCGCGTGCCCGCGTTGTCGCCGCCCTCGGCGAGGTGCAGGGCGACCCGTGTGCCCGACGACACGGCCTTCGCGGCCCGGGCGCCGGACGTCAACAGGCCCGCGAGCTGCGCCCAGTTGTCCGTCGAGCCCTCGGGCCAGAGCATGCCCGCGTTGAGTTCGTTGCCGATCTGCACCATGTCGGCGGTGGTGCCCTGCGCCTTCAGGGCGTTCAGGACGTCGTACGTGTGGTCGTACACGTCCTTGGTCAACTGGCTGTAGCCGTGCGACGCCCAGGCGGCGGGCTTGTTCTGCTTGCCCGGGTCGGCCCAGCTGTCGGAGTAGTGGAAGTCGACGAGCAGCTTCATGCCGCGGGCCTTGGCGCGGGCCGCCGTGGCGAGGACCTTCGCCTTGTTGTTGTAGCCGTCGGCGGGGTTCACCCACACTTTGAGGCGGGCGTAGTTCATGCCCGCCGACTTCAGGATGGCGAGGGCGTCGCCGCTCGTGCCGTCGGCGTAGCGGTAGGTGGCGCCGTGCGCCTCGTTCTTGGCGAGCGTGGAGACGTCGCCGCCCTTGACGGACAGGCCCGTCGAGCCGGGCGCGAAGGTGATGTCGTCGAAGTTGGCCCACTCCCCCGCGTGGGCGTCCGAGTACAGGCGCACGGTGCAGGCGCCGCCGGTGACGCGCACGGACGTGACGAGGCGGATCCAGCCGCCGTTCGGCGTGGGCGGCAGGTCGGTGCGCTGCTCGGCGCTTCCGCTCTTCAGCGCGATGTAGGCGGCGTTCTGGCCGCCGCTGGACCGGGCCCACGCCGTCAGCGTGTACGGGCCGTCGGCCAGGCCGGTGAGGTACTGGTACGTCTCCACCTTGTAGGCCGAAGTGGCCCAGTGGGAGAGGCGGGTGCTGCCGCCGTGACCGCCCGCCTCGGTGAACGCGGCGGCGGTGGTGCCGTATCCGGACCAGCCCGTCAGGCCGTTCTCGAAGCCGCCGTTGGTGAGGGTGCTCGCGGCCCGTGCGCCCGGGGCGGGCAGGGCGAGGGCCGCGGCCCCTCCGAGGGCGGCGGCCAGCAGTCCTCTGCGGGAGGTGCGGGCCACGGTTGTGTGTGCTGCGTTGTTGCCGTGCATCGTCGATGTCCCTTCGACGTAGCGGTACTCGGGCGGAAAGGAGGAGAAGGGGGAGAAAGAGGAGAAAGAGTGCGGCGGCGCCGCGCACGGTTGTGCACGGCGCCGCCGCGTCCGGCCGGCAGTCCCCCACGGACCACGACCGGGGTCGGTGTGACGCCAGGCGTCAGACACCAGGTGTCAGGCGTCAGGCATCAGATGTCAGGCGTCCAGGTGCACCACACGCACGGCCCCCGCGGGCACCGCCATGCGGCCCGCCGCGCGTTCGCCAGTGAGCAGCTCCGTGCCGTGGGCCTCCAGCGGCACCTTCACCTCGGAGTCGGTGTGGTTGATGACGAAGAGGAAGCTCCCCGACTCCCCCGTGCGGCGCACCACCTCGACGTCGCGCGGGAGTTCGGCGCGCGGCTCGATCCCCGCGTCGCCGCCCGCCGCACCCAGGATCGCGTCCAGCTCGCGGGCGCCGAGCCGCGTGGAGACGTACCAGGCGGTGCCCTCGCCGAGCCGGTGCCGGGTGACGGCCGGACGTCCCGCGGCGAGCCCGTCCTCGTACGTCCACACCGTCTCGGCGCCGCGCGGCACCACGAACTCCGTCCACACGTCGCCGGTCAGCTCCGCGCCCCCGGGCCCGGAGATGCGCACCGTCTCCCCCGCGAGCAGCGGTGAGAACTCCTCGACGGTCAGGCCGAGTACGTCGCGCAGGGCGCCCGGGTAGGGTCCGGGGTGCACGGCGTCGTGCTCGTCGACGATGCCGGAGAAGTAGGAGACGACGAGGGTGCCGCCGTTCTCCACGTAGGCGCGGAGGTTGCGGGCGGTGGCCTCGGTGGCGAGGTAGAGCGCGGGCACGACGACAAGGGGATAGGCCGACAAGTCGGCTTCTGGGTGCGCGAAGTCGACTGTCAGGTGCCGGTCGTAGAGGGCCTCGTAGAAGCTGTCGGCGCGCTCGCGCGCGTCGTGGTCCTCGCTCGGCCGCCACTCCAGGGACTGCGCCCACCACGAGTGCCAGTCCCAGAGGACGGCGGCGTCGGCGACGGTTCGAGTGCCCCGGGCAGGGCTCAATGCGCTCACGTCCGACCCCAGTTGGACGACCTCCCGCCACACCCGCGACTCCGTGCCGGCGTGCGGGAGCATCGCCGAGTGGAACTTCTCCGCACCCCGCCGCGACTGCCGCCACTGGAAGAACATGGCGCCGTCGGAGCCGCGCGCCACGTGCCCCAGCGAGTTGCGCGCCATCTCGCCCGGCGCCTTCGCGGGGTTGCGGGGCTGCCAGTTGACGCCACCCGCGGCGTGCTCCATGAGCAGCCAGGGCGCGCCGCCCGCGACGGAGCGCGTCAGGTCGGCGGCCATGGCGAGGTTGACGTGCGTACGGCGTCCGTCGGTGATCAGGTAGTGGTCGTTGGAGACCAGGTCGACCTCGCGCCCCCACGCCCAGTAGTCGACGGAGTCGCACTGGCTGAGGGCCGTCATGAAGTTGGTGGTGACGGGGATGCCGGGGGCGAGGCGGTGCAGGATGTCGCGCTCGCGGACGAAGTTCTCGCGCATCGTGGCGTCGGCGAAGCGCCGGTAGTCGAGGGCCTGCGCCGGATTGCCGACGGTCGGGGTGGCGCGGGGCGGGTCGATCTCGTCGAGGCTGCCGTAGCGCTGGCCCCAGAACGCCGTGCCCCAGGCTTCGTTGACCGCGTCCACCGTCCCGTACGTCGCCTCCAGCCAGCGGCGGAAGCGGGCGGCGCAGGTGTCGCAGTAGCACGCGGAGACGGGCACGCCGTACTCGTTGTGGACGTGCCACAGGGCGAGCGCCGGGTGGTCGGCGTACCGGGCGGCGAGCCGGGTGGTGATGTCTGCGGCGGCCTCGCGGTAGGCGGGGTTGCTGTGGCAGATGGCGCCGCGTGAGCCGAATGCGTACCGCACGCCGTCGGCGGTGACGGGCAGCGCGTCGGGGTGGGCGCGGTAGAACCAGGCGGGCGGCGCCACTGTAGGCGTGCCGAGGTCGGCCCGGATGCCGTTCTCGTGCAGCAGGCCGAGGAGCCGGTCGAGCCAGCCGAAGTCGTGGGCGCCCGGGGCGGGTTCGAGGAGCGCCCAGGAGAAGATGCCGACGCTCACCATCGTGACGCCGGCCTCGCGCATCAGCCGGACGTCGTCCCGCCAGTCGGATTCCGGCCACTGCTCCGGGTTGTAGTCCCCGCCGAAGGCGAGGCGGGTGAGGCCCTTGGGGGCGTGGTCCGGCATGGATCTCTCCCGAAGATCGATCATTTGGGAACGTGCACACACGCCGTCAGCGGCGTCGGGCCAACATAACCGCACAGCAACAACCATTGACAAGTGTCCTGGATGTTTCTCTACTGTGAACGCTCACAGACGCCTTCACCGGCTCACAGACGCATGGCAGGCACCGCAGCAGGCGGGGCCCAGCTCAGGGGAGAAAGATCCATGCCGCAGAACACGCCACGCCGCTTCGCCGCGGCCGCCGTCACCGTCGCGCTCGGCGCCACCGCGCTCACCGCCTGCGGCTCGTCCGACGACGACGGTTCCGGAGCCGGGTCGGGCGGCCCGGTCTCCCTGACGTACTGGTCCTGGACGCCCGGCATGGACAAGGTCGTCGACCTCTGGAACAAGGGCCCCGGCAAGAAGGACCGGATCGACGTCACGGTCAAGAAGCAGGCGTCCGGCGACACCCTGGTCACCAAGATCCTCACCGCGCACAAGGCCCACAAGGCGCCCGACCTGGTGCAGGCCGAGTACCAGGCGCTGCCGACCCTCGTCAGCAACGACGCGCTCGCGGACATATCGAGCGAGGTCGGCGAGGCGAAGTCCGCGTACACCCAGGGCATCTGGCAGCAGACCACGCTCGGCACGGACGCGGTCTACGCCGTCCCGCAGGACGCCGGGCCGATGATGTTCTACTACCGCGCGGACCTCTTCAAGAAGTACGGGCTGGAGGTCCCGAAGACGTGGGACGAGTTTGCCGACACGGCCCGCGCCCTGAAGAAGAAGGCGCCGGACAAGGACCTCACCACGTTCTCCGCCAACGACTCCGGGCTCTTCGCCGGACTCGCCCAGCAGGCCGGTGCCCGCTGGTGGACCACCGAGGGCGAGAAGTGGAAGGTCGGCATCGACGACGCGGCCACGCGCAAGGTCGCCGACTTCTGGGGCGGCCTCGTCAAGGAGGGCGCCATCGACAACCAGCCGATGTACACGCCCGCCTGGAACAAGGCGCTCAACACCGGCAAGCAGATCGCCTGGGTCAGCGCGGTGTGGGCGCCCGGCACCCTCACCACCGCCGCGCCCGACACCCAGGGCAAGTGGGCGATGGCCCCGCTCCCCCAGTGGGACGCCAAGGGCAAGGCCGTGACCGGCAGCTGGGGCGGCTCCTCCACCGCCGTCACCACGGACTCGGAGCACAAGGAGGCCGCGGCGAAGTTCGCGACCTGGCTCAACACCGACCCGAAGGCGCTCGCCGCACTCGTGAAGGAGGGCGGCATCTACCCCGCCGCCACCGACGCCCAGACCGGCGGCGCCCTCGCGAAGGCCCCCGCGTACTTCGCGAACCAGCCCGACTTCTACGAGAAGGCGGCCGACATCGCGAAGACCACGGCCCCCGGCGCCTGGGGCCCGAACGTCAACGTCGCCTACACCACCTTCAAGGACGCCTTCGGCTCGGCCGCCAAGAACAGGTCTGACTTCGGCGCGGCCCTGCGGACCATGCAGGACGACACGGTCGCCGACCTGAAGAAGCAGGGCTTCGAGGTCGCGCCGTGACGAGTCGCACGGTGCCGGCACCGGACCGCCGCACGGGCAAGCGAGGGGTGCGCAGCGCCCCGTACCTCTTCCTCCTCCCCGCCACCGCGCTCTTCGCCCTCTTCTTCGCCCTGCCCATCGGCTACGCGCTCTGGCTGAGCCTGCACAAGGTCGAGGTGTCGGGCCTCGGCCTCGGCAAGGGCGCCCGGAGCGAGGTGTGGGCGGGCGTGGAGAACTACACCGCCGCGTTCACCGACTCCGAGCTGCTGCACGGCGCGCTGCGCGTCCTCGGCTACGGTGCGCTCGTCATCCCCGTGATGCTGGGTCTCGCGCTGGTCTTCGCCCTGATGCTGGACAGCGACCGGGTGCGGCTCACGCCCTTCACCCGGCTCGCGATCTTCCTGCCGTACGCCGTGCCGGGCGTCGTCGCCGCGCTGCTCTGGGGCTTCCTGTATCTGCCGGACGTGAGCCCCTTCTACTACGTCCTCGACACCCTCGGCCTGCCGCAGCCCGACCTGCTCGACGGCGGCCCGCTCTACCTCGCGCTCTCCAACATCGCGGTCTGGGGCGGCACCGGCTTCAACATGATCGTCATCTACACGTCGCTGCGGGCCATCCCCGCCGAGGTGTACGAGGCGGCGAAGCTCGACGGCTGCTCGCCGCTGCAGATCGCGCTCCGCATCAAGATCCCGATGGTGGCGCCCTCGCTGGTGCTCACCTTCTTCTTCTCGATCATCGCGACGCTCCAGGTGTTCAGCGAGCCGACCACGCTCAAGCCGCTCACCAACTCCGTCCCGACGACCTGGAGTCCGCTGATGAAGGTGTACCAGGACGCCTTCGGCAAGGGCGACATCCACTCGGCGGCGGCCACCGCCGTACTCATCGCCGTCGTCACGCTCGTCCTGTCCTTCGGCTTCCTGCGCGCCGCCAACTCCCGTACGAAGCAGGGGGAAGCACGATGACCTCTCTCGCGCCCGCCACGCGCCTCAAGTCCGCCCCGGCCGCGGGCACCACCCCCGGCACCGCGCAGGGCCCGCCCCGGCCCCGCCGCGTCGCCCTCGTCCCCACCGCGGCCCTGCTGCTCGGCGCCCTCTACTGCCTCCTGCCGGTGGCCTGGGTGGTGATCGCGTCGACCAAGTCGGGCAGCGAGCTCTTCTCCACCTTCACGTTCCTGCCCGGCACCGGCTTCGCCGAGAACCTCGCCGACCTGAGCGCCTACCGCGACGGCGTCTACTGGCAGTGGATGGCCAACTCCGCCCTCTACGCCGGCCTGGGCGCCCTGCTCTCCACAGCCGTCTCCGCCTTCGGCGGCTACGCCCTCGCGGTCTACCGCTTCCGCGGCCGCGAGACCGTCTTCAACGTCCTGCTGGCCGGCGTCCTCATGCCGCCCGTCATCCTGGCCGTCCCCCAGTACCTGCTCCTGGCGAAGGCGGACCTCACCGATTCCTACGCGTCCGTGCTGCTGCCGCTGATCCTCTCCCCGTACGGCGTGTACCTCTCCCGCGTCTACGCCACCGCGGCCGTGCCCGGCGACGTCGTCGAGGCCGGGCGGATGGACGGCGCGGGCGAGTGGCGGATCTTCACGCGCATCGCGCTGCCGATGATGGTGCCGGGCCTGGTGACGGTGTTCCTGTTCCAGTTCGTCGCGGTCTGGAACAACTTCCTGCTGCCGTACATCATGCTCAGCGACGACGAGAAGTTCCCCATCACGCTCGGCCTGTTCACCCTCCTCGAACAGGGCTCCAACACCCCGGCGCTCTACACCCTCGTCATCACCGGCGCCCTGCTCGCCGTCATCCCCCTCATCGCCCTGTTCCTGGTCGTCCAGCGCTTCTGGAGCCTCGACCTGCTGTCGGGCGCCGTAAAGTCATGACCATGAGCAAGCCGGAGCAGCGCCGCAAGGCGCCGACCATCCACGACGTGGCACGCGAGGCCGGCGTCTCCCGCGGCACGGTCTCCCGCGTGCTCAACGGCGGACACTACGTCAGCCCGGCGGCCCGGGAAGCGGTCGACTCCGCGATCCGCAGGACCGGTTACGTCGTCAACCGGCACGCCCGCTCCCTCATCACGGGCCGCTCGGACTCGGTCGGCTTCCTGCTCACCGAGCCGCAGGAGCGGTTCTTCGAGGACCCGAACTTCAACGTGCTGCTGCGCGGCTGCACCCAGGCCCTCGCCGCCCACGACATCCCGCTGCTCCTGATGATCGCGGGCACGGAGGACGAGCGGCGCCGCATCACGCGGTACATCACGGCGGGCCACGTCGACGGTGTCCTCCTCGTCTCCAGCCACTCCGGCGACCCGCTCGCCGCCCGGCTGCGCGACGCGGGCGTGCCCCTCGTTGCCTGCGGAAAGCCGCTCGGGCAGGCCTCCAAGGTGGCGTACGTCGCCGCCGACGACCGGGACGGCGCCCGCGACATGGTCCGCCACCTCCTCTCCCTCGGCCGCCGCAGGATCGGCATGGTGACGGGCCCCCTCGACACCCCCGGCGGCACCGAGCGCCTCGCCGGATACCGCGAAGTGCTCGCCGAGGCGGGCATCGAGCCCGACGACCGGCTCGTCGTCCCCGGCGACTACAGCCGCGCCGGCGGCGAGCGCGGCGCGACCGAACTCCTCGGCCGCGCCCCGGACATGGACGCCCTGTTCGTCGCCTCCGACCTGATGGCGCAGGGCGCCGTCGCGGCACTGCAGCGCGCGGGCCGCCGGGTGCCCGAGGACATCGCGGTGGGCGGCTTCGACGACTCGTCGGCCGCCCTCGGCAGCCACCCCGAGCTGACCACGATCCGCCAGCCCTGGGACCGGATCAGCACGGAGATGGTCCGCGTCCTGCTCGCCCAGATCGGCGGCGAGGACCCGGCGGCGGTGATCCTGCCGACGGAGCTGGTACGACGGGGGTCGGCCTGACCCGCTCCGGGGCGCGGCTACTTGGGCAGCTTGTCGCCGATCAGGGCCAGGTTCTGGATGGCGGCGAGGCCGAACAGGGCCGTCTCGTTGGTGCTGACGCGCGGGTGCTCGTGGCCCGGCTCCAGCGCGGCGGGGCCCTCGATCCTCGTCCGCTCCCACTTCATGGCGCGGGTGTAGCCGTCGCTGTCGTGGAACTTCTTCCAGGCGCGCGCCGCCAGCCCGTCGTCCCGCAGCTGGGCCGCCGCGTACGCGTCCTGGCGGGAGTGGCCCTGGAACAGCAGCAGGCTGCCGAAGTCCTTGCCGTACCGCTCCTTCTGTTCGGCCTTGGTCGCGTTGAAGCAGCGGCAGTAGTCCAGCCAGGCGGCCTTGAACTCCGGCAGGTCGACGAGGTCGATCAGCTCGGCGCACATCTCGACGAGGCCGAACATCGCGGAGAGGTGCGAGACGTTCACCGCGGGCTCGGCCACGACGGCGAACTCGCCCGTGTCGAGGTCGTAGAGGCCGCTCCCCTGCACGAAGCCGTTGGGCTGCGCGGCGATGGTCCGCATCGTGGAGCGCAGCCGCGCCTCCGCCTTCTCCGCCTTCGGGCCCCGGCGCTCCCACTCGGTGAGCCACGCGCCCGCGAGGCCGCTCCAGTCGGTGCCGAAGCCGATGGACAGGGCGTGCCGGTCCGGCTCGTACGGCTCGGTGCGGATCTTGCGGAGCGGGTCGAGGGCGAGGAACGTCTCGTCGGAGTCGACGAGGGCGTGCATCAGGTCGCCGACGCGTTCGTCGGCGGTGAGGAAGTAGTAGGGGCGGCGGTAGACGGCGGTGGAGATGCGCTGCTGCTTGGCGCTGTCCGCGAAGTGCTGCACGCCGTGCCGGGTGCCGAGTCCCGCCCACTCGCCGAGGTGGTAGGCGTCGACCTCGCCGGTGTGCCGGGTCATGGCCTCGGCGAAGCGGAAGATGTCGGCGCGGCCCGAGCGCAGATAGGCGTACCAGAGCCAGAGGTCGGGCGAGAGCTCGGAGTTGTCCCAGGCGTACCCCCCGACGTCGTACCGCCACTGGTGCCGGTCCTCGTCGTAGGTGTGCATGATGTCGCCGTAGTCCCAGAAGCCGTACCAGCGGCGCTGTTCGGCCTGGTCCTTGTAGTACGTGAAGAGGAAGTCGAGGTGGTCCTCGATCTCGGCCTTCGCGGGCGTGGAGCGGTCGACGGGCGCGAAGAGCCCGCCGAAGACCTTGGCCCTGCTCAGGTGCTCGGGGGCGGCGACGAGCTGCGGCGGCGTGCGGACCGCGGCGGACTGGGCGACGAGCTCGGCGGCGGTCGGTGTCGCGGCGTTGGCCCAGAACATCAGCTCGCTGGTGCGGGCGATGCCGTAGGGCGTGCCGAACCCGGGTTCGTGGTCCTCGTAGGTGATGTTGAGGCCTTCGAGCTGCTCGGGATACGTGTCCTGGCCCATGCCGTCGTGGTAGAAGCGCAGGTCCATCGGGGGTGCTTCGGGGGACCAGAGCCAGAGGGTGACCTCCGCGGCGTCACTCGCGGCGCCGCGGATGTCGAGCTGGGCGGGGTGCTTCTCCCAGAAGTCCCGCAGCCCGAAGGAGAACCCGCCGCTCACCCCGCCGACGTACCCGAAGCCGCCTGCCCGCCCGCCGCCGCCCGCGGTGATCCAGCCGCGGCCCTCCTCGGTGCGCTTGCGCAGCGTGAAGCCGTCGGCGGAGAGCTGGGAGAGCGTGTAGTCGCCCCAGGCCGGTATGTACTGGAGCCTGCTCGTGACCCGCTGGTCCCAGGTCGCCGGGTCCGGCAGCCTCTCGCCCTTGACCTGCGCGGCGCGCACGGCGGCGCCCGGGTCGCGCCGCAGCCCGGTGATGCCCTTCACGGCCTCGGTGAGGAACCCCTTCCCCTCCCCCGCGATCCGGATGTGCCGGTCGTACGCGGCATCACGCATCGGCACGGTGAAGCGCACGCCGAGCCCGCGGATGAAGTCCTTCTCCTGGTCCCCGTCGTAGGTGATGGTGTGCACCATGCGGAAGGAGTCGGCGCCCGCGTAGAAGTACAGCCGGACGCTGAACGGCAGCCAACTCCGTCTCCCCCTCCGGTGCTTGCCGTCGACCCGCACGACCGCCCGCAGCGGCCCGTCCTGCTCGACCTTCACCTCGCCGATCTCGCCGTCGAACCGCTCCCACTTCGCGCTGCCGGAGTCCCCGTCGTCGACCTCGCCCTGTCGCAGCAGGACGAGCCGCCCGTCGGTGGCGATCCTCCTGCCCCCGCGCGTCACCGACCGCACGAGCCGCTCGCCGTCCTCGTCGATCACCGCCGTGATGACACCGGTGTCCACGGTGACCTTGCGGCCGGTCCGGGCGACGGTGAGCTTCTTCCCGTACGCCGCCGGGGTCCCGGCCGCCAGCGTGAACCGTTCGGCGCCCGCTCCTCCGGGCCCGACCGCATGCGCCGTCCACTTCAGCGAACCGTCGGGCCAGTACGCGGTGGGCCAGCTCTGCACGGGCACGCGGTCGCCGTCGCCGCTGACGAGGGCGAACGTGGTGCCGGCACCGTGGACACCCTTGGGCCAGGGCACCCCGAAGGTGGACCCGGGCGCGGCCCCGAGCCCACCGTCCTCCAGCCAGCGGATGTCGGCGGGGGCGTCGGGGCCAGGGGCGCCGGGCGCGTCGGCCCGGGCCTCCCCCCGCCCGAGCACCCAGCCGACCTGGGCGGCGGCGCCTGCCGTAGCGGCAGCCTTGAGCAGAGACCTACGGGTTACGGAGGACATACGATCCCTTCACACAGGCGCCCCTAAAGGGGCGCGGGGCTCTGACATGTGCGGCTCCGCCGCGGGACGCGACCAGCCACACGCGGCCCGCAGACAACAACCCGACCCGGGCGCCCCTTCAGGGGCGCGGGGAACTGCGCGACGAGCCACACGACGCCCGCAGCCGCTAAACCGTCACCAGCCCCGCAGACGCTCAAGCGCGGCGTTCAACCGCGAGGCCGGCTGCCACGAGCACCCCCACCGCAGGAGCGGCAAGCGGCACGGCGAACCACCCGGAGATCACAACAACGGCAAGCCCACAGACCAGCGCCAGCGACCCCGCAGGGTCGCGAACCGTACGGCGGACCGCCCCTGCGACCAGCCCCCTCCAAGACGCCCCGGGCCGCCAGGCCACAGCACCCCGCACGCCCGCGACGACCAGAAGCAACATCGCCAGCACGCCCACCACCCCGACGACCGCCCCACCGGGCAGCGCCCCGGACCGTACGACGGAGAGATCGAGCCGGAGCAGCCCGAGGGCGGCCCATCCCGCAAGGCCCACCAGCCACCCGCGCCGGACGGCGGACCGCCAGTCCGCCGCGAACTCCCGCCACCCGCCCGCCTCATGGGCGAGGTACCGCCGCAGGTGGGCAGAGCCCGCGGCCAGCGCGGCGGGCGCCGTCACCAGCGGCAGCGCGGCGACCGCGATCCACACCCCGGTGAGCAGGCACTCGGCGAAGACCCCGAACCGCCTGCCGCGTACGCCCGTCACTTCAGCCCCGACGTGGCCATGCCGTCGATCAGATACCGCTGGAAGGCCAGGAAGAAGGCGAGCACCGGCAGCAGCGCCACAAGCGACATCGCGATCATGCCGCCGTAGTTGGCGAGGCCCTCCTGGTCGACGAACATCTTCAGGCCGAGTGAGACGGTGTACTTGGAAGGGTCGTTGAGGTAGATCAACGGGCCCATGAAGTCGTTCCACGCGTTGATGAACGTGAAGATCGCGCTGGTGATGAGCGCGGGCCGGCACAGCGGCAGCACGATCGACCAGTAGATCCGCAGATGGCCGCAGCCGTCGAGCCGCGCCGCCTCGTCGAGCTCGCGCGGCAGGCTCCGCATGAACTGCACCATCAGGAAGACGAAGAAGGCGTCGACGGCGAGGTACTTGCCGAGCAGCAGTGGCGTGTAGGTGTTGATCAGGCCGAGCTTCTGGAACAGCACGTACTGCGGGATGAGGAGGACGTGGTACGGCAGGAGCAGCGTGCCGATCATCAGCGCGAAGAGCAGGTTGCGTCCCGCGAACCTGATCCGGGCGAACGCGTAGGCCGCGAGCGAGCAGGAGACCAGCACCCCCACCACCGAACCGCCCGCCAAGAACAGGGAGTTGGTAAAGAACGTGGTGATGGAGATGTCGGCGAGGCCGTCGGCGAGACCGGTGTAGTTGGAGACGACCGGGTCCGTCGGGAGCAGGTCCAGACTGCCGACGATCTTGTCGTTGGGCTTGAACGAACCGCCGATCAGCCACACCACGGGGTAGAGGACCACGGCGAGCACGGCGAGCGCCCCGATGTGCCAGGCGAGGGAGCCCGCGCCGCGCCCACGCGCTTTGGCCGTCACACGCAACGTACTCATCGGGCGCCCTCCTCGTAGTGCACCCAGCGCTTCTGGGACCAGAACAGGACCGCCGTCACCAGGCCGACGGCGAGCAGCAGCATCCAGGCCATGGCCGAGGCGAAGCCCATCCGGCTGTTCTCGAAGCCCTGGACGTAGAGGTAGCAGGTGTAGACGAGCGAACCGTCCGCCGGGCCGCAGGCGTTGCCGCCCGCGCCGCCGCCGACGATGTACGCGGAGGCGAAGATCTGGAAGGAGTGGATGGTCTCCAGGAGGACGTTGAAGAACAGCACCGGGGAAATCATCGGCAGGGTGATGTTCCAGAACCGGCGCCAGCTGCCCGCGCCGTCCATCGCCGCCGCCTCGTACAGCTCGCGCGGCACCTGTTTGAGGCCGGCCAGGAAGATGACCATCGGCGCGCCGAACTGCCAGACGGTGAGCGCCACCAGGCTGTAGATGATCCAGTCGGGGTCGCCGGTCCAGCCGCCGACGTCCACGCCGAACAGGGCGCGCTGGGTGCGGTCGACGACCGCGTCGTCCGAGAAGATCGCCTTCCAGACGACGGCGACCGACACGCTCGCGCCGATCAGCGAGGGGGCGTAGAACGCGGCCCGGTAGAAGCCCTGGCCGCGCCGCTGCTGGCTGAGGAGCAGCGCGACACCGAGTGCGGCGGCCAGCTTCAGCGGGGTGCCGATGACCACGTACCAGAGCGTCACCTCGACCGACTTGCGCCAGCGCGGGTCGCCGAACATCTCGGTGAAGTTGTCCAGGCCGACCCACGTGGGCGCGTCGAAGAGGTTGTAGTCGGTGAACGCGAAGTAGAGCGAGGCGACCATCGGGCCCGCTGTGAGCAGCAGGAACCCGGCGATCCAGGGCGACATGAAGAGGTAGCCCGCGAGATGGTCGCCGCGTCGGGCCGCACCACCGGCCCGGCGGCCGGAGCCGGATCCAAAGCCGGAGCCGGAGCCGCCGTGCGGGGCCGCTCCACCCGCTCCCTTCGCCCCGGACCGCGGTGTCGCCGCGGCGTCGACAGGGGTCATGGCGGCGCTCATCGGGAACCGAGTGCCGTCTTGCACTCGGCGAAGTACTGCTCCACCGCTTCGCCGACCGACCGCTTCCCCAGGGCGAGTTCCTCGGCGATGCGCAGGAAGCCCGCCTCGCAGACGTCGGCGCCCGCCGGGTGCGGGGTGATGGTCTCCAGGACACCGGCGTCGACGAGGCTCTCCTCGTACGCGGCGATCTCCTTGTTCACCGACGCGATCGTCCTGTCGCTCTCCTGCGCCGGCTTGTACGCCTCGTACTGCGCCGTCGTCGTCGGCACCCCGCGGTCGTACCCCATGATCTCGGCGACCTCGGGGTCGTGCACCATGAAGTCGATGAACCGCGCGACCTCCTTGGGGTGCCTGGTGCGCCGGGAGCCGCTGAGCATCAGGGAACCGAGGTACTGGCGGGTCTTCTCGCCGTCGGTGGTCGGGATGGGCGCGAGGCCGTAGCTGCTCTTGCCCTCGGCGGAGTAGCGGACGGTGAAGTTGTCCCAGGTGAACTCGGCGGCCGCGAGTTCGGCGGCGACCGCGGACTTGGGCTTGACCTGGGCGACCTTCTTCGGGTCGGCGTAGATACCGGACCTGACGCCCTCGTACCCCTTCGCCCACCACTCCTTCAGGTCGCCCTCGGTGAAGCCCAGGCCGTCCTCGGTGAAGAAGGCCTTGCCGTGCTGGCGGAGGTAGAGGTCGTAGAGGTACATGACGCCGTAGAGCCCGCTGTCGCCGGGCCGCCCGCCCCTGTCGCGGATCTTCCTCATCGCGGTGTGGAAGTCGTCCCAGGTCCAGCCCATCTTCGGGGTGACGCCCGCCTTCGCGAAGAGCGGCTTGTCGATGACCAGGGCCATGGAGTTGCTGCCGACGGGCACGCCGAGCAGCTTGCCGTCGACCTCGCCGAACTTCTCCAGGCCGGCCCGGAAGCCGTCGAGCCGCAGGTTGCCCGCCTTGACCTGTGCGTTCAGGTCGAGCAGCACGTTGCGCTCGTCGTACTTGCGCAGGAAACCGATCGCGTTCTGGAAGACGTCGGGCGGATTGCCGCCCGCCGCCTGGGTGTTGAACTTCTTCCAGAAGTCGAGGTAGGGCTGGAAGTCCGTCTTGATCTTGATCTTCGGGTGCTTCTTCTCGAAGAGCGCGATCGTCTTGTTGATCCGCTGGGCCCGGTCGTCCGACCCCCACCACGCGTACCGGAGCGTGACCGTGCCGTTCCCGGACCCGTCACCGGAACCACAGCCCGCCGCCGTCAGGCCGACGGCAGCGAGTGAGCCGCCCGCGAACTTGAGCAGGCCGCGTCGGTCAAGTTCCCCATGTACAGGCACAGTTAGCCCCTCAAGACGCGAGTTGAATCGTTTTAGGCAAGCGCTTTCCGGGCCAACGTAGGGAGAGGGCGTTCGTACGTCAACGGTTCGGACAGGAAATTAGTCGAAGCGCTTCACTGGTGGGGCGCCGAGAGCACATGATGCCCGCAATGCGACACGTGCACCGCGCCGAACGCACAACCTCGCACGACCCCGCACCGCGCCGCGCGGCGTGAATCGATTCAGCCAGCGGGTCGGCGCGGGACCGCCCGCTACCCGTTCGACGCGCCGTCGGCAGCGCGGCTCGGGAGCTCCCCCGTGTCGACGACATGCCGGGCGACAGCGGTGAGCAGGAGGCGGTGGTGACGGGCGTGGCGGCGCATGACGGCGAAGGCCTCGTCGGGCGAGACGGCGCGGCGGGCGGCGAGGAAGCCCTTGGCCTGTTCGATGACGATGCGGCTGTGCAGGGCGGTGTGGAGCTGCGCGTTGACGGTGTCGGCGTTCTGCAGGGTGCGGGCGTGGAGCAGTCCGATGGTGGCCGCGTCGGCGAAGGCCTGCGCCATCGCGAGGTCGTCGGCCGGCAGCGGGCTGTCGGTGGCGCGCAGGAGCAGCAGGCTGCCGAGGGTCTCACGGCGCAGGCGCAGGGGGACCGCGCTGGCGTAGGTGTAGCCGGACTCGCGGGCCAGCGCGGTGAAGTCGCGCCAGGCGGCCGGGGCGCTGGAGAGGTTTCCGGGGGCGACGGTGGCGGCCGTGCGGTAGGCGTCCAGGGCGGGGCCTTCGCGCAGAGCCAGCTCCAGCAGCCCCGACAGGGCCGGGCTTGGGTCGCAGGGGGCGGGGCTGTACAGCTGCGGTCCCGGGTAGGCCAGCAGGACCGCGACGTCGGTGACGGCGAAGATGTCGCAGCAGCGGATGGTCAGTTGCTGCAGGAAGTCGATGACGTCGAAGTCGGCGACGAAGGTGTCGGCGAGTTCGACGAAGGTTTCGGCGATCTTTCGTTCTCTGCTCATGCCTTGACTCCTCGGTGTACGGGCGCCTTTCGGCGGCCTGCACCGGACGGCGGGTTCACGGCGGCAGCTCCCGCAGGATCTCGCGGGCGGCCTCGGTCAGGGGCCGGCCCGAGGCGTAGGCCCGGGCGCGCAGCCGGATCAGGGCCTCCTCCAGCGACACACCGAGCCGGTAGCTGAGCACGCCGGTGGCCTGGTGCACCTCCGCCCAGTGCAGGTCGACGGCGCCCGCCCGCCCCGGCCCGTTCCGTGCGGCCTCGGCGGTCGGCTGCCAGGCCAGCAGCCGGCCGGTCAGCGCGTCGGCCACCCGCAGCCCGTCCGTCGCCTCCCGCGCGGTCAGCGGGCCCGGCGTCCGGCGGTATCCGGTCAGCGTGCCGAACAGTGCCGCCCCCGTCCTGACGGGCCACACGAACACGGCCCGCACGCCCAACGCCTGGGCCTCGGCGGCGAACTGCGGCCACTGTGCGCCCGCGCCCGTGTCCGCGCCCAGGTCCGCTACCTGGCACGGTCCTTCGCTCAAGTCCCCGGTTACCCCCGGCCCCTGCCCCAGGGTGAACTGCATGTCCAGCAGCCGCGCGCTGGTGTCGTCGCTGAACCACACCAGCTCCGACCCCCACCGCAAGGAGACCGCGATCCCCTGCAACCCCAGCGCATGCGCGCATCGCATCGCCCACATGCGGTGCTCCCCGGCTTCGGCGGCCCGCTCCAGACCGACAAGCAGCTCCTGCACAGACACCCGGTGCTCCATCACTGAGTTCTCCACACCGAAAAGCGAACCGGCTCCGGAAGACGGCCACGTTCCGTAGTCAGAATCTACTCCTCCGCACCCGCCGACAGGTGCCTTCGAGAAGAAGCGTCGCCGGTGGACGCGGCAGCGGGAGGAGCGGTGGGGGGAGAACCGGGTGCCGCCGTCGACGAACGGATGCCCCGGCCGGCTAGCCGTTGCGGGCGGCCGTCGCGGGTTCCGCACGGTGGTGGTCCTGCAGGTGGTAGACGTTGAACGCCTTGCGGATGACGGGCTGGGCGACGTTGCGCACCGGTACGCCGCCGTTGGTCATGCCGTGCTCGGTGCCCGCGTGCGCGTGGCCGTGGACGGCCAGGTCCGCGCCCGCGTCGTCGACCGCCTCCGCCAGCAGATAGCTGCCGAGGAACGGGTAGATCTCCAGGGGTTCGCCCGCGAGGGTGTCCGGCACGGGGGCGAAGTGCGTGAGCGCCACCCGTGTGCCGCAGCCCTGCTCGGCCAGCTCCCGCAGAGAGGTCCGCAGGCCGTCGGCGCAGCGCCGGGTGTACCGGATGAACTCCTTCATCAGGGGTTCGCCGAACTCGCTGCCGCTGCAGCCGACGAATCCGCCGCCGAACCCCTTCGTGCCGGCGATGCCCACCCGCGCCCCGTCGACCTCGACGACCGTGCCCTCCCCTTCGAGCACCCGTACACCCGCTTCGCGCAGGATGGCGGTGACCTTCTCGGGCTGCTCGTCGTGGTGGTCGTGGTTGCCGAGCACGGCGACGACGGGCACCGGCAGGCCGGTCACCTCCTGGGCGACGATCCGCGCTTCCTCCGGGGTGCCGTGGCGGGTGAGGTCCCCGGCGAGGAGCAGCAGGTCCGCGCACTCGTGCAGCGTCTCGAAGGCGGGCCTGAGCACTCCCTGGCTGTCCAGGCCCATGTGGATGTCCCCGACGGCGGCGATGCGGATCATGACACTTCCTCCGGGTGGTCCGGTGCTGTCGACTCGGCCACCACGACGTCGAAGTGGACGGTCTGGCCTGCCAGTTCCTCGTTGACGGTACGCAGCAGCTCGTCGCGGCAGTGAGTCGTGGGCACCGTCCCGACGACCGCGACGGACGAGCCGCGGGACTCGACGCGGATGCCGAGTTCGCCGAGTTCCTCCGCGGCGAGCCGTTCCTTCAGGTGGGCGATGCGGTACTCGACGTGCGCGTGGTCGTTCATCGGTCTCCTCCTCGCGGTGCAATGACTTCCAGGCGTTCCAGCAGGAAGAGGAAGGCGGCCGGCATCGGCGTGTTCCCGTACTCGTCGCGGAGCGCCTCCCAGTCGACCTTCTCCCGCAGCTGCCGCGCGATCGGCAGGACGGCGCCGAAGTCGCAGTGGTGCTCGGAGAAGGCGGCGAGCAGGGCCCGCAGCAGGTCGGTCGGCGACAGGACCGGCATGTGCACCGAGTCCATCGGCAGTTGCACCGCGCGGCCGAGGAGCTCCGTGGTGACCGGCTGGTTGGCCAGTTCGAAGATGAGGTCGATGTCCTGGCCCAGGCACTTGGCCTTGAGGAGCCAGTCCTCGGGCGGCGCGTAGACCGTGAGGCCCGCCTCCTCCAGTGAGGCCGCTACCGCTTCGGCGTCCTCCGGCCTGATGCAGAAGTCGGCGTCGTGCTGGAGGTTTCCGGTGCCGCCGTGCGCGTACACGGCGACGCTGCCCGCGAGGGCGAAGTCGTGGTCGCGCCTCTTGAGGATGGCGGCGACCTGCTTCGCCGCCTCCAGGATCGCCTGGTGGAGGTCGGGCGGCAGCTCCTCCGCGGGCGCCTCGTGCGGAGATCCTCCGGCCGGCGGTCCCGCCGGGCACGGCGCGGTGCTCCGGCGCTGCGCGTCGGGCGTGGTGTCTTCTGCGTTCGACGTCACCTTCTGCTCCGTTTCCGGAGACGGGCCGCGGCACCGTTCGTGCGGGCCGGTGGTCTCCGACGATCCCTTTCCCAGGCAGCACCGGTACCCGGGCCGCCGGGTTCGACACGGGCCTGCGGGCATGTGGTGCGGGGCGCCGCGGGGACGGCGGGCCCGCGGGTCCGTCTCAGGGGCGCCGCCACTCGTCGCTGCGCAGGTGCGATCCGGCCTGCGGGCCCATGCGCACCATGCCGCCGTCGGCGATCCAGGACGCGCCCGTCACGTACGAGGCGTCGGGCCCGGCGAGGAAGGCGATGACGGCGGCGATCTCCCGGGCGTCGCCGGGCCTGCCGAGCGGAATGCCGGGGCGGTGCTCGTCGTGGACGTCCGTGTCCTCCTGCCCGGTCATGGGCGTGGCGATCTCGCCGGGCGCGACGGCGTTGACGGTGATGCCGTGTTCCGCGAGTTCCAGGGCCATGACCTGGGTCAGCAGTCCGAGGCCGCCCTTGGCGGCGCAGTAGGGGGCCGCGCCGACGCGGGGCTGGTGTTCGTGGACCGACGTCACGTTGACGATGCGGCCGCCCGCGCCCTGCCGGATCATGCGGCGCGCGGCGTGCTGACCGCAGAGGAAGGGGCCGATGAGGTCGACGTCGACGACGCGTCGGACGTCTTCGTGTCCGAGGTCGAGGAAGGGGGTGGCGGTGCCTGTTCCTGCGTTGTTGACCAGGACGTCGATGCGGCCGAGGCGCTCGGCGAGGTCGTCGACGACCCGCGCGGCATCGGGGAGCCGGGTCAGGTCCATTTGGGCGACGGCCGCGTTCCGGCCGTGCCGGTCCACTTCCTCGGCCGTCCTGCGGGCGCCCTCCTCGTCGGAGTGCCAGGTGATGCCGACATCCATTCCGGCCGCCGCGAGCCGGACGGCCGTGGCCCGGCCGATGCCGGAGTCCGCGCCCGTGACGACGGCCACGGGGGTGCCGGAGGCGGTGGGGACGGTCATGGGGTTCCTCCTGTTCGTCGTACGGATCACTCGTCGCCCTCTGTCCAGCTTCGGGCAGACTCACGCGTCGCGCTCGTACGCTGGGAGGCCGGAGGTGGTCGCGATGGTCCGGTCGGTGAAGTACGCGGTGGCGGCCTCGGGCCAGTGGGTCGACGAGGAGGACGGCCGGCAGCGGCTGCCCGCCGGTGAGGCGCACGCGTGGCAGCCGGGCAGGAACGAGACCGTCTGCGGGCTCTCCCTGAGCCGCTCCCGCCTCACCCGTTTCCCGCACGTGCCGTGGACGGACGTGATTCCGGAGTCGGGCGGTTCGGCGGACCGCGTCCAGCGGCTGTGCCGCCGGTGCGCGTCCGTGGCGGGCCGCGCGGGGCCCGACGCCCGGCCGCCGTGGCGCCGGATCAATCCCCGCCCGTGACCTGGGGCCGGTGGCGGCCCCTCGTCCGGCCCGGACCTAGGAGGCAGGTGGCAGGTCCTCGTCGGAGACGACGTGGACCGCCGCCTCCTCCGCGCCCGCGGCGCCGCCGTCGATGCCCTCGTCCCTGGCGATCACCTCTTTGGTGGTGTCCGTGTGGGCTCCTTCGTCCGGGGCCACCAGGCGGCCCGCGCGGTCCCGACCGGCCTCCGGGTCCATGGGCTCGCCCTCGCCGTCCGGCAGGTCGCCGATGGTGTCGCGGACGGGCTGCTCGGGGTCGGGCACCTCGGTGTCGGGCACTTCCTGACGCAGTCGCTCGTCGAGCGTCTCGCCCTCGTGCTGTTCCGCCGCCGTCGTGCCGGTCTTGGTGACGCCCAGCGGCTTCTCCGGCGGCGAGTAGCCCTCGTCGAGCATGTCGTCGTACGTACGCTCGTCCACCGCGTCCTGGAGGTCCAGCGGTGCCGCGTCCTCCTGCTCCTCGTTGTCGCCGGTGGGCTGGTAGGCGTCGTCCGCCATGTTCTGGTCGCTCATGACTACCTCGCGCTTCGGAGTCTCGGTGGTGTCGCGCTCGCCCTCTCATGGTCGCGCTCAGCGTCCAGGGTTGCCCGCGAGAGACCGCCCAAACGATCTGACCCGGCTCCCGGCCCGGCCCTACTCGGTGTGCATGATCTGGATCAGGTTGCCGCAGGTGTCGTCGAGGACCGCGACGGTGACCTTGTCCATCCGTACCGGCTCCTGGGTGAAGTGGACGCCGAGCCCGCGCAGCCGTTCGAACTCCGCCGTGACGTCGTCCACGGCGAAGGCGGTGGCCGGGATGCCGTCCGCGACCAGCGCGGCCTTGTAGGGCTTCACCGCGGGGTGTCCGTCGGGCTCCAGGAGCAGCTCCGTGCCGTCGGGGTCCTCCGGCGAGACCACGGTGAGCCACCAGTCGTCGCCGATCGCGACCTTGGACTTCTCCACAAAGCCGAGGACGTCGGTGTAGAAGGCCAGGGCCTTGAGCTGGTCGTCGACGAATACGCTGGTCAGGTTGATTCTCATGGGCGCTCTCCGGTGCGGTCGGGGTCGTGGAGCTTGTAGCGGCCCCGGCGGCGTGTGCGCACCGGACCCGCGGTTTCGAGTATGGCGAGATCCCGGCCGCTCGCCTGCCGGGACGGCCCCGGGTCGCCCTGCCACGTCAGGAGGCCGCGAGCACCAGCCATCTCGACGGCAGCTCGACGCGCGTGCCGTCCGCGGAGAACTCCGTCGTCACCAGGGGCAGCTCGCCCGCGGCGACGGTCGCGAGCCCGGCCGACGCGACGTACGCGTCCACCGCCGCGTCGACGACCTCCGCGGGCGCGATCCCGTGGGCGAAGACCGGTGCCAGCTTCGGCGGCGGCCCCGCGGGGCCCCGCATGAGCCCCGTCAGCACGGGCCGTGCCGCCTCCGAGAGCTCGACGACGAAGGCGCGCCCGCGCTCGCCGAGCAGCGTGGCGATGCCGTCGAGCAGCGGCTGTCGGCCGGCGGCCTCGCACTGGTGCAGGACGCCCCGCATGTACACGTTCACATCGCCGACCTCGGCGTGCAGCTGCTCCGTCTCGCTCTTCTCGCCCGCGTCGAGCTGCCGGAAGTCGACCTGCCCGGCCGCGTCGGCGCGCCGGGCGTGGGTGAGGGCGGCCGCCGACAGGTCGATGCCGAGGACGCGCGGGAAGCGGTCGGCGAGGAAGCGCGTCTGGGTGCCGTTGCCGCAGCCGATGTCGACGACGGGGAGGCCGGCGGTCATGTGCGGTTCGAAGAGGGCGAGGTGGAGGCCCGCGGTGAGGGCCGGCTCGGCGTCCCAGAAGACCGCCCCGGGCTCGTCGGGCGCCTCCCGCCAGAACCCCTCCCACGCCTCTCTGTACCGGCTCGTGACGCTCATGTCCGTACTCCCCGGGGATGCGACGAGAGCCGCCGAAGCCGACGACAAGATCGGTGTATCGCGCCCGGGGCGAACGGACAACCACCCGCGCACTCCTTCACCGCTCAATCGGTACGGTGTGGCGGGGCGCACGCCCGCGACGCACGGCACTTCCTGCGTACGAGAGTGCCGCGGGCGGCCTAGCGGCGCGGGAGCGGCAGTTCGCACCAGACCGTCTTGCCCGCGCGCGTGCGGCTCGTGCCCCACTCCGCGGCCAGCGAGCTGACGACGCGCAGGCCGCGCCCGAACTCGTCGGCGGGGCCCGCGCTGAGCAGCGTCGGCAGCGTCTGGTCGTCGTCCTCGACCTCGCACACCAGCACCCCGGAGCGGACGAGCCGCAGGTCGATCCTGCTGCTGCGGGAGTGGCGCACGACATTGGTGACGAGCTCGCTGACGAGCAACTCGGCCGTGTCGGACAGGGGTTGGAGCGACCAGGCCCGCAGCTGGGTGCGGACCATGTCGCGGGCCCTGCCCACCTCGGCGGGGTCGACGGCGAGCCGCCAGTGCGCGACGTTCTCCATCGAGATGCCGTTGAGCCGGGCCATCAGGAGCGCCACGTCGTCCTTGCGGCCGCCGCGCGGGTTGAGGGCGCGGATGATCGTGTCGCAGGCGGCGTCCATGGAGGCGGCGGGGTGCGCGGCCGACTCGGTGAGGGTGGCGAGGCCGACGCCGATGTCCTCGCCGCGGATCTCGACGAGGCCGTCGGTGCACATCAGCAGCCGGTCGCCGGGCGCCACGCGCACCAGGACCGATTCGAAGGGCACGCCGCCGACGCCGATGGGCGCCCCGGTGGGCAGGTCGAGGAGTTCGCTGCGGCCGTCGGCGGCGCGGACCAGGACGGGCGGGATGTGGCCGGCGTTGGCGAGGTGCAGCTCGCCCGCGATCGGGTCGTAGACCGCGTACAGGCACGTCGCGAGGTAGTGCTCGCCGAGGCGCTGCGCGAGGTCGTCGAGGTTGCGCAGCAGCTGCTCGGGCGGCAGGTCGAGGGCGGCCATGGTCTGCACGGCCGTGCGCAACTGGCCCATCATCGCCGCCGAGTTGAGGCCGTGGCCCATCACGTCGCCGACGACGAACGCGGTCCTGGACCCGGGCAGCTTGACGGAGTCGAACCAGTCGCCGCCGACCCGGCCGAGGAGCGTGCCGGGCAGATAGCGGGTGGCGATGTCGCAGCCGGGCATCCGGGGCTGGATGTGCGGGAGCATGCTGTCCTGGAGGGTGTCGGCGACACTCTCCTGGTACGTGTACATGCGGGCGTTGTCGAGCACCAGGCCGGCGCGGGCGGCCAGTTCGGCGCCGGTGACGCGGTCCATGTCGTTGAAGACGGGCCGCTCCCGGTGGCGGAGCAGGATCATGAAGCCGAGCACCACATTGCGCGCCTTGAGCGGCACGACGAGCATCGAGCGGTGGTTGATCAGCGGGCGGATGTCGCGCTTCTCGAACTGGGAGGCGATGGCGTTGCCCATCTCCTCGGTGATGCGGGGCACGAGCACCGGGTCGCCCGAGGTCATGCACTGGAAGAACGGCGTGTGCGCGGGGAACGGCATGGACTCGCCGACCGGCACCACGTCGTCCCAGCGGCCCGGCTCGTCGGTGTGCTCGACGGCGACCCGGTGCCACATCGTGGTCTCGTCCGGCACACCCTCGGGGAAGCCCTCGCCCGCGACGACCTGCTCGCGGAGGTAGGTGCCCGCCACGTCCGTGAAGCGCGGCACGACCGCCCTGCTCACCTCGATGATCGTCCGCGACAGGTCGAGCGAGGAGCCGATCCGCCCGCTGACCTCGTTA
The DNA here is from genome assembly GCF_040654255.1 of Streptomyces sp. NPDC050732. Classification (NCBI taxonomy): domain Bacteria; kingdom Bacillati; phylum Actinomycetota; class Actinomycetes; order Kitasatosporales; family Streptomycetaceae; genus Streptomyces; species Streptomyces sp. NPDC050732. The sequence continues at coordinate 43,988 of NZ_JBFAHP010000035.1, forward strand.
AGGAATTCGAGGTGCTCGCGGACCGCGGCGTACTCAAGGTCCTCGCCCTCGTCGTCCACCGCCTCCGGGGCCGCCGGCACTCCGCGGGCGGCCGCTTGCGCGGCGCGCTCCCTGCGCTCCTTGCGCTCGATCCGGCGGGCGACGCCCCAGTCCGGGGTGACGGGCACCCGGTCGTGCCTGCTGAACTCCAGGACCGGATAGCCCAGTTCGAGGATCTGGGCGACGATGCGGGCGCTTTCGTCCACGCTCATGCTGGGCAGGATCTCGGGGAGCCGGGCGGCGAGCTCGTCCGCGCCGGGGAAGTCGGTGTGCAGCGCGAAGCCCGGCGCGATCCGCTCGACCTGCTCGTCCCTCTCATCGCGCTCGTCGCGCTCGTCGCGCTCGTCCCTCGTGCCCCGTCCGCCGCGCTCGCCGTCCGGGCCGTCGGTCGCGGTGAGTCGCGCGGCGTCGGCGGCGAGCACGAGGAGCCGCTCGGGTCCTGGGCCCACCAGGGGGTACGCCCACCACAGCACGTCGACCCTGGCGCGGCCGCGGGCGCCGCCCGTCCCGCTCCCCGAGCCGGTCAGGCGCGCACGCCCGGCGGCCGGGTAGGAGATGCGTCCGTCGAGGGAGGTCTCCAGGTCGGGGCCGAGTCCGTCGAAGGCTCCGTAGGACCCGCGGTCCTCCGGGAGCGCGCCGTGCACCGGCAGCAGATCGCCCACCGGACGGCCGACGGCCTCTTCCCTGGCGCACCCGAAGAGGCGGCGCGCGCCGACGCTCCAGTGCGAGACGAGACCGGCGCCGTCGACGACGACCACGGCCAGCGGAATGCGGCCGGACGCGGCACTCTGCGCCGGTGGCTCGCCCGGAGTGCCTCGTTCCATGGCTCATGCTCCTTCCCGCGGCAGCGCAAGATTCTGCGCCGCCACCAACCACCGTACGGCCGCCGGTGGTTGCCGTGCGGGGCAATACGGGAATTGGCAGGGCGGGCCTGGCCACCGGCGCACGCCCCCTCCGCCGCCCGCCGGCCGGGCGCCCGGCCCGGGGAGGCTCAGTCCTCGTGGCCGAGCTGCAGGTCCCGCTCGGTGCGGCCGCCGCCCGCGACCTGGAGGACGGTGGCGACCGGCGGGTAACCCGCCGCGATCACGGTGTACTCGCCCGACGACAGGTCGACGAAGCGGAACGAGCCGTCCGGTCCCGTGGTCAGGGTGTCGACGACGTTCCCCGCCGCGTCGAGCAGTGTCACGCGCGCGTCCTCGACGGGCCGCCCGCCGCCGGCCCGCACGGTGCCCCGCAGCACGGCCCCGCCCGCCAGCTCCACGTCCTGCCGGGTCTCGCGCGAGGCCTGCACCGAGACGGGCAGCGCGGCGGGACGGAACGCGGGCGCGCTGGCCGCGAGCGTGTACTCGCCCGCCACCAGCTCCGTGATGACGTAGCCGCCCTCGCGGCCGCTGCGGGTGGTGGCGACGACCTCGCCGCGGACGTCGGTGAGGGTGACGGCCGCGTCCCTGACGGGCGTTCCGTCGGCGGTCACCACGGTCCCCGCGAGCCGGCCCGCCCCGCCGAGGACGACGTCGAGCTCGACGGGCCGCTCCCCCACGGTGACGGTGACGGCCTGCGGCTGGTGCCCGCCGGCCGCCGCGATCAGCACGAACGAACCCGCGCCCGGGGTGGCCAGCGCGTACCGCCCGTCCTCGCCGCTCGCGCCGCGCCCGATCTGCTGTCCCGCCACGTCGATGAGGGTGAGGGCGGCACGGGGCACGACGGTGCCGTCGGGGTGCTGCACGGTGCCGCAGACCGGGACTCCGGCGGCGTACGTCGTCGTACGGGCCCGGGGGACGGCCGTCGGCTCGGCGGCGGGTGCGTTGTGGGGGGCGGTGCTGGACAACAGGGGGGTCTCCTTGAGGAAGAAGGCGAGCAGCATGCCGAGGACGAGCACCGGCACCAGGTAGAGGAAGATCCGCGGCATCGCGTCGGCGTAGGCCTGGATGTAGCCCTCGCGCAGCGGCGCGGGCAGCGCGTGGACGAGCTGCGGGGTGATGGACTCGGCGTCGGGCACGGCCTCGTCCGACCCGGCGGGGAGCCGGTCCCGGAGCGCGTCGGCGAGCCGGTCGGCGAAGAGCGTGCCGAAGATGGCGGCTCCCACGCTGCCGCCGATCTGCCGGAAGTAGTTGTTGGCGCTGGTGGCGGTGCCCAGGTCGGCGGGGCGGACGGCGTTCTGCACGGCGAGGACGAGCACCGGCATGACCAGGCCGATGCCCGCGCCGAGCACGGCCATCCAGACGCTGTACTCCAGCCGGGAGGTGTCCGCTTCGAGCCGCGAGAGCAGCCACATGCCGACTACGGAGAGCATGCCTCCGACGATCGGGTACACCTTGTAGCGCCCGGTGTGGCTGATGAGCTGGCCGGAGACGATCGACGCGCCGACGATGCCGCCCATCATCGGCACCATCAGGAGTCCGGACTCGGTGGCGCTGGCGCCGTCGACCATCTGCAGGAAGGTCGGCAGATAACTGGCCGCTCCGAAGAGGGCGATTCCGACGACCATGCCCACAAGACCCGTGATGTTGAAGACCGGATCACGGAACAGGCGCAACGGAATGATCGGTTCTGCCGCGAACTTCTCGGCGACGAGGAAGAGCACGCTCGCCACGACCGCACCGGCGCCGAGCCCGAGGATCATCCGGTCGCCCCACGCGTACTCGGTCCCGCCCCAACTGGTCAGCAGCACGAGGCAGGTGGACGCGGCGGCGAGCAGGAGCGCGCCGAGGACGTCGAGCCGGGCCCTGCCGGTGGGCTTGGGCAGTTTCAGGACGAGCGAGACGACGAGGAGGGTGACGAGGCCGAAGGGCACGTTGAAGTAGAAGCACCAGCGCCAGGAGGCGTGGTCGGTGAAGAAGCCGCCGAGCAGCGGGCCGGCGACGGAGGCGAGGCCGAACGCGGCGCCGATGAGGCCCATGTAGCGGCCGCGCTGCCGGGGCGGCACGATGTCCGCGATGATCGCCTGTACGCCGATCATCAGGCCGCCCGCGCCGACGCCCTGGAGCGCGCGGAAGGCGATGAGCTGGTCCATCGTCCGCGACCAGCCGGCGAGCGCCGAGCCGATGACGAAGATGACGATCGCGAACTGGAAGACGCCCTTGCGTCCGAAGAGGTCGCCGAGCTTGCCGTAGATCGGCAGGCCGACCGTGGAGGTGAGCAGGTAGGCGGTGATCGCCCAGGACATCCTGTCGAGGCCGTGCAGCTCGCCGACGATCTTCGGGAGCGCGGTGGCGACGATCATCTGCTCCAGCGCGGCGAGCAGCAGCGCGAGCATGAGCCCCACGAAGACCATGCGGACGCGGCCGGGGCTGAGCCCGTGCGCCGCGGCCGGACCGGCGGCCCCGGGTGGCGCCTGCGCCTGTCCCGGGCCCTGATCGCCGGGTGTCGAGGGGCCGTTGGCCACCTCGTCGCGGTGCTGCCCGTTCCGCTCGTCCTGCTCTGCGACCTTCACCAGCGTCGTCCCGCCCACGTCGTGCTCCCCTCGTCGCGCCTGCGACGCATTTCTCGCATTACGCGACAACTGCGAGCAAGCGCGACGAGTCGCCCTCACATGGGGCCCGGCGGACGTAAGCGCCGGTCGGAGCCCTACGGCGTACAACGGAGCCGAGCGGAAAACCACTCGAAACGGTGAGCGTGACGACAACCCTGATGGGCTACAGGGGAGTTGGCTACTTCTCGACCTCGGCGGCGAGGTTGCCGAGCACGGCGTCGTAGATCCGGCCGAGGCCCTTGGGGGCGAAGGTCTTCTCGAAGAAGCCGCCGATGCCGCCGGCGCCGTTCCACACCGTGGAGACGACCACGCGGGACTTGCCCTCGCCGGCCGGGGTCACCGTCCAGGTCGTGACCATCGAGGAGTTGCGGTCCTTCTCGACCAGTTCGCCGTCGGTCGGCTCGCTGACCTCCAGAAGGCAGTCGCGGATCCGCTTGCTGGTGGCCTGCAGCTTCCAGTGGACCAGGGTGCCCTCGCCGTCGCCGCCCTCGCGCACCTCGTACTCGCTGAAGTGCTCCGAAAGGAGCTTCTGCCGCGTGCCGTTGTAGTCGGCCAGCGCGTCGAAGACGTCGTCCGGCTTCGCCGTGATGATCCGCTCCGTGACTGCCTCGACCTGCGCCATTGCACTTCCTCCAGCACTTGTTTCTCGGGGACTTCGCGGAAAGCCAACCACCCGGGCCACCGGCCTCCCAAATCGGGGCCCTCGTGGAGGGCCCGCTCAGCCCGGCAGGAGCCGGAGCGAGAGCCACAGCGCGAGGGTCGCCAGGGCCAGGGCGGCGGGGGTGGTGAGCAGCCCGAGGCGGGTGAACCTGCCGAGGCTGACGTCGTGTTCGTGCTGGTGGGCGATGCGGCGCCAGAGGAGCGTGGCGAGGGATCCGGCGTAGGTGAGGTTGGGTCCGACGTTCACGCCGATGAGCACGGCGAGCACGGCGCCGGGTCCGGCCGGTGCGGCGAGCGGGACGAGGGCGAGGACGGCGGGCAGGTTGTTGATCAGGTTGGCGAGGAGCGCGGCGACGGCGGCGGTGCCGAGCAGCGCGGGCAGCGAGGTGCCGTCGGGGACGACCCGTCCGAGGGCGTCGCCGAGTCCGTTGTCGACGACGGCCCTGACGACGACGCCGAGGGCGAGAACGAAGGCCAGGAACGGCAGCTGGACCGAGTGCAGGAGCGCCACCGGTGTCGTACGTCGGCGTGCGAGGGCCCGCACGGCGAGGACGGCCGCACCGGCCGCCGCCGACCAGGCGGGGTCGACGCCGGCGCCGGAGGCCACGGCGAACCCGGCGAGCGTCGCCGCGACGGTCACCAGGGCGAACTGCGGCATGCGCGGCGGCTCCGTGACCTCGGTGCCCTCGGCGGGGGCGTCGAGGTCGGCGGCGAAGAAGCGCCGGAAGACGGCGTACTCGACCGCGATGGCGACCAGCCAGGGCAGCGTCATGAGCAGGGCGAACCGCGTGAAGCTGAGGCCCGTCGCGGTGAAGGCGAGGAGGTTCGTCAGGTTCGAGACGGGCAGCAGGAGGGACGCCGTGTTGGACAGGTGGGCGCTGGCATAGACGTGCGGGGCGGGGCGGGCGCCCATGCGGGCCGCGGTGGCGAAGACGACCGGTGTCAGGAGGACGACGGTGGCGTCCAGGCTCAGGGTCGCGGTGATCACGGAGGCGAGCCCGAAGACGGCGGCGAGCAGTCTGCGGGGCCGTCCCGCGGCCCGGCGCGCCATCCAGGTGCCGCAGGCGCGGAAGAGCCCTTCGTCGGCGCAGAGCTTGGCGAGCACGAGGACGCCCGCCAGGAAGCCGATCACGGGGCCGAGCCGCGCGGCCTCGTCCCGCACGTCGTCGAGCGGGATCGCCCCGGCCGCGACGACGACTCCGGCGGCGGGCACGGCGAAGGCGGCCTCGGGCAGGCGGAAGGGGCGGACGACGGCGCAGACGAGGACCACGGCCAGGGCGGCGACGGACAGGGACTCGGCGAGCATGTCTTCGATCATGCATCGCGCGCCGTCCTGTCCGGTCGCCGCCCCGGCGGGGGCTCAGAGACAGGCTCTGAAGCGGGCCACCGTGCCGTCGTCGCTCCAGCGACGCAGCCCGGCCTTCTCCAGGACGCGGACGGAGGCCGGGTTGCACAGTTCGACGTCGGCGTGGACCGCAGTGACCTCCGGTACGGCCAGGGCGGCCGTCACGAGGGCGCGGGCGGCCTCGGGGGCGTAACCGCGACCCCGCCGGGAGGGCACCACCCCGTACCCGAGCTCGACGGCGCCCTCACTGGGCGGCCAGAGCAGGCTGATGGAGCCGACGACGGCACCGCTCGCGCGTTCGACGATGAGCCGGTGGCCGTACGCGCCCGGCGCGCCGGACGGGCCGGCCTGTTCGGCGACGAAGCCCGCGATGACGCGGTCGCCGTCGGCGGGGAAGTCCACCGCCCAGTGGGCGAGCCGCTCGTCTCGGACGACGGCGGCGATCTCGTCGGCGGACCAGTCCCTCAGGACGAGGCGCTCGGTGATCAGGTCGGTACCGGCGAGGGAGAGAGCAGGAAAAGAAGACACGCGACACTCCAGGTCGTTCGGACGACCGGGCCGCTCTCGGGGAGCTCTGTTGCGTCAGGCTCGCGCGGCCCGGACAAGGGCATGCTGATGAGGCGTCCGGCGGGCCATATTCATCAACCTCCCTCGTCGCAGTGCGGTCGCGCGTGTCACGCGTGACATGACCCTACCAAGCACGCCCACCCGAAGGGCCTCGATGTTCCGCCCGCACGATCAAGGGAACAAGTGTTCTATTGTGTGGCCAGTGCTACCGAGGAGGCGTCATGCGCTGGGAGAACCTTTCCGACGGGCCGCGCCGGGGCACCGCGGATGCCGCGCTGTTCGGCGCGGACGCGGTGACCACGCGGACCTTCGACACCCCTGAATTCGCCGGAATCACCTTCCACGAGATCCGGGCCCGGTCGATCGTGAACCGGGTGCCGGGGGCGTCCCGCATGCCGTTCGAATGGACGGTCAACCCGTACCGGGGGTGCACGCACGCGTGCGTCTACTGTTTCGCGCGCAAGACGCACAGCTACCTCGACCTGGACACCGGCCTCGGGTTCGACAGCCAGATCGTCGTCAAGGTCAACGCCGCCGAGCTGCTGCGGCGCCAGCTCGCCTCGCCGCGCTGGCACGGCGACCACATCGCCATGGGCACGAACGTGGACTGCTACCAGCGCGCGGAGGGCCGCTACCGCCTCATGCCGGGGATCATCGAGGCGCTGCGCGACCGCGGCAACCCCTTCTCCATCCTCACCAAGGGCACGCTGATCCTGCGCGACCTCGACCTGCTGCGGCAGGCCGCCGCGGTGACGGAGGTCGGGATCTCCGTGTCCGTGGGCTTCACCGACCAGGAGCTGTGGCGCACCGTCGAACCCGGCACGCCCGCTCCGGAGAGGCGTCTCGACGTCGTCCGCACGCTGACCGGGCACGGCATCGGCTGCGGAGTCCTGATGGCGCCCGTCATCCCCTTCCTGGGGGACCATCCCGACCAGCTGCGCGCCACCGTGCGGGCCATCGCCGCGTCGGGCGCGACGTCCGTGACACCTCTGGTGCTGCACCTGCGGCCGGGAGCCCGCGAATGGTTCATGGCGTGGCTCGGGCAGCACCACCCGCATCTGGTGCGGCGGTACGAGCGGTTGTACGCGGAGGGCGCCTACGCCCCGAAGTGGTACCAGCGCCGCATCACCCGCCACGTGCACGAGCTGGCCGAGGAGTTCGGCATCGGCCCCACGCGCGCGGGTGCCCGGCGGAGGTTCAGCGCCCCGGAGGAACCGGAGCCCGCGACCGCACCCGCGACCGGGCCCGCCACCGGGCCCATCCAGCTCTCACTGTTGTGAGCGGCGTGCCCCTTTCGGGTTGTTCCTCGGCAGGGCGGCCCTGACCTGGACGGCTTTCCGGGAGGATGCGCCAAGGGTCACGGCCTGCGGGGCCCTGAACCACCGCCCCGGGAGGCCGGATGAAGAAGCGTGCCGTCGTACTCGGATCGGTCGCCGCCGCGGTGGCGATGGCAGGGACGGCCCTCGCGGCACCGCCCGCGCCGGGCACCCCGCACGCGGCCCACGCCCCGCGGCACGCCCCTCTGGCGTGGAAGACGTGCGCCATCAAGGAGCACCCGACGCTCCAGTGCGCCTCGCTGAAGGTCCCGCTCGACCACCACCGGCCGGACGGCCGGCAGATCACCCTCGCCCTGTCCCGCGTCCCGCACACCGCGGAGACCTCCCAGGGACCGCTCCTGGTGAACCCCGGCGGTCCTGGCGGCAGCGGACTGACCATGGCGGCGTTCGTCGCCGATGCGCTGCCCGACGAGGTGGCCGCGCGGTACGACGTCATCGGCTTCGACCCGCGCGGCGTGGGCCGGAGCAGGCCCGCGCTGAACTGCCGCCCCGGGCACTTCTCCCCCGTGCGGCCCGCCACCGTCCCGGCCACGCCCGAACTGGAGCGGGCCAATCTCCGGCGCGCGGAGGCGTTCGCGCGGGCGTGCTCTTCGAAGTACGCGGACATCCTGCCCTTCATCGACTCGGTGAGCACGGTCCAGGACATGGACGCCATCCGCGCGGCCCTCGGCGCGGACCGCATCAATTTCTTCGGCTACTCATACGGCAGCTATCTGGGCGCGCTCTACGGAAAGCTCCATCCGCACCGGGTGCGCCGCATGGCTCTCGACTCCCTCGTCGACCCGACGGGCGTCTGGTACGGCAACAACCTCAGGCAGGACCACGCCTTCGACGTCCGCCACAAGGCGCTCATGGCCTGGATCGCCCGGCACGACGCGACGTACGGCCTCGGCAAGGACCCCGAGAGGGTCGAGGCCGCGTGGCACGCCATGCGGGAAGCGGTCGCCGAGCGGCCCGCCGGCAAGAAGGTGGGCGCCGCCGAGCTGGAGGACACCTTCATCCCCGGCGGCTACTACAACGGCTACTGGCCCCGCCTCGCGACGGCGTTCGCGGCGTACGTGAACGACGGGGACCACGAGCCGCTCGTCGCGGCGTACGAGAGCATCGGCGCGGTCGACGCGGCGGGCGAGAACAGCTACAGCGTCTACGCGGCCGTGCAGTGCCGGGACGCGCGGTGGCCGCGCGACTGGCGGACGTGGCGCGCCGACAACGCGCGGATGCACGCGAAGGCACCGTTCTCCACCTGGAACAACGCCTGGTACAACGCGCCGTGCGCGTTCTGGCCGACGCACCACCTGACCCCGCCGGACGTCGCCGAATCCGCCCTGCCGCCCGTGCTGTTGTTCCAGGCGACCGACGACCCCGCCACCCCGTACGACGGCGCCCTCGCCCTGCACCGCAAGCTGCGCGGTTCCCGCCTGGTGGTCGAGCGGGGCGGCGGCAACCACGGCGTCACCCTGCGCGGCAACGCCTGCCTGGACCGGCACTTGACGGCCTACCTGACCACCGGGGAGGTGCCGACCGGTGGCGGCGAGGCCGACGCGGTGTGCGAGGCGCCGCCCGAGCCGAAGCCGCGGGGCGCCACCGCGCGCAGGGCGTTGTCACACCCATGGTCCACGATGGGTTCATGAGCCGACTGACCCGCATCAGCGCCCCCGAGGGCGTCGCCCCCGCCACCGCGTACACCCACGTCGTCATGGGATCGGGCCGCTTCGTGGCGATATCCGGCCAGTTGCCCCTGGACGAGGACGGCAGGCCGGTCGGCGAGGGCGACGCGGCGGCGCAGGCCCGGCAGGTCTTCGAGAACCTGCGGCGCTGCCTCGCGGCCGCGGGCGCGACCTTCGACGACGTCGTGAAGCTGACGTACTTCGTGACGGACATGGCGCACATGCCCGCGGTGCGGTCCGCGCGGGACGCGTTCCTCGACCCCGAGCGGCTCCCCGCGTCCTCGGCGGTGCAGGTGGTGTCGCTGGTGCGCCCGGAGTTCCTGATGGAGATAGAGGCGTTCGCGGTGGTGCCGGAGTAGATGGACGACGTGCGCATACGGGAGATGGGCGAGGCCGACTGCGATGCCGTCGCCGAACTCCGCGCCCTCGGCTGGCGGTCGGCGTACGCCGGACTGATGCCCCAGCCGCACCTGGACGCGCTCAGCGTCGAGGAGAGCGCGGCGCAGTTCCGTGCGCGGTTGGCACGGGGCGGGACGGGCTCGGTGGACCTGGTCGCCCTGCGCGCCGGGCGGATCGCAGGATGGGCCTGCTTCGGCCCGGCCCGCGACGACGATCTCCCGCCGGGCGAGAGCGAGTTGTACGCGCTGTACGCGCACCCGGAGCAGTACTCCACGGGTGTGGGCCGCGCGCTGCTCCTGGAGTGCGTGGCCCGCTGCGCCGCGGCCGGGTACGGCCGGATGCGCCTCTGGGTCCTGGAGGCCAACACCGGCGCCCGCCGTTTCTACGAACGCGCCGGGTTCGCACCGGACGGCGCCCGCGACCCCCAGGAGCTGGACGGCACCCCCGTGCCCGAGGTCCGCTACAGCCGCCCCCTCCCCTGAGCCACCCACTCCGGAGCTCTCACTCCGGCAGCCGCGCCAGTGCCGCCGAGGCCGCCGCCGCGAGGCGGGGGTGGGCGCGGGCCGCCATCAGGACCGGTCTGGCCCGCGCGTCGCCGAGCGCCCCGAGTCCTTCGACGCACGCGAGGGCGATCTTGCCGTACGGATCGTGCGGCGCCAGTCTGCGCTGCAGCGTGGTGATCAGCGCGGGCGCCGACTCCGGGGCGCGCAGCTCCGTGAGGAGGCGCACCGGGTACAGGGCGTACGCCACGCGGAGTTCGTTCGTCGCGAGGGCGGCCGCGGCGCGTGCCGTGCGCGGGTCGCCGAGGCGGGCCAGGGCGTGGGCCGCGGCGGCGCACCGCGGCGGGTCCCGGTGGTTGAGGAGGAGGACGAGCGACTCGAAGGCCCTGCGGTCGCCGGCGACGCCGAGCCTGATCGCCACCAACTCCCGGGCCCACAGGGGCTGCCCCGGGGAGACGAGCGCCTCGGCGAGCTCATCGAGGTCGTCCGTGGCGACCAGCCTCTCGTACTCCTTCGAACCACCCGCCTCGGCCCGTAAGCGTTCCGTCACCGTCCGCAACTCCTCATCCATGGTCGCGAGCCTAAGCCTTACCCAGCGGTCGCGATGTAGATCACAGACATCGGAGAACATCGCGGGCTGGCGCGCTCGTTACTCGCCGGTTAGTCTCATGTGAGCGGGGCACACTCCCCGTAGCAGTTCCTTTCCTCGCCGTGGCCTGGTGACGCAGCCAAGGCGAGTGCAAGTCGGTTCGGTACTTCAAGTACCTCAGTACGACGCGGCTCCGGGACAGAGCCGGTCGGCTTCTCCCACCGGGCGTGCCCCTCGCGCGCCGCCCGGACACACCACGTACCACTCCCCGCTCGCCGTGCGGCGCTCGCCGCACCCGCGCGCCCCTCAGTCGTCACTCTCTTCCTGGAGTCCACGCATGGACGCTCCCTTGAACACCGTCGCCGTCATCGGTCTCGGCACGATGGGCACCGGCATCACCGAGGTCCTGGCCCGGGCGGGCCGCGAGGTCATCGGCATCGACATCAGCCAGGCGGCGGCCACCCGGGCCGTCGAGTCGCTGGAGGCCTCGACGGCGCGTGCCGTGCACCGGGGACGCCTCACCGAGGAGGAGCGCCGCGGCGTCCTCTCCCGCTTCCGCACCTTCACGGACCTGCGGGCCGCCGCCGACGCCGACCTGGTCATCGAGGTCGTCCCGGAGTCGTACGAGGTCAAGCAGCAGGTCTTCCGTGAGGTCGACGCCGTCGTGCGCCCCGAGACGATCGTCGCGACCGGCACGAACGCGCTGTCCGTGACCCGTCTCGCCGCCGAATCGGCGCGCCCCGAGCGGGTGTTGGGCCTGCACTTCTTCAACCCGGCGCCCGCGATGAAGCTCGTCGAGGTCGTCTCGTCCGTGCTGACCTCGCCCGCCGCCGTCGCCGCGGTCACCGACCTGGCGCACGCCCTGGGCAAGGAGCCCGTCGCGGTCGGCGACCGGCCCGGCTTCGTCGCCGACGGGCTGCTCTTCGGCTACCTCAACCAGGCCGCCGCGATGTACGAGGCGAAGTACGCCTCCCGTGAGGACATCGACGCCGCGATGCGGCTCGGCTGCGGCCTGCCGATGGGTCCGCTCGCGCTGCTCGACCTGATCGGCGTGGACACCGCCCGCACGGTCCTCGACGCCATGTACGCCGAGTCGCAGGACCGTCTGCACGCCCCCGCGCCGATCCTCAAGCAACTCAGCGAGGCGGGCCTGACCGGGCGCAAGGCGGGCCGCGGTTTCTACACGTACGCCGGGCCGGGCAGCGACGAGGTGGTGCGCGACGCGCTGACCCCGGTCGCCGGCGAGGAGCGGGAGCGGGGGCGCACGGTCCGCTCGGTCGGTGTCGCCGGTTCCGGGACGATGGCGTCCGGCATCGCGGAGGTCTTCGCCAAGGCCGGCTTCGACGTGGTGCTCGCCGCGCGCACGGACGAGAAGGCCGAGGCCGCGAAGGCCCGTATCGACACGTCGCTCGCGCGCTCCGTCGCCAAGGGCAGGATGACGGCCGAGGCCGCCGCGCAGGCGCTGGAGCGGATCACGCCTGCGGGTTCGTACGAGGCGTTCACCGACGTCGATCTGGCCCTGGAGGCCGTCGCCGAGGACCTGGACATCAAGCGGCAGCTCTTCGCGACGCTCGACAAGGTGTGCAAGCCGGGCGCGATCCTGGCCACCACGACGTCCTCGCTGCCGGTCGTCGCCTGCGCCCGCGCCACGTCGCGGCCGCGTGACGTGATCGGGATGCACTTCTTCAACCCGGCGCCGGCGATGAAGCTGGTCGAGGTGGTCCGCACGGTGGTGACCGCGGACGACGTGCACGCCACGGTCCGCGAGGTCTGCGCGAGGATCCGCAAGCACCCGGTGGACTGCGGCGACCGCGCGGGGTTCATCGTGAACGCGCTGCTGTTCCCGTACCTCAACAACGCGATCAAGATGGTCGAGCAGCACTACGCCTCGCTGGACGACATCGACGCCGCGATGAAGCTCGGCGGCGGCTACCCCATGGGCCCCTTCGAGCTCCTGGACGTCGTCGGCCTGGATGTCTCGCTGGCCATCGAGAAGGTCCTGCACCGCGAGTTCCGCGACCCGGGCCTGGCCCCGGCGCCGCTGCTCGAACACCTGGTGGCCGCGGGCTGCCTCGGCCGCAAGACGGGCCGTGGCTTCCGCGAACATGCCCGGCGCTGAGCAGGCCGAGGGTCGCCCGGGCGAACGGACGGACTGGGGCGGGCTGCTCGAACCCTCGGGCAGCCCCTCCCCCCAGAAGCACGGTCCCGTCCCTCTGGAGCACCGCGCCGCGCATATGCAGTACGTTCGTGGCATGTCCAAGGCCGCCAAGTCCTCACGCAACACCAGCCCCGACGCCCCCGAGAGCGCCGCGGGCAACCGTGCCGCCGCCCAGCGGCTCAAGATGCGCAGGGAGCTGGCGGCCGCGGCCATGGAGCTCTTCGCGTCCAAGGGGTACGAGGCGACGACGGTCGACGAGATCGCCGCGCAGGCCGGAGTCGCCCGCCGGACCTTCTTCCGGCACTTCCGCTCCAAGGAAGAGGCGATCTTCCCGGACCACGACGACACCCTGATCCGCGCGGAGGCCGTGCTCAACGCGGCACCGCCGCACGAGCACCCGCTGGACACGGTGTGCCGGGGCATCAAGGAAGTCATGAAGATGTACGCGGCGTCGCCCGCGGTCTCCGTGGAGCGCTACCGCCTCACCCGTGAGGTCCCCACGCTCCGGGAGCGCGAGATCGCCTCGGTGGCCCGCTACGAACGGCTCTTCACGCGCTATCTCCTCGGCCACTTCGACGAGCACGCGCACCACGACGGCAACGACGACCCGCTGCTCGCCGAGGTCGCCGCATCCGCGGTGGTCACCGCCCACAACCACGTGCTGCGGCGCTGGCTGCGGGCGGGCGGCCAGGGCGACGTGGAGACCCAGCTGGACCACGCCTTCTCGATCGTCCGCCGCACCTTCGGCACGGGGATCGGCGCGGGCCGCGACACCCTGCCCGCCTCGGGTCCCGCGACGGTCTCCGCCCAGGGTGAGGTGCTCGTCACGGTGGCACGCACGGACGCGCCGCTGGACGAGGTCATGCGCACCATCGAGAAGGCGCTGCGCGAGCGCTGATAGACGCCTTTTGAGCTATTTCGTCCTCGGCTTTTGAGGGGGCGCTACCGACCGGTAGCGCCCCCTCCGTCATGTCGCCACCCCCTCTGACCTGCACTGATCGATCATCGGTCAAAAACTTCTGGCACCCAGTGTCTTGCCGACTGGCACGCGGTGCCATACGTTGATGTTGTCCGGGCGGCCGGCGTGCAGAGATCATCCGTACGTCGGCTGTCCCCTCAGGCCACGGTCTGTGCGCCCGGACGCCTGCGTCACAGGCACCTCCCACGCCCCACCAAGGCGTCGCCGAGCACCACCCTTCGCCGAACCGACGGCACATCCTCCACCGCAACTTCAGCACCAGACGCAACCCTTAAGAGCGTTCCCCTCAGACGCTTCTTCGCCGGAGGCAAAACCGTGAAGGAAATCCTGGACGCGATTCAGGCCCAGACCGCGACCGCGAGCGGCACCGCCGCGGTCACGTCCGCCGACTTCGCCGCTCTCCCCCTGCCCGACTCGTACCGCGCGATCACCGTGCACAAGGACGAGACGGAGATGTTCGCGGGCCTGGAGACCCGCGACAAGGACCCGCGCAAGTCGCTCCACCTGGACGATGTGCCGATCCCCGAACTCGGCCCCGGTGAGGCCCTGGTGGCCGTCATGGCCTCCTCGGTCAACTACAACTCCGTGTGGACCTCGATCTTCGAACCGGTGTCCACCTTCAGCTTCCTGGAGCGGTACGGCAGGCTCAGCGAGCTCACCAAGCGCCACGACCTGCCGTACCACATCATCGGCTCCGACCTGGCGGGCGTCGTGCTGCGCACCGGCCCCGGCGTGAACGCCTGGAACCCGGGCGACGAGGTCGTCGCGCACTGCCTCAGCGTCGAGCTGGAGTCCTCCGACGGCCACAACGACACGATGCTCGACCCCGAGCAGCGCATCTGGGGCTTCGAGACCAACTTCGGCGGCCTCGCCGAGATCGCGCTCGTCAAGTCCAACCAGCTGATGCCGAAGCCCGGCCACCTCACCTGGGAGGAGGCCGCCTCGCCGGGCCTGGTGAACTCCACCGCGTACCGCCAGCTGGTCTCCCGCAACGGCGCCGGCATGAAGCAGGGCGACAACGTGCTGATCTGGGGTGCGAGCGGCGGACTCGGTTCGTACGCCACGCAGTTCGCGCTCGCGGGCGGCGCCAACCCCATCTGCGTCGTCTCCAGCCCCCAGAAGGCGGAGATCTGCCGCGCCATGGGCGCCGACGCGATCATCGACCGCAACGCCGAGGGCTACAAGTTCTGGAAGGACGAGCGCACCCAGGACCCGAAGGAGTGGAAGCGCTTCGGCAAGCGCATCCGCGAGCTCACCGGCGGGGAGGACATCGACATCGTCTTCGAGCACCCCGGCCGCGAGACCTTCGGCGCCAGCGTCTACGTCACCCGCAAGGGCGGCACCATCACCACCTGCGCCTCGACCTCGGGCTACATGCACGAGTACGACAACCGCTACCTGTGGATGTCCCTGAAGCGCATCATCGGCTCGCACTTCGCCAACTACCGCGAGGCGTGGGAGGCCAACCGCCTGATCGCCAAGGGCAAGATCCACCCGACGCTCTCCAAGACGTACCGCCTGGAGGACACCGGCCAGGCCGCCTACGACGTCCACCGCAACCTCCACCAGGGCAAGGTCGGCGTCCTCGCCCTCGCGCCCGAGGAGGGCCTGGGCGTGCGCGACCCGGAGCTGCGGGCCCAGCACATCGACGCGATCAACCGTTTCCGCAACGTCTGAACGCACTGAGGAGCAGCGGAACATGACAGAGCGTCAGAAGGACCGGCCGTGGCTCATGCGGACCTACGCCGGTCACTCCACGGCGGAAGCGTCCAACGAGTTGTACCGCCGCAACCTCGCCAAGGGGCAGACGGGTCTCTCGGTCGCCTTCGACCTGCCCACGCAGACCGGCTACGACCCCGACCACATCCTCGCCCGCGGCGAGGTCGGCCGGGTCGGCGTGCCGGTCTCGCACCTCGGCGACATGCGACGGCTGTTCCAGGACATCCCCCTGGAGCAGATGAACACCTCGATGACGATCAACGCCACCGCCATGTGGCTCCTGGCGCTCTACCAGGTGGTCGCCGAGGAGCAGGGTGCCGACATCACCAAGCTCCAGGGGACGACACAGAACGACATCGTCAAGGAGTACCTCTCGCGCGGGACGCACGTCTTCCCGCCGGGTCCCTCCCTGCGGCTGACCACCGACATGATCACGTACACGGTGGCGCACATCCCCAAGTGGAACCCGATCAACATCTGCAGCTACCACCTCCAGGAGGCGGGGGCCACACCGGTCCAGGAGATCGCGTACGCGATGTCCACCGCCATCGCGGTTCTCGATGCCGTACGCGACTCGGGGCAGGTCCCCGAGGAGAAGTTCGGGGACGTCGTGGCCCGCATCTCCTTCTTCGTGAACGCGGGTGTCCGCTTCATCGAGGAGATGTGCAAGATGCGGGCGTTCGGGCGGATCTGGGATCAGGTCACGCGCGAGCGGTACGGCATCGAGAACCCGAAACACCGCCGGTTCCGCTACGGCGTGCAGGTCAACTCGCTGGGCCTGACCGAGGCCCAGCCGGAGAACAACGTCCAGCGCATCGTGCTCGAAATGCTGGCCGTGACGCTCTCGAAGGACGCACGCGCGCGTGCCGTGCAGCTGCCCGCCTGGAACGAGGCCCTTGGGCTCCCCCGGCCCTGGGACCAGCAGTGGTCGCTGCGCATCCAGCAGGTCCTCGCACACGAGAGCGACCTCCTGGAGTACGAGGACATCTTCGAGGGCTCGCACGTCGTCGAGGCCAAGGTGGCCTCGCTCGTCGACGAGTCCCTCGCCGAGATGGACCGCATCGAGAAGATGGGCGGCGCGATGGCCGCCGTCGAGTCCGGCTACCTCAAGTCGCAGCTCGTCTCCTCGCACGCAGAGCGCAGGGCGCGCATCGAGTCGGGCCAGGAGAAGATCGTCGGCGTGAACTCCTACGAGTCCACGGAGCCGAGCCCCCTCACCTCGGACCTGGACGCGGCGATCATGACGGTCGACCCGGCGGTCGAGGCGCGTGTCGTGAGCGCCCTGAAGCACTGGCGCGACACCCGCTACCAGCCGCCGTTCAACCACCCGCGCCCCTGCAAGGCCCTGCAGCGGCTCAAGGAGGTGGCCGCCGGGACGGGCAACCTGATGGAGGCCACCCTGGAGTGCGCACGCGCCGGTGTGACGACCGGCGAGTGGGCGGGGGCCCTGCGGGAGGTCTTCGGGGAGTTCCGGGCTCCTACGGGCGTCTCAAGCGCTCCTGTGGCGGTCACTGCGGAAGAGGGCACGCCGCTCGCCCTCGTCCGCGAGAAGGTCGCACGGACGGCGGAGGACCTCGGGGGCGGCCGGCTCCGCTTCCTGGTCGGCAAGCCCGGCCTCGACGGGCACTCCAACGGCGCCGAGCAGATCGCGGTGCGCGCGCGGGACGCCGGCTTCGAAGTGGTCTACCAGGGCATCCGCCTCACGCCCGAGCAGATCGTCGACGCGGCGCTCGCCGAGGACGTGCACGCGGTCGGGCTCTCCATCCTCTCCGGCTCCCACGCGGAGCTCGTGCCGGACGTGCTCGTGCGGCTCCGCGAGGCCGGCGCCCCCGACATCCCCGTCATCGCCGGGGGCATCATCCCCAACAGCGACGCCGAGGACCTGAAGGCGGCGGGTGTGGCCGCCGTCTTCACCCCCAAGGACTTCGGCATCACCGAGATCATCGGCCGTATCGTCGACGAGATCCGGAAAGCGAACCACCTCGACCCTCTGGAGGTCCCCGCATGACCGCGCCCATCAACCGGCTCCGCCCCCGCCGCTCCTGTCTGGCGGTACCGGGCTCGAACCCGCGCTTCCTGGAGAAGGCCCAGGGCCTCCCCGCCGACCAGGTCTTCCTCGACCTGGAGGACGCCTGCGCGCCGCTCGCCAAGCCGGAGGCCCGGCACACCATCGTCAAGTTCCTCAACGAGGGCGACTGGACGGGCAAGACGCGGGTCGTGCGCGTCAACGACTGGACGACCGAGTGGACGTACCGCGACGTCGTCACGGTCGTCGAGGGCGCGGGCCAGAACCTCGACTGCATCATGCTGCCGAAGGTCCAGACGGCCGACCAGATCGTCGCGCTCGACCTGCTCCTCACCCAGATCGAGAAGACCATGGGCTTCGAGGTCGGCAAGATCGGCATCGAGGCGCAGATCGAGAACGCGCGGGGCCTCAACAACGTCGACGCGATCGCCGAGGCCTCCCCGCGCGTCGAGACGATCATCTTCGGCCCGGCCGACTTCATGGCGTCGATCAACATGAAGTCCCTGGTCGTCGGCGAGCAGCCGCCCGGCTACCCGGCGGACGCCTACCACTTCATCCTGATGAAGATCCTGATGGCCGCCCGCGCCAACAACCTCCAGGCCATCGACGGCCCCTACCTCCAGATCAAGAACGTGGACGGCTACCGCGAGGTCGCGAACCGCGCCGCCGCGCTCGGCTTCGACGGCAAGTGGGTCCTGCACCCCGGCCAGGTGGAGGCCGCCAACGAGGTCTTCTCGCCCTCCCAGGAGGACTTCGACCACGCCGAGCTGATCCTGGACGCGTACGAGTACTACACGTCCGAGGCGGGCGGCAAGAAGGGCTCGGCGATGCTCGGCGACGAGATGATCGACGAGGCAAGCCGGAAGATGGCACTGGTCATCTCCGGGAAGGGCCGTGCGGCGGGGATGCGGCGCACGTCCAAGTTCGAGGCCCCGGAGGCGTAGGACATCATGCAGTTCGGCCGCACCTACGAAGAGTTCGAAGTCGGCGCCGTGTACAAGCACTGGCCCGGCAAGACGGTCACGGAGTACGACGACCACCTCTTCTGTCTGCTCACCATGAACCACCACCCCCTCCACATGGACGCGAACTATGCGGAGAAGACGACGGACTTCGGGAAGAACGTCGTCGTGGGCAACTACATCTACTCGCTGCTCCTCGGCATGTCCGTGCCGGACGTCTCCGGCAAGGCGATAGCCAATCTGGAGGTCGAGTCCCTGAAGCACGTGGCGCCGACCTTCCACGGCGACACGATCTACGGCGAGACGACGGTCCTCGACAAGACGCCGTCGAAGTCGAAGAGCGACCGCGGGATCGTCCACGTGGAGACCAAGGGCTACAAGCAGGACGGCACGCTCGTCTGCGTGTTCCGCCGCAAGGTGATGGTGCCCACCGAGACGTACATCAAGGAGCGCGGCGGCGAGCAGCCCGGCCGCCCCGAGCTGAAGGCCCCTTCAAAGAGCACGGAGAAGTGAACCCATGAGCCGACTCGCGCAGACCGCCGGTCTCACCGACATCCAGCGGGAGATCCTGTCCACCGTCCGGGACTTCGTCGACAAGGAGATCATTCCTGTCGCGACCGAACTGGAGCACCGCGACGAGTACCCGCAGCAGATCGTCGACGGCCTCAAGGAGTTGGGCCTCTTCGGGCTCATGATCCCGGAGGAGTACGGCGGCCTGGGCGAGTCGCTGCTCACGTACGCGCTGTGCGTCGAGGAGATCGCGCGCGGCTGGATGTCGGTCTCCGGCATCATCAACACCCACTTCATCGTCGCCTACATGCTCAAGCAGCACGGCACGCAGGAGCAGAAGGAGACCTTCCTGCCGCGCATGGCGGCCGGCGAGGTGCGGGGCGCGTTCTCGATGTCGGAGCCGGCGCTCGGCTCCGATGTGTCGGCGATCACGTCGAAGGGCGTGAAGGACGGCGACGAGTATGTCCTCAACGGCCAGAAGATGTGGTTGACGAACGGCGGTACGTCCACCTTGGTGGCCGTCCTGTGCCGAAGTGACGAAGGACACCCTGAAGGCACGGCGCCCCACAAGTCGATGACCACGTTCCTTGTCGAGAAGGAGCCCGGCTTCGGTGAGGTCCGGCCGGGCCTCACCATCCCCGGCAAGATCGACAAGATGGGTTACAAGGGCGTCGACACGACCGAACTCATCATGGATGGGCTGCGAATTCCGGCCAATCGTGTGCTCGGCGGGGTCACCGGCCGAGGGTTTTACCAAATGATGGACGGTGTCGAGGTCGGACGCGTCAATGTCGCGGCGCGTGGCTGCGGCGTCGCTCAGCGTGCGTTCGAGCTCGGCGTGTCGTATGCCCAGCAACGTCACACTTTCGGCAAGGCCATCGCCCAGCACCAGGCGATCCAGTTCAAGCTGGCCGAGATGGCTACCAAGGTCGAGGCCGCCCATGCGATGATGGTGAATGCAGCGCGCAAAAAGGACTCGGGGGAGCGAAACGACCTCGAAGCAGGGATGGCGAAGTACCTCGCCTCCGAGTACTGCAAGGAAGTCGTGGAGGACGCGTTCCGGATCCACGGGGGCTACGGCTTCTCGAAGGAGTACGAGATCGAGCGGCTCTACCGGGAGGCTCCCATGCTGCTGATCGGTGAAGGTACCGCCGAGATCCAGAAAATGATCATTGGCCGACGGCTACTCGAAGAGTATCGATTCCAGGGCTAGATGCCCGGTTTGGGCCACTTTCGCCGAGAAGAAGATCACACCCTGTCAACACTCTTCGGCCGCTGACTCGGCTTCCTGGCTTGCCCAGTTGTGGCTCGCAACCGATAACATCCGGAAAAAGCCGCCGTCCCCCGTTCACTGCGCGGCATCATCCGCTACGAAGGTCATCCATGCCCCACAGCCAAACCTCTGCACCACGCGACGGCATTCTTCAGGGACGCCTTGCTCGCGGAGCATCGCCGTGGCTCCTGCCGACCGTCGCCACCGCCGCACTCAGCCTCGCCCGCGCGCGCCGCTCCAAGAGCGCCGCGGCCGTGGCCGTACCCGCCACCGCTCTCGCGGCGGGCATGCTGTGGTTCTTCCGCGACCCCGAGCGCGAGATCGCTCAGGGCCGGGTCATCTCCCCCGCCGACGGCGTGGTGCAGAGCATCATGCCGTGGAAGGACGGGCGGACCCGCGTCGCCATCTTCATGAGCCCCCTGAACGTCCACGTCAACCGCGCGCCCCTGGCGGGCACGGTGACGTCCGTGGAGCACATCCCCGGCGGGTTCGTCCCGGCGTTCAACAAGGAGAGCGAGAACAACGAGCGCGTTGTCTGGCACTTCGACACCGAGCTCGGCGACATCGAGATGATCCAGATCGCGGGCGCGGTCGCGCGGCGCATCGTGCCGTACGTCCCGCAGGGGTCGAAGGTGGAGCAGGGCGAGCGGATCGGTCTGATCCGCTTCGGCTCGCGCGTCGACATCTACCTCCCCGAGGGTGTCGAGGTGGACGTCGAGGTCGGTCAGAAGACCGTGGCTGGGGTGACTCGCATTGACCGTGGTTGATCCAGAGACACAAGCGGGCTGGGTGCCCGAGGCGGTGCAGGACGAGGCGGACGAGGAGATGCCTCTCTCACTGCGCCTGTCGATAGCGGACACCCTCACGCTCGGCAACGCCACGTGCGGGTTCATGGCGGTGTACTTCACCACCACGGGCATCCTCATCCCGTACGTGCAGGGCAGCACCGAGAGCGGCATGGCGCGGCACTCCGCCGCGACCGCCGTGATCCTGATGCTCTGCGCGGCCGTCTTCGACCTGTTCGACGGGCTCGTGGCCCGCAAGCTGCGGTCCTCGCCGATGGGCGCGGAGCTGGACAACCTGTCGGACCTGATCAGCTTCGGTCTGGCGCCGGCGTACTTCGTCCTCGTCTACGGCATGGTCGCCGACGACGCCCACCAGCGGGTGGCGGCGGTCGGCGCGATCGTCGTGCTGCTGGCGGTGGTGCTGCGGCTTGCGCGGTTCTCGTGCGTGACCGTGAAGGACGGCACCTTCCAGGGCATGCCGTCGCCCTTCGGGGCGCTCACGGTCGTCTCGATCGTGCTCCTGGAGCTGCCCTTCGTGGCGACGCTCCTCGCGATCATCGGCACGGCCTGGCTCATGGTCAGCCGCGTCGAGTACCCGAAGCCGCGGGGTCCCCTCGCGGTGGCCATGCTCTCGTGGATCGTCGCGGCGATGGGGCTCCTGGCGGCCTGGGCGTTCGACGCGCCGGGCGGCCAGCTGCTCCTCCAGACGGGGTGCGCGCTCCAGCTCGTCCTCGGGGCGGTGATTCCCCTCTTCGCCACGGCTCGGAGGGTGAACAACTTCCGGGGCAACCGGCGTGAGGCGCGGGCGGCGCAGTTGCCGTAACGCTTGTACGTAGCCCAGGGGGCCTGAACCGTATGGTTCAGGCCCCCTTTGCTTGCCGTGGAAAACCTCACCCCCCGGCGGTGTAGCTCTCCGCCGCCTTGGCCGCGCCCGGCCGGCGCACCACCTTCATGCCGCCCGTCGCCTTCTTGTCCGGCTGGAGGATGACGCTCTCCTTGGAGGAGGGTGCCTTCGGGTCGGTGAAGTTCTGGGTGACGCCGAAGCCGGAGTCGAAGTCGTCCAGCGTGAGGAGGGCCTTGTCGACGCCCTCGCGGGTGAGGTCCTTGTCCTCGCACGCCTTCTTCAGGGCCTCTCCGAAGACGGACGCGGCCGTCCAGCCCGCCACGACTCCGTTGTCCAGGGAGTCCTTCGGATGGGCCTTCTTGTAGTCGGCGACGAGCTTCTTCGCCGCCGTCGTGTCCGCGCCGATGGGCAGGGTGGGCGAGGCCACGTAGTAGTTCTTCGTGAGGGCCGGGCCCGACTGGGTGGCGAGGAGCTGCGGGGCGAACGCCGAGTTGTTGCCGATGACGGGGACGTCGAAGCGCCCCGCCGCCGCGACGCCGACCAGGGACGCGGCCTGGCGGGGGCCCGCGCTGATGACGACGCCCTTGACGCCGGCCTTCTTCAGGGCGGACACCTGGGCGGTCATGTCGTTGTCCGTGGGCTTGATCTTCTGCTCGACGACGGTGAGGCCCGCGTCCTCCGCCATGTGCTTCGAGCCCTTGAGGGCGCTCTCTCCGTAGTCGCCCTCGAAGTACACGTGGCCGAGCTTGTCGCCCTTCTTGAGGCCCTTCTCCTTCATCAGGAAGTCGATCGCGTTGATCGTCTCCAGGTCGTACGTGGAGCCGATCACGCGCACGTAGGGGCTGCCGAGCAGGTTCGCCGACCAGGCCTGCGGCAGGACCAGGGCCTTGCTGCCGTCGATGCGCTGCTTGACGGCGGCGACGAACGGGGAGCCGATGAACTGGGCAAAGCCGAGGACCTTGGGCTCCAGCTCCGTGTAGGCGGCGACGGCCTTCTGCGGGTCGTAGCCGTGGTCGCGGACGGTCAGCTTCAGCTTGCGGCCGCAGATGCCGCCGTCCGCGTTGGTCTGATCGACGTAGAGCTGCTGGGCCTGGGTGACGCTCTTGCCGAGGGTGGCGTAGACGCCGGTCATGTCGGTGAGCACGCCGAGATCGATGGTCTCGCTCGTCACCCCTTCGCCGGACTTCACCCCTCCCGCGCCCTGGTCGTCCTTCGCCCCGTCGTCGTCCTTGGCCTTCGAGCTGCACGCGGTGAGCGCGAGCAGCGCCGCGACCGCTGTGGCGGCCGCTGTGGCCCTGGTCAGTGTCTTGTGTGTCTTATGTGTGTTCATGCTTCCTCCCCTGGAGTGCCTGGTCTTGGCTTGCTGCGCCGGGCGGCGATCCTCGCCAGGCCGCCGGGCAGGAAGAGCACCACCGCCACGACGGCGGCGCCGTACAGATACCGGGACGCCTCACCCGGTGAGATCCCGCCGGTGCCGGGCGCCGAGACGAGCGGCAGCGCGTCGCTGTACCGGGTGAGCAGCTGGGGCAGCAGCGAGACGAGGGCGGCGCCCGCGACCGCGCCCGCGACCGAGCCGAGGCCGCCGATGACGATCATCGCGAGGTACTCCAGGGAGAGCGTCATGCCGAAGTAGTCCGGCACGGTGCGCTGGAAGACCAGGGCGAGCAGGACCCCGGCGAGGCCCGCGTACATCGACGACAGGACGAAGACGCCGGCGCGGTAGCGGGCCACCGGGACGCCGATCACACCGGCGGCGACCCGGTGGTCGCGGATGGCGTTCATGGCGCGTCCCGGGCGGCCCCGCAGCACGCCGCGGGCGAAGAGGCCGCAGCCGAGGAGCAGGACGAGCCCGGCGTACCAGAGCTTCTCGGCGGAGCCGAACGGCACGGCCGCGATCACGACCTCGCTCTCGTCGAAGGTGATGCCGAAGAGGTCGAGGGGCGGTACGTCGCGCCCGTTGGAGCCGCCCGTCAGGTCGTGGGCGTTGAAGAGCACGTGCTGCCCGATGAAGATCAGCGCGAGGGTCGCGATGCCGAGGTAGGCGCCGCTCAGGCGGCCCGCGATGGGGCTGAAGAGGCCGCCCGCGAGCCCGGCGACGGCCACCGCGAGGGTCGCGGCGAGCCAGCTGGGCAGGCCGAGCCCCGTCAGGCCCTCGCCTCCGTCGCCGGCGAGGACGCAGTAGCCGTACGCCCCGATGGCGAGGAAGAAGGCGTGGCCCATGGAGAGCTGGCCCGTCGCGCCGGTGAGGAGGTTGAGGCCGATCGCGCCGATGGCGGCGGCCATCGCGAAGAGGCCCGCCTGGAGCCAGAAGCGGTCCAGGTAGAACGGCACGGCGAGCAGGAGGACCGCGGCGGCTGCCCACAGATAGGTGCGGGGGCGGCCGAGCCGCGTACGGGCGGCGGTGGGGGTGGGGGTGGAGCGGGCCGGGCGGGTGGCGGCGGCCTCGGAGACCTCAGACACGGGAGAGCTCCTTCGTGCCGAACAGCCCGGCGGGCCGCAGCAGCAGGATGACGGTCATGACGAGGTAGGGGGCGAGGTCGCCGAGGCCACGGCCGAGGAAGCTGAGCTCGCTCTGGTAGCCGGTGGCGAGGGACTCGGTGACGCCGACGACGAGGCCGCCGACCAGGGCGCCCGTCGTGGAGTCGAGGCCGCCGAGGATCGCGGCGGGGAACGCCTTCAGCGCCGCGAGGGACGTGGCGCGTTCCAGGCCGGGCGTCGGGAAGACGGTGAGGAACAGCGCGGCCACGGCGGCGAGCGCGCCCGCCACCGCCCACGCCCCGAGCGAGACCCTGCCGAGCCGTACGCCCATCAGCGCGGCGGTCTCCGGGCTCTCGGCGGCGGCCCGCATCGCCACGCCCCACGAGGTGTAGCGGAAGGCGAGGAGGAAGACGGTGATGAGCAGCGCCGCCGCGACGAACGCCGCGATGCGGGTGTGCGCGAGGGAGATCGAGCCGACGGTCAGCACGTCGTCGCCCCACGGGTCGCCGAGCGGCAGGACGTCGGTGCCGAGGCGGCGGGTGAGTTCGGTGGTGAGCAGGATGTCGACGCCGATGGTGACGATGGCGAGCACGCTGTGGTCGGAGCCTCGGTAGCGGCGCATGACGAGGAACTCGACGGCCGCCCCGACCACCGCGGCGCCCGCGATGCCGACGAGCAGCGCCGCCCAGAAACCGAGGTCGTCGTGGAGGGATGCGGTGACATAGCCGCCCGCGAGGAGCAGCGAGGCGTGGGCGAAGTTGACGACCTCGGTGGCGCGGAAGATGACGACGAAGCCGAGGGCGATGAGGGCGTAGACGGAGCCCATCGAGACCCCGTTGAGGAAGAGTTCGGTGAAGGTGGTCACGGTCGTATCTCCCCTTCACCGGTCCGGCCGCCCTCGCCCAGGTAGGCGCGTACGACCGCCGGATCGTTCTGTACGTCGCCGGGTGCGCCGTCGGCGATCCGGCGCCCGAAGTCGAGTACGGTCACCGCGTCCGCGAGCCGCATCACCACCCCCATGTCGTGTTCCACCAGGACGATCGAGATGCCGAGGCTGTCGCGGACGCCCGCGATGACGGCCGCGGTGCGGCGCCGTTCGTCGGCGGTCATGCCGGCGACGGGCTCGTCGAGGAGCAGCAGGCGCGGCTCCATGCACAGGGCGCGGGCCAGCTCGGCGAGTTTCTGCTGTCCGTAGGGCAGGGCGCCCGCGGGCAGGTCGAGTTGGTGTTCGAGGCCGACGAACGCGGCGATCTCGCGGACGCGTTCGCGGTGCCTGCGTTCCTCGCGGGCGGCCGACGGCAGCCGGAGTCCGGCGGCGACGAAGCCGGTGCGGGTCAGGCGGTGCCGGCCGAGCAGCAAGCTGTCGGCGACGGTGGCGCGCGGCGGCAGGGCGAGGTTCTGGAAGATCCGTGCGACGCCGAGTCCGGCGATCTGGTGCGGGCGCATGCCGGTGAGCTCGTGCTCCCCGAAGCGGACGCTGCCGCCGCTCGCGCGGTAGACGCCGGACAGGACGTTGAAGCAGGTCGACTTGCCGGCACCGTTGGGTCCGATGACGGCGTGCACGGTGCCGGGGCGGACGGTGAAGCTGACGGCGTCGAGGGCGGTGAGCCCGGCGAAGCGGACCGTCAGGTCCCGTACTTCCAGCGGCGGTACGGTCGTCGCGGTCACCGTTCGGCCTCCCAGCGCGGCAGCGTCGGCAGCGCGCCGAGGCCGCGGGTGGCGTCGGCCGCCGCGTCCTCGTCGACCACGCCCAGATAGCGGCGGCGCACCTCGTCGGAGGCGGCGAGTTCGTCCGCGGGCCCCGCGAGGGCGACCTCGCCGACGTCGAGGACGTACGCCGTGGAGGCGAGCCGCAGCGCGAGGGCGGCGTTCTGCTCGACGAGGAGCACCGAGATGCCCTGCGCGTTGATCTCCTGGATGGTGTCGGCGATGCGGGCGGCCATCAACGGCGCGAGCCCGAGGGACGGTTCGTCCAGGAGGAGCAGGCGCGGGGACGCCATGAGGGCCCGGCCCACGGCGAGCATCTGCTGCTCGCCGCCGGAGAGGAGCCCGGCGCGCTGGGCGCCGCGCTCGGCGAGGACGGGGAAGAGGTCGTGGACGCGCCGCAGGGCGGCCGCCTTGGTGGCGCGCGAACCGGTGGAGCCGAGCGCCCCGGCCCGCAGGTTGTCGGTGACGGACATCCGGGCGAACACCTGCCTCCCCTCGGGGACTTGGGAGATTCCGGCGGCCACCACCCGGTCCGGTGCGAGGCCGTCGAGGCGCCGCCCGTCGAAGTGGATGTCGCCCGAGGTCAGCGTCCCGCCCTGGAAGGAGAGGGTGCGCGAGATGGCGCGCAGCAGTGTCGACTTGCCCGCGCCGTTGCCGCCGAGCACGGCGACGACGGCGCCGTCGGGCAGGTCGAGCGAGACGCGGCGCAGGGCCCGCACGGGGCCGTAGCCCACCGACACGTCCCGCACGACGAGCCCCCCGCCGCGGGCGCCGGGCCCGGCCTTCCCGGCGCCCTTCACATCGGATCCAGCCACGTATCGCCCTCTCGTCCCGTCCGGCCGTCCGCCGTCGCGTGGCGCTCACCCCAGCACCGCGGGAGCGGCCCGTCCACGGGCAGCGGGCGAAACGCTGCGGGGGACCAGTGGCGGCGTCCCCCGGTTGTGCACGCGCACAACACCGCGTGTCAGGGGCCTGCCGGAGTGGCCCGGCGGGTGGCATCCTCCGGACGACGACGTCTTGGAGCACGGCGACGGGGGTGACGATGACCGGAACGAAGAGCGGACGCAGGCCCAAAACCGGACACGACTGGAAACTCCTCAAGGAGGCGTGCACGGCTCTGCTGCCGCGCCTGCCCGAGCTGGTCGACGAGCATCTGCGGCAGCTGGGCGAGCACTCGCCGGTGTACGGGCGCGTGCTGCCGTACGACGTGCAGTGGCGGGAGGCCGAGGAGGCCATGCGGATCGGGATCGAGGCGATCTCCGCCCCGCGGGCCTCGCCGCGCCGCGATCTGGAGTACGCGGAGGAGGCGGGGCGGCGCCGGGCCCAGCAGGGCCTGCCCCTCGACCTGGTGGTGCACTCGTACCGCAACGCGGGCTATCTGGTGTGGGACTCGCTCCTGGAGGGGACGGCGGGCAAGGACCCGGAGAAGCTCGCGGTCCTGATGCGTTCGGCGACGATGGTGTGGTCGGCGGTGGACGCCCAGGCCGCGGTGGCGTCCGACGCGTACCGTGCGACGGAGCTTGAGCTGCGCCGGCGCACGGACGAGCAGCTGCAGGCGCTGCTCGACGCGCTTCTGGAGGGCCGTTCGGCGCCGGGGCTCGCGGCGCGCGCGGCGGCAGGGCTGGACCTGCCCGAGCACGGCCGGTATGCGGTGGTGGTGCTCCGCGTGGACCGGCGCGACGGCCGCGAGGCGTTCCACCGGCAGATCCAGCGGGCGGGGTTCCGCTTCATCTGGCGGATGCGGACGGACTGCGAGGTCGGCGTGGTGGCGCTCGGCGCGGCCGGTGACGGCGAGGAGGGCGGTCTGGACGGTCTCGCCCGGCTGCTCGACGGGCGCTGCCCCGGCCCCGGCGGGATCAGCCCCGTGGTCGGCGGGCTCGCGGAGCTGGGGCACGCCCGGCGGCTCGCTGAGCTCGCGCTGCGCACCTGCCCGCCCGGCGCGACGGGCATCGTGCGCCTGGACCGGCGGATGCCGACGGCCCTGGTGGTGAGCCAGCCCGAGCTGGCGGGGCGCCTGGTGAAGGACGTGCTGGGTGAGGTGCTCGCCCTCGAACCGGCGGACCAGGCGGTGCTGTTGGAGACGCTGGACGCGTGGCTGGCCTGCGAGGGCTCGGCGGGCCGGGCGGCCGGCCGCCTCTACTGTCACCGCAACACGGTGTTCAACCGCCTGCGCCGCCTGGAACAGCTCACCTCACGCTCGCTGGCAAGACCGCGGGACCTGGTCGAGGTGGCGCTGGCGGTGGAGGCGCACAGGCTGACCCCGGGGTAGGGAGGGGCGCCGCCCCCTGAGGGGCGCGGGGAACTACGCGAGCAACCCAACACAACCCGCACCCGGCAGACGCCCCCGCGGAACCCCCGGAACCGGAAATCCGCCCAGGCCCTACGCCAAGTAGTCCCGTCCCAGCCGCTCCGCGAGCGTCTCCAGGATCGGCCCCGCTTCGGCGATGCACCGCGCCACGTCGGGCTCGACGTCGGTCAGGGCATACGCGCGGCGGATGCCCGCCTTGCCGAGCACCTCAGGGGCGAGCGCGAGGCGGCCGCAGACCGCGACGACCTCGACGCCCGCGGCCCGCGCGGCGGCGGCCACCCCTGCGGGGGCCTTGCCGTGCAGGGTCTGCTCGTCGAGGGAGCCCTCGCCGGTGATGACGAGTGTGGCGCGCTCCAGGGCGGGCGCGAAGCCGAGCACGTCGAGCATGACCTCGATGCCGGGCCGGAAGCCCGCCCCGAGCCCGACCAGCGCGCCGTACCCGATACCGCCCGCGGCGCCGGCGCCCGGCGCCTTGGCGTACTCGGCGGCCTTGGGGCCGATGGACTTCTCCAGGACCGCGGCGAAGTGGGCGAGCGCGGCGTCCAGCGCGGCGACGTCCGCCGGGCAGGCGCCCTTCTGCGGCCCGTACACCGCGGGTGCGCCCTTCGGTCCGGTCAGCGGGTTGTCCACATCGCTGGCGAGCACGATCTCGACGTCCTTGAGCCGCGGGTCGAGGCCCGTCAGGTCCGCGGTGGCCAGGTCCTTCAGCGGGCCGCCGCCCGGCGCGACGGGCTCGCCCCCCGCGTCCAGGAGGCGCGCGCCGAGCGCGGCCAGCATGCCCGCGCCGCCGTCGGTCGTGGCGCTGCCGCCGACGCCGAAGACGATGGTGTGCGCCCCCGCGTCGAGCGCGGCGCGGATCAGCTCCCCGGAGCCGTACGTGGTGGCCGTGAGCGGCGCGAAGACGCCCTCGGGGAGCAGTTGGAGGCCCGAGGCCTCGGCCATCTCCACCACGGCGGTGCCGTCCTTCAGGGCGTACTCCGCCGTCACCGCGTTGCCGAGCGGTCCCGTGACGCGCACCTCGCGGCGCTCGAAGCCGCCCGCGACGGCCGCGGCGACCGTGCCGTCGCCGCCGTCGGCGACGGGCAGCGCCTCGATCTCCGTGCCGGGGGCGACGCGGTGGAGCCCGGCCGTCACCCGCTCGGCGACCTGCACGGCCGTGAGCGAACCCTTGAACTTGTCCGCGGCGATGAGGACACGCTGCTCGTGTCCCGTCGTTCCTGCAGCGTCCGCCACCTTGCATTCCCCTTGCTTTCCGGGCCTTGCTCGCGTCAAGGCAGTCGCGCCGCTGCGACCATAACCGCAGACGGGGCCCGCTGCCCATGGCCGACCGGGACGCGAGACGGCCCACCACGGCGGAAAATCCCCTGATTTCCCCTCATAGCGGTGCGCCCGAGGAGGGAAATGATCGATCAGCCATCGATCGGCCCGGGCTGGCTACCCTTTTCTCCGTGACTTCTCAGAACGTGCATGACTACGCCACGTACATCGCCGGACTCCCCCGCGTCCTCGTCGGGGCCGCCGCGCTCTTCCGGGACGCCGAGGGCCGGGTCCTGCTCGTCGAGCCCAACTACCGCGAGGGCTGGGCGCTGCCGGGCGGCACCGTCGAGTCGGACGACGGGGAGACGCCGCGGCAGGGGGCGCGCCGGGAGACCCTTGAGGAGATAGGGCTCGATGTGGAGCTCGGGCCGCTGCTCGCGGTCGACTGGGTGCCGCCGGGCCCCCTGCGGTCGCGGCCGCCGGTGGTCGCGTATCTGTACGACGGTGGCGTGCTCGGCACGGAGCAGCTGAAGTCGATCCGGCTGCAGGAGGAGGAGTTGCTCTCCTGGCGGCTGGTCGCGCCCGGCGACCTCGCGGAGCATCTGCCGGGCGAGCTCGGGCGCCGGGTCGCCGCCGCGCTCGACGTGCTGGCGCGGGGCAACGGCCCGGCGGAGCTGGAGGACGGGCACCGGGCCGGCTGACTCCCGGCACCCGCGGGCGTGCGGGCCCTTCAGAACAGGGCGTCCTCGGTGGTCCGCGCCGACCCGCCCTCGAAGGCCAGCAGCCGCTGCTTGCGGTCGAGCCCGCCGCCGTACCCCGTCAGGCTGCCGTTGGCGCCGATGACGCGGTGACAGGGCACGATGACGCCGATCGGGTTCTTGCCGTTGGCGAGGCCGACCGCGCGTGAGGCGTTGGGCCTGCCGAGGGCTTCGGCGAGTTCGCCGTACGTACGGGTCTCGCCGTAGGGGATCTGCTGGAGCGCGCGCCACACCGTGCGCTGGAACGGCGTGCCGTCGAGCCGCAGCGGCACGTCGAACTCCGTCAGCTCCCCGGCGAAGTAGGCCTCCAGTTGGCTGATCACCGCACCGAACGGTGCCGGGTCCCGGTCGCCGAAGGTCTCCTCGGGCGGGCGGTGGCGCTGCTCGGTCATGTAGAGGCCGCTGAGCACGCCGCCGGTGGCGACGAGGGTGAGCGGCCCGTAGGGACTGTCGACGAGGGTGTGCTGACGTTCCATGCGCTCCGTGCTTTCCGAGCTTTCCGGGCTTTTCATGTGTTTCATACGTGAAGTCCCTTACGCCGGGATCGAGTTGATCGGGTGGTCGTCGGTGGCCCACAGGTACTGGACGGCGTAGGCCCGCCAGGGCCGCCAGGCGGTGGCGCGCGCGGTGAGCGCGGCGGGGGTGTGCGGCAGGCCGAGCTCCCGCGCCGCGCGGCGGATGCCGAGGTCGGAGGGGAGGAAGGCGTCGGGGTCGCCGAGCGCCCGCATCGCGATGACCTCGACCGTCCAGGGGCCGAAGCCGGGGAGCCCGGTGAGCCGGGCGCGGGCCTCGTCCCAGTCGCTCTCCACGCCGAGGCCGATGCTGCCGTCGGCGAGGTGGCGTACCAGCGTGGTCAGGGTGGAGCGGCGGCTGCGGGGCAGGGCGAGGGAGTCGGGGTCCAGCGCGGCGAGGTCGTCCGGGGCGGGGAAGAGGTGGGTGAGGCCGCCCTCGGGGTCGTCGACCGGACGGCCGTGCGCGGTGACGAGGCGGGCGGCGTGGGTGCGGGCGGCGGCCGTGGAGACCTGCTGGCCGAGGACGGCGCGCACGGCGAACTCGGCCTCGTCGACGGTGCGCGGCACGCGCCGTCCCGGGGCCTTGTCGACGAGCGGCGCGAGCAGCGGGTCGGTCCGCAGCCGGCCGTCGACGGCGGCCGGGTCGGCGTCCAGGTCGAGCATGCGGCGGCAGCGGCTGATGGCGATGGTCAGGTCGCGCAGGTCGGTGAGGGTCAGCCGGCAGCCGATGTGCTCGGGGTGCGGGGTGAGGGCGACGACGCCGTGTCCGTAGGGGAGGTTCAGGGTTCTGCGGTACGCCCCGTCCCGCCACTCCTCGACGCCGGGTACGGCGGTGGCGACGAGGTGTCCGAAGAGGTTGTCGGGGTTGAGGGGGGCGCGGAACGGCAGCCGCAGGGAGAGGACCCCGCCCGGCGCCCCGGTCGGTGCGGCACCGGTCCGCTTGGGCGCGCGGGCGCGGAGCTCGCCGGGGGCCAGCGCGAAGACCTCGCGGACCGTGTCGTTGAAGGTGCGGATCGAGGAGAAGCCGGCGGCGAAGGCGATCTCGGCCATGGGCAGTTCGGTGGTCTCGATGAGGAGCCGGGCGGTCTGCGCGCGCTGGGCGCGGGCGAGCGCGAGCGGTCCGGCGCCGAGCTCGGCGAGCAGTTGCCGTTCGACCTGCCGGGTGCTGTAGCCGAGGCGGGCCGCGAGGCCGGGGACGCCGTCGCGGTCGACGACGCCGTCACCGATGAGGCGCATGGCGCGGGCCACGAGGTCGGCCCGCTGGTTCCACTCGGGAGAACCCGGGCTGCTGTCCGGGCGGCACCGCTTGCAGGCCCGGAAGCCGGCCTGCTGGCAGGCGGCGGCGCTCGGGTAGAACGTCATGTTCTCGGCCTTGGGCGGTACGACGGGGCAGCTGGGGCGGCAGTAGATCCGGGTGGTGACGACTGCTGTGAAGAACCAGCCGTCGAAGCGGGCGTCCTTCGACTGAACGGCGCGTACACAGCGCTCTGTGTCGGTGTGCATGCATCAAGGATCGCGGGTCCCGCCCCGTGTGGCTGGCGAGAATCCGACATCGACGTCGCGCTGCCAGGGACGCCGCCGTTTACCCCTGCTCCGCCTCCGCGAGTGCCGCCGCGAACGCGTCGTGAGCGGCCCGGTCGAAGAGCACGAACCGCACCTCGTCGAAGAGCGCGGGATCGGCGGCCTCCCGGACCGTCCGGACCGCGGTGCGGGCCGCGTCGTCGAGCGGCCAGCGGTAGACGCCGGTGGAGATCGCGGGGAAGGCGACCGTACGCGCGCCCAGCTCGGCGGCGACCCGCAACGACTCGCGGTGGCAGGAGGCGAGCAGCTCGGAGCGGTCCTCGGTGGCGGACCAGACCGGGCCGACGGTGTGGATCACATGCCGGGCGTCGAGCCGTCCGGCGGTGGTGGCGACGGCGCGGCCGGTGGGCAGCCCCTTACCAAGATGCGAGGCGCGCAGGCGTCGGCAGTCGGCGAGGATGTCGGGCCCGCCGCGCCGGTGGATGGCGCCGTCCACGCCTCCGCCGCCGAGCAGGGAGGAGTTGGCGGCGTTCACGACGGCGTCGGCGCTCTGCTGGGTGATGTCGCCCTGGACGAGGGTGATGCGGACGGTCACTGCTGTCTCCTGAGTCTCTTCCACACGGCCTTCGCGGCGTTGTGCCCGGACATGCCGTGCACGCCGGGGCCTGGCGGTGTCGCGGACGAGCAGAGGAAGACGGCGGGGTGCCGGGTGGCGTACGGGAAGAGGGAGGGCTTGGGCCGGAGCAGCAGCTGCAGTCCGCTCGCGGCGCCGCAGGCGATGTCGCCGCCCACGTAGTTGGCGTTGTGCGCGGCGAGTTCGCGTGGGCCTGCCGTGGCGCGGGCGAGGACGCGGTCGCGGAAGCCGGGGGCGAAGCGCTCCAGTTGGCGCTCGATCGCGTCGGTGAGGTCGCCGTCCCAGCCGTTCGGGACGTGGCCGTACGCCCAGAAGACGTGTTTGCCCTCCGGGGACCGGGAGGGGTCGACGACGCTGGGCTGCACGGTGATCAGGAAGGGGGCTTCCGGCGCCTGCCGCGTCCGCGATGCGGCGTGCAGGGCGGCGCTGATGTCCTTGCTGCCCGGGCCGATCTGCACGGTTCCGGCGGTCCGCGGCTCCTCGGCGGTCCAGGGGACAGGGCCGTCGAGCGCGTAGTCGATCTTGAAGACGCTCGCCCCGTACCGGTACCCCTCATAGGCGCGGCCGAGTCCGGCGATCCTGGCGAGCGCGGTCGGCGAGGTGTCGAAGACGTAGGCGCGGGCGGGCGGCAGGTCGTCGAGCCGCTTGACCTCGTAGTCCGTGTGGACGGAGCCGCCGAGGTCTGTCAGATACGCGGTGAGGGCGTCGGAGATGGACTGCGAGCCGCCACGGGCGACGGGCCAGCCGCGGGCGTGCGCGGCCAGCG
The DNA here is from genome assembly GCF_040654255.1 of Streptomyces sp. NPDC050732. Taxonomy (NCBI): domain Bacteria; kingdom Bacillati; phylum Actinomycetota; class Actinomycetes; order Kitasatosporales; family Streptomycetaceae; genus Streptomyces; species Streptomyces sp. NPDC050732. Next base: position 77,760 of record NZ_JBFAHP010000035.1, read on the forward strand.
CGAAGACCATGCCGACACCGCCGGTGACGATGCCGTCGAGCGGCGCGATGACGTGTGCGACGAGGCCCGCGAACAGGGCGCGCGCCCGGTCGTCGCGGAAGCGGCGCATCAGCCACGTCGACGGCGGCAGCCCCGCGAGGCCGAACCGGGCGAGGGTCACCGGGTCCCGCGGCAGCGAGGTCATCGGCAGGGACATGAAGTCCCGCAGCAGCACGTCCCAGTGCGGCAGGAAGGGCTCCACCAGCCTTCGGTACGCCCCCGCGTCGCGCGGCCCGAAGGACGCGGCGGTCTCGGCGACGGAACGGGACAGGACGGCGGCCGTGCCGTCCGGGAAGGGGTGCGCCATGGGCAGCGGAGGCTGGAGCCACTCAAGTCCGTACCGGTCGAGGGGCATGGCGCGGAACGCCGGGGAGTTGACGCCCAGCGGATGGGCGGCGGAGCAGGGGTCGTGCCGGAACCCGGGCAGCGTCAGCTCCTGCGTGCGCGCACCGCCCCCCACCGTGCTCTTCGCCTCGAAGACGGCGACGGAGAAGCCGCGGCGGGCCAGCTCGACGGCAGCGGTCAGCCCGTTCGGTCCCGCTCCCACGATGACGGCGTCAAGCATCGACGGCACCTTCGGACTCCTTTGTCAGCCGATGGCCTGTGCCGCCCAGGATAGGACGGGGCACCCGCCCCACCCTCCGGGCCCCTCCCAGGTCAGGCGGCGCCTGCGAGGAGGCCGGCGACGCGGCGGGCCGTGGCGGCGTCGCGGGCGGCGGTGAACGGCAGGGCATTGCCCCCGCCGAGCCGGAACGGCTCTCCCGTCAGCGTCAGGTCGGCGCCGCCCGCCTCGGAGACGAGCAGCAGTCCCGCGGCGTGGTCCCAGTCCAGCTCCCATGAGAACGCGATGGCGTCCAGCTCCCCCTTGGCTATGGCGAGATACTCAAGGCCGGCCGAGCCGCACGGCCGCGGCTTCACGCCGTCGACCCCCAGCCCCAGCAGGGCCCGCTTCTGCTCCTCCGTGGTGTAGTCCGGGTGGGAGGTGGCCACCTGCACGTCCGCTCCCGCCTCGGGCGAGCCGGCCGCCAGCCGCTGCCCGTTCAGCCAGGCGCCCTGACCGCGAATGGCCACGGCGAACTGATCGAGCATGGGCGCATACGTCCAGGAGGCATACACCTCACCGCGCACCGCGAGGGCGACGAGCATGCAGAACCCCGGGTCCCCGTTGACGAACTGCCGCGTCCCGTCGACCGGGTCGACGATCCACACGGGCGCGTCCCCGCGTATCGCCTCGTACGAAGAAGGGTCGGCGTGCACCGCTTCCTCGCCCACGACGACCGAGCCGGGAAGCAGGGCGGCGAGGTCGACGGTCAGCTGCTCCTCCGCACGGCGGTCGGCGACGGTCACCATGTCGTGCGGACCGCTCTTCTCCACGACGTCACCTGCGGCGAGCTGCCGGAAACGGGGGGTGACCTCCGCTGCGGCGGCCTTGCGGAGGGCCTCTTCCACGTCGCGCACCCCGTGCGCCAAAAACTCTTCGATCATGTCCCCATGAGAGCACGTCTCACTGACATCCCGTACGCCCCCGGCAAACGCACTCTTAACCCCCCGTGAACCCCCGGCGCCGCACCCCACCGACTCATGCGATCATGCGTGCGAATCAGAGGTCACGCGAGATGGGGAGTGCGGCGTGAGCGGAGCCGGGGGGCAGGACGGATCCTCCATGTCCGACGAGGAATGGGAGCGGTTCCTCCGTGAATCGATGGCGGGCGACACCGGAGCTCCGGTGGAGCCGTCGGCACGCGCCCGTGAAGTGGAGCACCGACTGCGCTCCGCACAGCCGCAGGGCTGGCGTACCTATTCACCACCCCGCCCCCGCCGCAGAACAGGCCGGTACATCACCGGAATGCTCGCGGCCGTGGCCCTGCTGATCGCCGGACTCTTCCCCCACCAGATCCTCGGCTGGTTCGACGACGACAGCTCCGCCAAACCAACACCCACCGCCGGACCGGACACCCCCACCCGCACCGCCCCCTTCCGGGGCTCGCCCGCCGCCCACTGGGCCGACGGAGCGGCCGGTATCCGGGTGCCGCGGGCCAAGGCGACCGGCTGGATGGACGCCGCACAGGTGGAACGAGCACTTCAGCGAAGCCGGGACTTCCTGGTCGACGCGGGGCTCAACCCCCGCGTACTCCGCGGCGAGCCCCCCAAAAAGGCAACCGCACTGCTGAACCCCCACCAAAAGGACCTCCAACAGTTCCTCCGCACCGCCCTGACATCGAAGTCCCCCACGCCCAAGACCGACCCCCTCCTCCTGTTCAGCCGCTTCCGCCCCGAGCAGGCCCGCCTGGTCGGTGACGTCGTGAAGACACGCGGCCACCTCACCTACCGGGAAGGGAAGCGGGGCGCCCTCGTGGTGACGGCGGACGTCACCTTCGTGTACCCGGTCACGCCGGCGGACGACGACTCCGAGGTCATCCGCACGATCGTGCGGCGCGAGGTGGTGATGAGCTGGGACGACCCGGCCAAGGTCATCACCGAGCCCGGCACGATGTCCCTCGTCTCGTACACCCTGGACATGACCAACGGCGGCTGCTCGGCCCCGACCGGCTACTTCGAGCCGCCCTTCGACACGGCCGACAAGCAAGCGGCCGACGAGTCCCACCGAATCGACCCGTACGACCGCAGCAAGCCGATAAACACCACCGACAACGCAACAACCAAGAACCCCAACTGCGCAACCGCCACCCGCTCATAGAGCGACCGCGCGCACCAGGAGCACGGCCGGTCCGCAGCCGCAAGCGCGCCGGAGGGGACGTGGGGGTATGTGCGAACGGAGCACCGAGCACACCCTGGCGCCTTTGGACTTGAGGCGCGACGCAGGGATAGCGAGTACGCACATACCCCCGCGGCCCCGCCCCACAACGCACCCGAGACGCCCCCCGGCGGACCCCAGGCGCGCCCCACACCGAGCAGCGGACCCACCCAGCGCCTAACGCCCCACGGCATACCCCTGCATCCCCCGCGCATTGGCCGCCCCGTACAACACCCCACTCTCCGCATCCCGCCCCACCGCACACAGCCGCCCCTCCGACCACGCACCCCCCACCGTCACGTCATGCCCCCTCCGCCGCAGTTCCTCCACCACGTCCGCAGCCATGCGTGACTCCACCGTGAGGCTCCCGGGCCGCATGCCCCGCGGATGGAAGGACCCGGGGAACGACTCCGTGTGCCAGTTGGGCGCGTCGATCGCGCCCTGCAGATCCAGTCCGCCCCGCACGGCCTCCCGCAGCACCACCCCCAGGAAGAAGTGCACCTGCCACTGGTCCTGCTGATCGCCGCCCGGCGTGCCGAAGGCGAGGACCGGTACTCCGCCCTTCAGCGCCAGCGACGGCGAGAGGGTCGTCCGAGGGCGCCTCCCCGGTGTGAGGGAGTTGGGCAGCCCCTCCTCCAGCCACGCCATCTGCAACCGCGTCCCCAGCGGAAAGCCCAGCTCGGGCACGACAGGGTTGGACTGCAGCCATCCCCCGCTGGGCGTGGCGGACAGCATGTTGCCCCAGCGGTCCACGATGTCGACATGGCAGGTGTCGCCGCGCGTCCCCCCGTCCCCGGCCACCGTCGGCTCCCCCGCCCCGGCCGCCGCCGTGCCACCCCACGCCTCCCGGTCCGCCGTCTCCCCCGACGCCACCGCGTACGCGTGCGCGGAGAGCCGCGGCTCGCGCCCGCCCGGCGCCCCGGGCCGCAACCGGTACGACGCCTTGTCCCCGACGAGCCGCCGCCGCGACGCGCTGTACTCGTCGGAAAGCAACTCCCGCACAGGCACGCCCACACCCACACCCGCACCCGCACCCGCACCCACACCCTCCGCGTCCCCGTACCAGGCCTCCCGATCAGCCATGGCCAACTTGCAGCCCTCGACGAGGAGATGGACGTATTCGGCGGACCCGTACGCCGGAAGTTCGTCGATGTTCCGGGGCAGCAGCGCGAACTGCTGCAGGAACGCGGGCCCTTGGCTCCAGCCACCGGCCTTGCACAGGGTCCAGCCGTTCCACTCGTACGTGACGGGGTCCTCGTAGGAGGCGGACCACCTCCGCAGATCCTCCGCCGAGAGCGTCCCCACATGCCGCTCGCCACTCGTGTCCATGGTGGGCCGCCCGGCCTGCCGTACAAGCGCCTCGGCGATGAACCCACCGCGCCACACTTCCCGCGCCGCCTCGATCTGCGCCACACGTGTGCCGTCGGCCGCACCGGTCGCACCCGACGCCGCCTCCGCCTCCGCCTCCGCCAGCAGCCGCCGCCACGTCGCCGCGAGCGCGGGGTTGCGGAACAGCTCGCCGGGGCGCGGGGGCGTGCCGCCGGGGAGGTAGACCTCGGCCGACGAGGGCCACTCGCGTTCGAAGAGTTCCCGTACCGTCTCGACGGTCTCGCCGACCCGCTCCACGGGCGCGTGCCCGTCCTCCGCGTACCCGATGGCGTACTTGAGGACGTCCGCGAGCGACTTCGTGCCGTGGTCCCGCAGGAGCAGCATCCACGCGTCGAAGGCGCCGGGCACGGCCGCGGCGAGCGGTCCGGTGCCGGGCACCAGGTCGAGCCCGAGGGAACGGTAGTGGGCCACGGTGGCGCCCGCGGGCGCGCAGCCCTGCCCGCAGAGCACGCGCACCTCGCCCCCCGCGGGCGCGAGGATGATCGGGACCTCGCCCGCGGGACCGTTCAGGTGCGGTTCGACGACGTGCAGCACGAACCCGGCGGCGACCGCGGCGTCGAAGGCGTTGCCGCCGTCCTCCAGTACGGCCATCGCGGACTGGGAGGCGAGCCAGTGGGTGGACGACACCATGCCGAAGGTGCCCTGCAGAGTGGGGCGCGTCGTGAACATGATCCGCAGGCTAACCCTCCGCGTCCCCGCCCCGTCAGGCCGCCAGGAGGGACTCGATCCGGTCCGCGGCCGTCCGCAGCCCGGTCAGGCGCTCGACGCCCGGCGCGTACGCCCCCGCCGTCGGTGACCAGCCGGGCCCCGCGATGAGCACGGCGGGGTGGGCCCTGGCGCCTCGTACGCCCCACTCGGCGTCGGCGACGAGGTGGACCAGCGCGCGGTCGGCGGTGTTCCGCGAGTGCGCCCAGAGCACGACGGCCGAAGGGCCGATGCGCCGCACCGCCTCGTACAGCGCCTCCGCGGGGAGGGCGGCGCCGAACATCCGTGTGGGCAGGCCCCGTTCGCCGAGCACCGCGGTGAGGGCCTCCAGCGGAAGGGTGTGCTGCTCCCCCGGGACACAGGTCAGCACCACCGGCGGGGCAGCCCTCGACGCACCCGCGTCCTGGCCCGCTCCCGCCCCCGGAGTGCGGCGCAGGGCGGACGAGACGTGCCACGAGAGCAGGTGCTCGACCTCCACATACCGCTCGCCCGACGACGCCCACTTGCGTCCGACGGCGTGCAGGGCCGGTGCCATGACCTCCTCCCACCCCGTGGTGAAGCCGTACTCGCCGAGTGTGGTCCGCAGTTGGGACTCGACGGCGGGGGCGTCGAGCCGCACCGCGGCCCTGGCGAGGCCGCGGCACTCCTGACGGACGTTGCCGAGGGGCAGGGAGAGGGTGCCGCGGACGCCGCCGTGCCGCGCGGAGCGCTGGGCCGGGACCGCGGCCTCGGCCTCGGCCTGCCGCAGCGCGACGCGCGCCGCCTCCGCGGGCGGCACGCCGAGCGCGGTCAGCCTGCACATCTCCTCCACCCGCCCCACGTCGGCGGCGGTCCAGCGGCGGTGGCGGCCCTGTTCGCGGTCGGCGGGCCCGATTCCGTACCGCCGTTCCCACGAGCGCAGCGTGGTCGGTGCGACGCCCAGTCTGCGGGCGACGGTCCCGGTGGTCAGCGCTGGGTCCTTGTCGTTCTGCCGGGCGTGGCCCGGTCGCCGGGTAGCTCCCATCCCGCGACGATACGACGCACAATCGCTGCGAGTTGTCGTCTCTCGCGGACTGTCACCAGTGTGGGGTCAACTCCGGCCCCCGCACGAGGAGTACGCATCATGGTGACGGTCGACTCCGGGACCCACGACGGCATCCGGCACCCCGAGGACCTGCTCGGGGACGATCAGCTGGCGGCGGGCTTCGCCGCCGGTGACGAACTCTGTCTCGCGGCCGCCTACCGCCGTTGGGGCCGGCTCGTCCACCGGCTCGCCGGGCGCGCGCTGGGCGACGGCGCGGACGCCGAGGACGTGACGCAGCAGGTGTTCCTCGCCGCCTGGCGCGGCCGGCGCGGGTACCGTCCGGGCGCGGGCGGCCTGGGCGGCTGGCTGGTGGGCATCACGCGCCACAAGGTCGCCGACGCGCTCACCGCCAGGGCCCGGCGTGCCGGGCTTGTGGCGGCCGTGGGCGCCCGGCAGGACGCGGTCCCCGTCGCCGCGGGCCCTTGCCCCGAGCAGATCCTGGACCGGATCGTCGTCCAGCACGAACTCGCGAACCTGCCCCCGGCACAGCAGTTGGTGCTGCACCTGGCGTTCTACGCGGACCTGACGCAGAGCCAGATCTCGGAGCGGACCGGCCTGCCGCTCGGCACCGTCAAGAGCCACACGCGGCGCGGGCTGCGGGCCCTGCGGAACGGCCTGGGAACCGCAGCGCCGGCCCTGCCCGCCGTTCCCTCCGTGCCCGCCGCGCCCTGCATCCGTCCGGCCCGCCCGGCGTGAAGTCCCGTACATCCGGCATCACATGCAGGCGTTGGGAGGCAGACATGGAAATCTCGGGTGCCCGTGTTCTGGTGGTCGGGGCCACCGGCGTCCTCGGTGGTCTCGCCGCCCGGGCCCTGACCGAGCTCGGCGCTCAAGTCGCTGTCGCGGGGCGCAATCCGGTGCGGCTCACCGCGCTCGCGCGGGACCTCGGCGGGGTCCCGGCCCGGTGCTTCGAGGCGTCGGACCTGGACCAGTGTTCCGCCCTCGGCCCGTGGGCGGAGCGGATGCTCCTGGGGCTCGACGGGGTGCTCGTGACGGTCGGGGCCACGGGGTTCGGCGCCGTCGAGGACGTGTCGAACGACGTGGCCGGGCATCTCCTGACGGTGAACGCGCTGTGCCCCATGGCCGTGCTGCGGGGCGCGGCCCGCGTGGTGGCGGACAAGGGGTTCCTGCTGGCGGCCACCGGCGGGGCGACGGAGCCCCGGTCGCGTACGGCCGCCTGCCACCTCGCGGGCACCGCCGACTACACCGCCTCCAAGGCCGCGTTGGGCAGCTGGCTCCGCGTGCTCGCGGAGGAGCTCGCGCCGCGGTCCGTCGCGGTCCACGACATCCGCTCCCCGCACCTGGACACCGGCTTCACCGAACGGCCCGTCGTCGGCGAGCCGCCCGCGCCTCCGCCCGGGGCCGACCCGCTGGAGGCGGTGCGCTCCCTCGTGGAGAGGATCGCCACGACCTGAGAGCCTGCGGGCAGCGGACCGGTCAGGCGATGCCCCTCGCCTGCTTGAACCGGCTGAGCCCGTCGGCCAGTTCGACGAGCGGCTCGGGATAGTCGTAGCGTTCCCGCTCGCGGTCCGGCAGCTTCCAGGGCTCGTGGACCGCCGCGCCCCGCAGCGGGCCGAGCTCGGGCACCCAACGGCGTACGTAGGTGCCGTCCGGGTCGTAACGTTTCGCCTGGAGCACGGGGTTGAGCACCCGGTTGGGGCGGCTGTCCGTGCCGGTCCCGGCCGTCCACTGCCAGTTGAGCTGGTTGTTGGCGGTGTCGCCGTCGACGAGGAGCCGCTGGAAGTACCGGGCGCCCACCCGCCAGTCGACGTAGAGCGTCTTGGTCAGGAAGCTCGCGGTGAGCAGCCTGCCGCGGTTGTGCATCCACCCCTCGTGGCGCAGCTGGCGCATGGCGGCATCGACGATCGGATAGCCCGTGCGCCCCTCCTGCCATGCCCGGACGTCCTCCCGCGCCGACTCCTCGGAACGCCAGCGGTCGCCGCGGGTGCGGTAGTCGGCGGTGGCCGCGGCCGGTCTGGCGGCGAGCACCTGGTGGTGGAAGTCGCGCCAGCACAGTTGCCGGACGAACCCGTCGGCGCCCGCGGTCGCCCGGTCGCGGGCCGCGCGGACGAGTTCGGCGGCGGACAGCGTGCCGAAGTGCAGGTGCGGCGAGAGCTTCGAGGTGTCGTCGGCCGCGAGGTCGTCGTGGGTCTCCAGGTACCGGTCGATGCCGTCGCGCAGCCACGCCTTCCAGAGCGCGCGGCCGACGCTCTCGCCGCCGCGGGCGAGCCCCGGCGAGAGGCCGTCCATGTCGTCGCGGTCGGGGAACGGGACGGAGCGGATGTGGTCCGGGACGGGCACGGTGCGCGGGGCGGGCAGTACGGCGCGCACGCCCTGCGCCGACCAGCGGCGGAAGTACGGGGTGAAGACGGCGAAGTGGTCGGAGCCCGCGGGGGTCACCGCGCCGGGGGCAACCGCGGTGACCACGGCGTCGTGGACGTACAGGCGTCGGCCGTCGCGCTCCAGCGCCTCGCGGAGCCGCTGCTCGCGGGCGTGCGCGTACCGGCTGACGCCGGCCGCCATGTGGACCTCGTCGGCGTCCGCCGCCTCGACGACGGACCGCACCTGTTCGACGAGGTCGCCCTCGCGCACCACGAGCCTGCCGCCGCGCTCCCGCAGCCGCCGGTCGAGGTCGGCGAGGCAGTCGGCGAGGAACGCCTCCCGGTTCGGGCCCGCGAGCCCGAGGTCCGCGATGGCCCGGTCGCGGACGAAGAGCGGCACCACGGCGTCCGCGCCCGTGCGGGCGGCACGCAGCGGCGGGTGGTCGTGCACCCGCAGGTCGGAGGTGAACAGGACGACCGAGATGTGCATGGTGCGTACTCCAGGGGGGGTGGGCCGGTCCGTTGCCTGCGAACCGACAGGTCTCACTCGCTGCCGGTTCCTTCCTCCCCTGCTTCGGCCGGTCCGCCGCGCGGGGATGCGCCGTCCGGGGCGCGGTCCCCCGCACGGCGCACACAACGGGACATTCCCGCGCTCGGATAGCGTTGGGGGATGATTCGGAACAGAACGTGGAGGCGGCACGGTGCACGGTGAGTACAAGGTCCCCGGCGGCAAGCTCGTCGTGGTGGATCTGGACGTCGAGGGCGGTGAGCTGCGGAACACGCGCGTGGCCGGGGACTTCTTCCTGGAGCCCGACGAGGCGCTCGACGCGATCAACGGCGCGCTGGACGGCGCCCCCGCCGACACGGACGCCCAGGGTCTCGCCGCCCGGGTCGACGCCGCGCTCCCCGAGGGCACGGTCATGTACGGCCTGACGTCCGAGGGTGTCGGGATCGCCGTCCGCCGCGCCCTCGCGCACGCGACGGACTGGACCGACTACGACTGGCAGCTGATCCACGAGGCGCCGCAGCCGCCCGCGCTGCACATGGCCCTCGACGAGGTGCTGACGCAGGAGGTCGCGGCGGGGCGGCGGCCGCCGACGCTGCGCGTGTGGGAGTGGGCCTCACCCTCGGTGATCATCGGCAGTTTCCAGTCGCTGGCCAACGAGGTCGACGCGGAGGGCGCGGCCCGGCACGGCATCGACGTGGTGCGCCGGATCTCCGGCGGCGGGGCGATGTTCGTGGAGCCCGGCAACACCATCACGTACTCGCTCTCCGTCCCGGACGCCCTCGTGCAGGGGCTCTCCTTCCAGGACAGCTACGCCTACCTCGACGACTGGGTGCTCGGCGCGCTCGCCGACATGGGCATCAAGGCGTGGTACCAGCCGCTGAACGACATCGCGACGGACGCGGGGAAGATCGCGGGTGCCGCGCAGAAGCGCATGGTGGCGCCCGGCGGCGGCCCGGGCGCGGTGCTGCACCACGTGACGATGTCGTACGACATCGACGCGGACAAGATGCTCGACGTGCTCCGCATCGGCAAGGAGAAGCTGTCCGACAAGGGCACGCGGAGCGCCAAGAAGCGGGTCGACCCGCTGCGCCGCCAGACCGGCCTGCCCCGCGAGGCGGTCATCGAGCGCATGGTCGACTCGTTCCGCGGCCGCTACGGCCTCGCCGAGGGGAAGGTCACCGACGAGGAGATGGCGCGCGCCCAGGACCTCGTGCGGACCAAGTTCACGACCGCCGAGTGGACGGCCCGCGTGCCCTAGGGCCTGTACGGCGGATCAGGTCATGGCCGGGTGGGCTTCAGGAGAGTGCCGGGATGACCGAGGCGCCGTACGCGTCGATGACGTCCTCCCGGGCGTCGTGCATCGCGTACACCGCGAACTGGTCGACACCCAGCTCCCGGAGCTCGCCGAGCCGTTCGAGGTGTGCTTCGACGGGCCCCAGCAGGCAGAACCGGTCGACGATCTCGTCGGGCACGAAGGCGGTGTCGGGGTTCCCGGCGCGCCCGTGGTGGCTGTAGTCGTAGCCCTTGCGGGCCTTGATGTACGCGGTGAGGGCCTCGGGCACCATCGAGGAGTGCTCGCCGTACCGGGTGACCAGGTCGGCGACGTGGTTGCCGACCATTCCGCCGAACCACCTGCACTGCTCGCGGGCGTGTGCGAGGTCGTCTCCCACGTACGCGGGCGCGGCCACGCAGATCTTGACGTCCGCCGGGTCGCGCCCGGCGTCGGCGGCCGCGTCCCGCACGGCCTTGACCATCCACTGCGTCAGATAGGGGTCGGCGAGCTGCAGGATGAACCCGTCGGCCTTCTGTCCGGCGAGCGCGAGCGCCTTCGGGCCGTACGCCGCCATCCACACCGGCAGCTTCCCGTCCCGCACCCACGGCAGCCGCAGCCGCTGGCCGCCGATGTCCGCCTCTCGGCCCTCGGCGAGGTCACGGATGACGTCGATCGCCTCGGCGAGGCGGGCGAGGGTGTTGGGCTTGCGCCCTGCGACGCGCATCGCGGAGTCGCCGCGCCCGATGCCGCACACGGTGCGGTTGCCGTACATGTCGTTGAGCGTGGCGAAGGTGGAGGCGGTGACCTCCCAGGTCCTGGTGCCCGGGTTGGTGACCATGGGGCCGACGGTCAGTCGCGTGGTGTGTTCGAGGATGCGGCTGTAGATGACGAACGGCTCCTGCCACAGGACCGACGAGTCGAACGTCCAGCCGTAGTGGAAGCCGTTGCGCTCCGCGCGCCTCATGAGTCCGACGACCTCCGAGGCGGGCGGGTCGGTCTGCAGTACGAGCCCAAAGTCCATGGCCTTCGCTCCTCACTCGGGTCGCGCGCCCCTCGGAGGTCGTCCGAGGAGGGACAATCCTCGGCTTCCCGCCGGAGCTTGGCAAGAGGGACTCAGAGCGCGACGGCGACCGGGCCGTCCGCCGTGGAGTCGAGGTCCTCGGGGGTGGCGGGGCGGATCCGGCCCCGGTCCAGGGTCACGATCCCGTCGGCCGCGGCGAGGCCCGCGCGCTCGTGCGTGACGAGGAGCGTGGTGCGGCCCCGGGTGGCGTCGAGGATGTCGGCGAGCACCTCGGCGGCGGTGTCCGGGTCGAGGCCCTCGGTGGGTTCGTCCAGGACGAGGACGGGCGGGTCGGCGAGCAGCGCGCGGGCGAGGAGGAGGCGTTGGCGCTGGCCGCCCGAGACGGTGGCGCCGTCCCCGCCGAGCACGGTCTCCCAGCCGTCGGGCAGGGACTCGATCCACTCCAGGATGCGTGCCCTGCAGGCCGCCTCGCGCAGGTCGGCGTCGGTGGCGTCGGGTGCGGCGAGGAGCAGGTTGGCGCGGATCGTGGCGTGGAAGACGTGTGCGTCCTGCGTCATGCCGGTGATCGCGCGGCGGGCGTCGGCGCCCGAGCAGTGGCTCAGTTCGCGTCCGCCGACGCGGACGCTGCCGGCCTCGTACGGTACGAACCGCATGAGCGCGGCGATCAGCGTCGACTTACCGGACCCGCTGGCACCGAGGAGCACCACCCGGTGACCGGCCGGCAGCCGCAGGCTCGCCCCGTCCAGGGCCGGGGGGCCGTCCTGGATGTGGCGGACCCGCAGGCCGTCGATGGTCACGTCGAGCGGTTCGTCGGTGGGCAGCGGGTCCGGGGCTGTGGGGTCGGCGACGGGCGCCGGCGTGTCGAACAGGTCGGCGAGGCGCTGCGCGGAGGCCCGGACCTCGGCGAAGCGGCGGGCGGCGGCGGGCAGCGGTGCGAGGGCCTCGAAGGAGACGAGCGCGAGGACCGCGAGGACGGTGAGCTGTACGGCGGGCAGGTCGCCCGCCGCGTGGGCGCGCAGCGCGAGCCAGGTGACGCCGACCGTCGCCGCGCCCTGCAGCACCAGCACCACGGCCTGGGCGAGCGAGGTGGTCAGGGCCTTGTGGCGCTCAAGCCCTGCGATCCGGGCCGTGACGCGGCGGGCCCGGTCGTGGGTGCGGCCGCGGGCACCGTACGCGGCGAGGTCCGCGGCGCCCTGGGTCAGGTCGACGGTGACGGCGGCGAGTTCGGCGCGCGCCGCCTTCTCGTCCCGGCCCGCGCGGTGGGACAGGACGAGCACGAGGGCGGGCACGAGCAGTCCCGCCACGGCCAGCAGCAGCCCGAGCAGCAGGCCCGCCTCCGGCAGCAGCACCATGGTCAGGCCGGTGGCGCTCGCGGCGACCACGCAGGCCGCCGTGACCGGGATCATGACGCGCAGCAGCAGGTCCTGGGCGGCGTCCACGTCGTCGACGAGACGGGTCAGCAGGTCCCCGCTCCGGAAGGCGGGGGTGCCCGCGGGCGCGAGCGGCACCAGCGCCTCGTACACCCGGGCGCGGAACCCCGCGACGGCCCGCAGCACACCGTCGTGGCCGAGGAGCCGGTCGATGTAGCGCAGCGCGCCACGCCCCAGGGCCAGCGCCCGCACGGCGACGATCGCGACGCTCACCGCGGCGAGCGGCGGCTGCTCGGCCGCACGGGTGATGAGCCAGGCGGCGGTCGCCATCAGCGCGGCGGCGGCGAGTTCACTGCCGGCCGCGGCGAGCGCGGCGGGCAGCAGCCTGCGCCAGTACGGCAGGAGGTGGCGCAGGAGCCGAACGGTGGGACGGGTCTTGCGGACGGGCCGCCCGGGGGCGTCGGCGCTCGGGGCAACGGCCTCGGCGTAGACGGTCATGAGGCCACCAGGCTTTCCGACGAGGGGAGTTCGTGGGCGGGGATTGGTTCAGGCGCGGGTAGCGGCTCGGGCGCGGGCGCCGGCGGCAATCCGGACTCGGGCGCTACTTCGCGCGCGGGCGTCTCTACGTGCACGGGGGCCGGCCCGGCCGCGGGCGCCGACCCGGACCCGGGTACCGCTCCGGCCTCGGGCGCCCCGGGCGTGTGTGCCGCACCGGACGCGGGCAGCGGCTCGGGCGCCGGCGGCAACTCGGACTCGGGCACTCCTTCGCACGCAGACGTCTGCACACGCACGGGGTTCGATCCGGCCGCGGGCGCCGGCCCGGACGCGGGTACCGCTCCGGTCTCGGGCGCCCCAGGCGCGGGCGCCAGCCCGGACGCGGGCGCCGCCCCGGGGAGGGAGATGCCGCCCGCTCGTACCGTGATGATGCGGTCCGCGTGTGGGAGCAGGCTGGTGCGGTGGGCCACGACGATCGATGTGCGGCCGCGCATGAGGGCGACCGTGGCGCGGGTGACGGCGGCCTCGCTCTCGGGGTCGAGGTGGGCGGTCGGCTCGTCGAGGAGCAGGACGGGGGCGTCCTTGAGGAAGGCGCGGGCCAGTGCGATGCGCTGGCGCTGACCGGCGGAGAGCCCGGCGCCGTGCTCGCCGAGCACCGTGCCGTACCCCTGGGGCAGTTCGTCGACGAAGAGGTCGGCGGACGCGGCGCGGGCCGCCTCCCGCACCTCGGCGTCGCTCGCGTCGGGTCGTCCGAGGCGGATGTTCTCGGCGACGGTCCCGGCGACGAGGTGGGGGCGCTGCGGCACCCACGCCACCTGGGTGCACCAGTCGTCGATGTCGAGGCGGGCGAGGTCGACACCGCCGGCCTCGACCCGCCCCGACGCGGGGGTGACGAAGCCGAGGAGCAGCGAGAGCAGCGTGGACTTGCCGGCGCCGCTCGGGCCGATGAGGGCGATGTGCTCGCCGGGGGCGATGGTCAGGGAGACGTTGCGGAGGGCGGGTTCGGTGCGGCCCGGGTGGTGGACGGTGACGTCGTCGAGGGTGAGAGGGGCGGTGCGGGCGTCGGGGGCGGGAACGCGGTCGGCGGGCGCCGGGGAGGTGTCCTCTTCGTCGAGGACGGTGAAGACGCGTTCGGCGACGGCGATGCCCTCGGCGCTGTCGTGGAAGGCGGCGCCCATGGCGCGCAGCGGCAGGTACGCCTCGGGGGCGAGGAACAGGACGACCAGGGCGGTGTGCAGGCCGACGTCGCCGTGGAGCAGCCGCAGTCCGACGGGGACGGCGACGAGCGCCACGGAGAGGGTGGCGACGGTTTCCAGGACGAGGGAGGAGAGGAACGCGACGCGGAGGGTCCGCATGGTGGCGCGCCGGTGGGCGTCCGCCATCTCGTGCACGACTTTGGTCTGGTGCCGCTCGCGGCCGAAGGCGCGGAGGGTCGGCAGGCCGGCCACCACGTCCAGGAAGTGGCCGCCGAGGCGGGACAGCAACCGCCATTGGCGGGCGGTGCGCTGGGCGGTGTGCATGCCGACCAGCGCGCCGAACACGGGGATCAGCGGCAGGGTGATGACGATGATCAGCGCGGAGGTCCAGTCGGTCCACCACACCCAGCCGACGACCGTGAGGGGGACGACCGCGGTGGCCGCCATCGTGGGCAGGTAGCCGACGATGTACGGGTCGAGGGCGTCGAGGCCGCGGGTGAGCAGCGTGGCCGTCTCGCCGTGGCGGCGGGCGGTCAGCCGCAGCGGTCCTGTCCGCTGCAGCCGTCCGGTGATGCGGTCCCGCAGGGTGCGCTTGGCGTCGGCGGCGGCGCGCTGGGCGAGGACGCCGCGGAGCCAGGTGAGGAGTGCGCGCAGCGCCATGACGGCGCCCAGCGCGGCCAGTGTGCCGGTGCGGAGCCCGTGTCCGGCGAAGCCGTCCGCGAGCGCCGTCGCCAGCAGGACGGCCTGGGTGACGATGAGCCCGGCGCCCGCCAGGGCCAGCACCGAGGAGTACGTCATGTGGCGCCGCAGTGCCGGTATTTCCCGCGTCAGGCGGCGTTCGACGGGCTTCATCGTGGGGGTCCCTCTCGTCGCTTTCCGGGGGTCAGAAGTAGCTGGGGTGACGCTGTCCCGTCCGCCCCCGGAAGGCCCACCAGCTCCAGAACTGGTAGGCGAGGATCGTCGGGATCACCAGGATCCCGAAGCCGCTGAGGATCTTCAGCGTGGCGTCGTCGGTGATGGCGTGGTCGATGTCAAGGCCCGCGCCGGCGTCGGTGATCAGGAGGTACGGGTAGTGGCCCGCGCCCACGAGCAGGACGGGCAGCGCGGTCGCGGCGCAGGTGGCGGCGAACGCGAGGACGTTGTGTCCGCGGCTGAGGTACCACCAGGCGGCGGCGAGGGCCGCGACGAGCAGGACGGCGATGACGGCGGAGCTCGCGCGGTTCGTCATCGAGGCGCCCGCCCCGAAGAGCGTGAGGAGCAGGGCGAGGGCGCCCGTGGCGGCGACGCCGACGAGCAGCTTGGCGCCCAGCTGCCGCGCCCTGGCGGCGAGTCGGGGCTCCGAGCGGAGGGCGACGAAGGTCGCGCCGTGGGCCGCGAAGAGCAGCACGGTGGTGGCTCCGCAGGCGAGCACGAACGGCGTGAACACGTCGCCGAACCCGATGTGGAAGCTGCCGTCGGCGCGGCGGGGCACGCCGTGCAGCAGCAGTCCGACGATCAGGCCCCACGCCACGGCGGGGACGACGCCGCCGAAGACGATCAGGGCGTCCCACGTCCGGCGGCCGCGGGCGCTGTGGGAGCGGCGGCGGAGCTGGACCGCGGCGTTGCCGAGGACCAGGCCGGCGAGGATCGCCACGATCAGCGGGTACATGCCGGACAGGAGGGTGCCTTCGAGGTGCGGGAAGGCGCCGAACATGACTCCGGCGAAGGCGACCAGCCAGACCTCGTTGCCCAGGAAGAACGGCGCGATGGCGTCGAGGGCGGCGTTTCCGCCGGTGCGCTTCTCCTCCTGACCGTCTCGGCCGAGGAAGGGGTGCAGCATCTGTGCGCCGTAGTCGTAGCCGCCGAGGACAAAGTACCCGGCGAGTAGCAGGCCCAGGAGGGCCAGCCAGACGGTCTCCAGACTCATCTCGCTCAACTTTCCGTTACAGCAGGGGAGGTCATCTCGGTGGGGGGTGCCGGGTCGGCCCGGCTCAGAGCGCGGGCACCGGCTGCTTCTCGCTGGTGCTGCCGTCCGGGCCCTCGGGGAGGTCTTCCGGCAGTGGCTCGCTGACGCCGAGCTGGGTGGCGTCGGGGCCGCGGAGCGCGAACCGAGTGATCAGGGTCCAGTTGGTCACGGCCAGCGCGACGAAGATGGCGATGAACAGGACGCAGGACAGGAGCAGCGAGGTCTTCCCGACGTGGGACAGCGCGTCCTCGACGGTCAACTCGCCGTAGACGATCCACGGTTGGCGGCCGACCTCGCGGACGATCCAGCCGCCGACGGAGGCGATGAACGGGAAGGGGATCGTCGCGACCAGGATCCAGGAGGCCCAGCGCCAGCGCATCAGCCGGTCCTTCCACAGAAGGATGAGGGCGATGAAGGTGATGGTGGAGACGGTGTTGCCGATGAGCGTCATGACGTCCATCGAGATCCGCATCGTGTCCTGCCAGGGCACGTAGTTGCCGGGCCCGTGCTCCTTGACGAGCTCGGCCTGCAGCTCGGCGACGCCGCTGTTCTCCAGGACCGCGTCCTTCATGGGCTGGGTGCGCTCGATGATGGGGCGCTGCATCTCGCCGACGACGACCACAAAGAAGGAGGCGACGGTCGACACCCAGAGCCCGAGCTTCAGGGAGGGCCGGAAGAGTTCGGTCTCCTTGGTGCCGCGCAGGTAGTGCCAGGCGCTGACGCCGGCGACGAAGCAACCGCCCGTCGTCAGGGCGCCGAGCGAGAGGTGGAAGAGGGCCATCAGGGCGCTGGAGTTGGTGAGCAGTGCCCCGAAGTCGGTCAGGTAGGCGGCGCCGTCGCGGACCTCGTAGCCGACGGGGTGCTGCATGAAGCCGTTGGCGATCAGGATCCAGTATCCGGAGGCGTACGCGGTCAGGGCGACCAGCCAGATGAGCGTGACGTGCACGCCTCTGCGCAGACGGCCCCAGCCGAAGATCCACATGCCGAGGAAGGTGGACTCGGCGAAGAAGGCGATGAGGGTTTCGAGGGCCAGCGGGGCGCCGAAGACGTTGCCCGCGAACTTGCTCAGGCCGCTCCAGCTGAGCCCGAACTGGAACTCCATGACGAGGCCGGTGACGATGCCGACCGCGTAGTTGATGACGTAGAGCTGGCCCCAGAAGCGAGTCATACGCTCCCGGACTGCTCTCTTGGCGGGATCACGGGTGAACGCGGCCCGGGTGTGCATGATCGCCACGATGGGGACGAGTCCCATGGTGAGGATCACGAACAGCCAGTGGATGCCGGTCGTGGCCGCGAACTGGAGTCGGGCCAGATCCGCAGCGCTCATGATGCGACCTTCCTGGGGGCGGTGGCCGGTGGGACGGCTGAGGGGGGTTGGTGTGCCGGTCGTGGCGGACGGTGGACGGTGGGGCCGCCGCTTCGCGTGTGCAGGTGCCGGGCCGCGTTGCCCGCCACCTGTGCGGTGACCTCGATGAAAACCGTAGAGAGAAATCCTTATGCAATCCAAGACCGGTTTGGCCATGTGATGATGTCCCGGAAGGCATAAGTGAAGGTGGATCATGGATCTTCTGCAGTTGCGCTACTTCCAGACGGTCGCCCGTTACGAGCACATCAGCCGGGCCGCGGAGGAGCTGCGCGTCGCCCAGCCCTCCCTGAGCCGCACCATCGCGCGCCTGGAGGCCGAGCTCGGCACCCCCCTCTTCGACCGGCAGGGCCGCCGCATCCGGCTGAACCAGTACGGCGTGGTCTTCCTGCACCACGTGGACCGCGCCCTGAGCGAGCTCGACGACGCCCGCAGGGTCCTGAGCGACGCCCGCGACACGGCGTTCGGCCGGGTCAGCGTCGCCTCCGAGACCCTCCTGACGATCACCCACCTCCTCGGCAGCTTCCGCGCCGCCTACCCCCGCGCGGACGTCCGGCTCTACCAGTCGAACGCGGAGGAGATGGACCGTCAGCTGCGCGCCAGGGAGGTCGACTTCTGCGTGGCCTCGCAGCCGCTGACCGGCACGAACCTGGAGATGATCGAGCTGGCCCGCGAGGAGGTGCTGCTCGCCGTCCCGCGCGGCCACTGGCTCGACGGCCAGGAGAGTGTGACGATCCGTGAGATCGCCACCGAGCCGTTCGTGACGACCCGCGTCGGCCAGTGGCAACGCACGCTCCTGGACCGCCTCTTCGCTTCCGAGGGCCTCACCCCAATGATCTCCTGCGAGGGCGACGAGCCGGGCGCCAGTCAGGACATGATCAGCGCCGGCCTCGGCATCGGCCTGATCCCCGCCATCTCCCGCCAGGCCGGGACCGACTCCCAAGTCCCGGTGGCCTGGGTGCACTTGAACGCGCCGGACTGCAGCCGGGTGCTCACGCTGGTGTGGAGCCGCGACACCTACCTGTCCGACGCCGCGGTGAAGTTCCGGGAGTTCACGACCAGCAGGCCCTTCATGACGCACCGGCTGCCCGACAAGCGCCGCGGACGCCAGCCTTGAGCCGGCCATGAGTCAAGACTGAGTCAACACCCGATCCCCCGGGCGGTCCTGGCCCGGCCCGAATCGGTTTGGTACTCTCCAACCGCTGCCACAGCCCTGGCCCAGGACGTCGCGTGTCCCGACGGCCAGCGAGTGATGGCGAGCCGCCAGGGGTGTCCGCGTTCCCCCTTCGGCCGTCGGCACGCCGTCTCACCCTTCCGTTTTCCACTTGCCAGGCCATCCGCACCACGACCCGCCCTCGCGCACGCACGTCCGGATGCCATCAAGGAGTTCCGCCATGCCCAAAATCACGTACGTCGCCGTCGACGGCAACCAGACCACGATCGACGTCCCCGCCGGTACGAGCGTCATGCGCGGCGCCGTCTTCAACGACATCGACGGCATCGTCGCCCAGTGCGGCGGCAACATGCAGTGCGCCACCTGCCACGTCTACGTGGACGAGACCACCCTCGACAAGCTGGAGCCGCCGCAGGAGCGGGAGGACGAGATGCTCGACTTCACGGCGTGCCCCCGCAAGCCCAACAGCCGGCTGAGCTGCCAGCTCAAGTCGAGCGACGCCCTCGACGGCCTCATCGTCCACACCCCGGAACGGCAGAACTGATGACGGACGGCACACACCCCGATTCGGTCGTCGTGGTCGGAGCCGGCCAGGGCGGCTACCAGACCGCGGCGTCCCTGCGGGAGCTCGGCTATACGGGGACCATCACGCTCATCAGCGCCGAGGACGCGCTGCCCTACGAGCGTCCGCCGCTGTCCAAGGCGTACCTCAAGGGCGAGGCGGACGAGGCGGAGCTGTGGCTGCGGCCCGCCACGTACTACGTGCGCCAGTCGATCGACCTGGTCGCGGGCACCGTGACGGAGATCGACCCGGCCGCCCGCACGGTACGCCTCACCGACGGCTCCGCGTACGGCTACGGCCACCTCGTCCTGGCCACCGGCGCCACGCCCCGCACACTCTCCGTGCCGGGCGCGGAGCTGCGCGGCGTACACACCCTGCGCACCGCGCGGGACGCCGCCGCGCTGCAGTCGTCGCTGGCGGGAGCGCGGCGCGCGGTGGTGGTGGGGGCGGGGTTCATCGGCCTCGAATTCGCCGCCGTGGCGCGGGAAGCGGGCGTCGAGGTGACCGTCGTCGAAGCGCTCGACCGGCCGCTCGCCCGGGTCGCGTCGGCGCCGACCGCGGAGCACTTCACGCGGCTGCACCGCGGCAAGGGCACCGAGCTGCTGTTCGGGCAGGGCGTCACGGCCCTGCACGGCGACGGCCGCTCGGGGGTCACCGCGGTGGAGCTCGCCGACGGCCGCCGGCTCCCCGCCGACCTGGTCCTGGTCGGTGTCGGCGTCACCCCCCGCACGGAGCTGGCCGCCGCAGCCGGTCTGCCGGTGGACGGCGGCATCACCGTCGACTCCCGGCTGCTGACCGGCGATCCGCACATCTCGGCCATCGGTGACTGCGCTGCGTTCCCGCAGGTGCGCTCCGGCAACCGGCTGCGGCTCGAATCGGTCCAGAACGCCGTGGGGCACGCCCAGTCGGTCGCCGGGCGGCTGACCGGTTCGCCCCGCGCGTACGACGAACTGCCGTGGTTCTGGAGCGACCAGTTCGCCACCACCGTGCAGATCGCGGGATTCAACGAAGGGCACGACGTGGAGGTCGTGCTCGGCGACGACCCCGACGCCTTCTCGGTGCTGCTCTTCCACGGGCAGGAGCTGCAGGCGGTCGAGTCCGTCAACCGGCCCGCCGACCACCTCGCGGCCCGCCGTCTCCTGACGCAGGGCGCCGCCCTGACGCCCGAGGACGCGTCGGCGCCGGGATTCAGCCTCAGGGAGCACCTCCGGAGCCTCGCCAGGCGCGGGACGGAGGCGCCGGTGCCTCTCTGACACCGGCGGCCGACGTCGGCGGACGCGCGCGACTGGAATCGACTATTCCGATTCCGGTCGCGCGCTGATTCGCCGCCCTGTGAATTGT
The DNA here is from genome assembly GCF_040654255.1 of Streptomyces sp. NPDC050732. Taxonomy (NCBI): domain Bacteria; kingdom Bacillati; phylum Actinomycetota; class Actinomycetes; order Kitasatosporales; family Streptomycetaceae; genus Streptomyces; species Streptomyces sp. NPDC050732. Next base: position 98,280 of record NZ_JBFAHP010000035.1, read on the forward strand.
GGCGGAATAGTTTCGACGCCTGCCGCCGCAATGTTTAAAGATGCGCACTGAGTTTATGTCAGTGCGCTTTTTTTATGGTTGAAAGTTGCATCGCGTTCACCGATGAAACATCAAAACGCTGTTGATTTGCTTCGTTGAATCAGGCAGGATCGCTGAAGGCCAACGGGGGGCTTTCGGCGCCTGCGCAATTCGTCCAGCAGATGCACGCGCTCGGCATTCCGTTGCCGAAGACTCCGTTTACCGGGAGATCAAGCGCACGGGAATACCCGCCCGAGTATCACTTCACCGCTGGATCGGAGTGCGTCATGGAAGACGTTATACGGGAGATTCGTATCCGCGGGGCATTGCAGCAACCCGACTGGAGCGACCTTTCCCAGCTGAACCGGGTGGGCGAGGCCCTTTCCGCCCGCCCGCCCCTCGTCCAGGGCGACGACCTGGCCACCCTGCGCACCCTGCTCGGCAAGGTGGCCCGCGGCCAGGCGATGGTCCTGCAGTCCGGCGACTGCGCCGAGGACCCCCAGGAATGCACCCCCCGCCACGTGGCCCGCAAGGCCGCCCTGCTCGACCTGCTGGCCGGCCGGCTCGGCCTGATCACCGGCAAGCCCGTCCTGCGGGTGGGACGCATCGCGGGCCAGTTCGCCAAGCCCCGCTCCAAGCCCACCGAAGTCATCGACGGCCTCGAACTGCCCGTCTTCCGCGGCCACATGGTCAACGGCCCCGAACCCGACGCCGAAAGCCGCCGCCCCGACCCGCTCAGGATCATCACGGGATATATGGCGGCCGGGGACATCCTGGAGAATCTGGGCTGGCGGGAGCGGGCGGCGGGCCGCGAAACAGTGGGCCCGCGCGTGTGGACGAGCCACGAGGCGCTGCTTCTGGACTACGAGATGCCCATGCTGCGCACCGACGACAAGGGCCGCCTCTTTCTGGGCTCCACCCACTGGCCCTGGATCGGGGAGCGCACCCGGCAGGTCGAGGGCGCCCACGTGGCGCTGCTCGCCGAGGTGAGCAACCCGGTGGCCTGCAAGGTCGGGCCCGCCATGGAGGTGGCCGAGCTGCTGGCGCTGTGCGAGAAGCTGGACCCCTGGCGCGACCCGGGCCGGCTCACCCTGATCGCCCGGATGGGCGCGGACCAGGTCACCGAGCGCCTGCCCCGCCTGGTGGAAGCGGTCCGCGAGGCCGGCCACCCCGCGATCTGGCTCAGC